>JAIXXF010000029.1 GCA_027490925.1 Comamonadaceae bacterium
ATCGCGCCGAGGGCGGCGCTCCTACAGGGCTTTGTCGGCGCTGCGCCCCCACAGGGCAAGGCCGGCTGGGCAAAGGGCTGGGCAAAGGGCTGGGCAAAGGGCTGGGCAAAGGGCTGGGCTTGTGGGAGCCGCGGGCGATGGGGCCTGACAACCCCATGCCCACTGCACTTGCACCCCGAGCCCCTCGGGGTGGCTGCTCGCGGGAGTGACGCTTTAGGCCTTGCGGTCCGGCGCGGCCTGATTGGCGCCGCGCTCGATCACCACTTCGGCGTCGAGCAGGGAGCGCGAGTGGTTGATATCGGACTGGCTGATCAGCACCGACAGCCCGCTGCCCCGCAGGCCTGCCACCACTTCCGACAGACGCTGGGACAGCGCCGGTGCCACGCCTTCAAACGGCTCATCGAGCAGCAACAGACGAGTGCCCACCACCAAAGCGCGCGCCAGTGCCGCGAGCTTTTGCTGCCCGCCCGACAGCAGCAAGGCACGCCGCTCTCGCATAGGCAGCAACTCGGGCAAGACGCCGTAGACAAAATCGAGCCTCGTCTTGACATCGAGCGAGGGTTGCGTCCACAGGGGCAGGCAAATGTTTTCTTCAACGGTCAGTTCAGGCACCAGACCTCGGTCTTCAGGCATGTAGCCGATGCCCATTCCCGCTCTGGCATGGGCCGGCAGCGCAGTGAGATCGCGGCCTTCGAAGCGCAGTTGCCCAGCCAGCAGGGGCAGATGGCCCATGATGGTTCGCATCACCGTGGTCTTGCCCGCGCCGTTGCGACCGATCAGGCCCACCATGGCGCCGCCTTCAATGCGAATCGAAAAGTCACGCAAGACTTCAACGTTTTGGATTGCCACGCGGGCGCCGACCACCTCGATCATGGCTGCACCTGGGTGGCCTCAGAACTGCTCGCGGGGGCCAGGCCGGTGACATGGCGCTGCACCTCCGGGTCGACCAGCACGCTACTGGCCTGTCCGTCTGCGATGACGCGCCCACCATAGAAGGCGGCAACCCGGGTGGCGTAGCGTCGCACAATATCCATGTCGTGCTCTACGAACACAACGGTCACCGCTTCTTCGCCCCCCTCTTGTTCGATGGCCTGCACGACGGTGTCCATGGTCGAAAACTTCTCATCGGCGCTCACGCCACTGGTGGGCTCATCGAGCAAGAGCAGCTTGGGCTGACCGGTCAGGGCCATCGCTATGTCGAGCAATTTGCGCACGCCACCGGGCAGCTCGCGAACCGGCCTCATGGCCTGGCTGAGCAAGCCAAATCGCTCCAGCAGGCCATGACAAAAAGCCAGTGAGTCGGGGTCATGTGCGGGCTTGAGGAAATGCGTGTTGCCGCGGTTGCAGTGCATGGCGGCGAGCACGTTGTCGAGCACCGTCATGTGCAGGCAAAGCTGCGGAATTTGAAACGAGCGTGCGACACCGCGGCGGGTGATCTCGCGCGGGCTGAGTCGGGTGATGTTTTCTTGCCCCAGAAAAATCGTCCCCGAGTTGGGCCGTAGGTAGCCGGTGATCATGTTGACAAACGTGGTTTTGCCGGCGCCATTGCTGCCAATCAGACACAGCCGCTCGCCGCGCTGGATGTCGATGCTGACGTCGGCCGCCGCCGTGACCGCTCCAAAGCTCAGGTTCAGGCCTTGCGCCGACAGCACGCAAGGGTAGACGGGGGTTGTCATCGGCTTGCCTTGTCGTCATGGCCCGAGTCGGCCTTGGCCGGTGAGCCGCGCACTTTTTGTGCCAACGAGCCCAGTCCTTCGGGCAGGAAACGGATCACCAGCAAAAGGAACAGCCCTAGAGCGAGCTGCCACGTGTTGGGGAAGTAGGCGCTCGAAAAAGAGCGAACCAGCTCCAAAATGAAGGAGCTGGCCACAATGGCCATGACGCTGTGATGGCCGGCCAAGATGGCGACGAAGACAAACTCGCCCGAAGTGGTCCAGTAGGCGAAGTTCGGCTCGATATGGCCCAGGGCGAGCACCGCCAGTGCGCCGCCGACACCGCCTAAGAAAGCGGCCAGGCAATAGTTCCAGGCCACGACGTTGACCACCGACATGCCCAGGTATTCGACGCGCAACTCGTTTTCTCGCACCGCCATGGAGACCAGGCCGCGCGGGGAGTTGCAGTACAGGCGCACCAGCGCGGCGAACAAGCAGGTAAACGCAGCGGTGACGCCCCAAAGCAAGAGCTCGGGCCGGCTTTGCGGTGCAGTCATGCCAAAGAGCGTCGGCCGGGTCACGTTAAAGCCATCGGAGCCGCCCAGTGCTTCGGTCTTCATCAAAATACCGTAAAGCACCATGGAAAGCGCCAGCGACAGCATGGCAAAAAAGATGCCCCGATAGCGTGCCAGCATCGGCGCAAAAGGGGCGGCAACCAGCAGACCGGCCAGGCCGCCGAACATGCAAAGCCCGACCGCATCCTTGAGCCCCAGCTTGTTAAAGGCCAGGGCCGCCGCATAGCCTCCGGCTGCAAACACCAGGCCTTGGCCAAAGGGCACGACGCCGCTGCGCATCATGATCAGAATACCTAGCGAAACCAGGGCGTTGGCGCAGGCCAGAGTGGCCAGGGAGACCAGCCATTTGGGCGCCAGCAGCCCTAACACCAGCAGGGCGATGAAACAGACCAGCGCCACCGCGCCGACCTGACGGGCGCCCAGTGCGGGCGCCTGATGGGGGAACAAGGCCGTGGACATGGACGCTCAGATCTTTCTGGCCTGAATGCGTTGGAAAAGCCCTTGCGGCTTGAAGACCAAAATGGCGGCCATGACCAGATAAATGCTGAACAGCTCGGCTGGAGGCCACAGGTGGACCGATGCCGCGCGAGCCAGCCCCACCACAATCGCTCCGATCGCAGCGCCTTCAATGCTTCCCAGGCCACCGATGATCACCACAGCAAAGCTGGTGATGATGACGCCCACACTGAGTCCGGGCTGCACCGAGAGCATGGGCGCGGTCAAGGCCCCGCCCAGGGCAGCCAGGAACACGCCCACCATGAAGGCGCCGGTGTAGATCCGCGAAACATTCACGCCCATGCTCGAGGCCACTTCGGCGCTGTGGATCACCGAGGTGACAATCTTGCCCTGGCGCGTGTGGTTGAGCACCCACCAGGTGAGCGCGCCGCAGACCACGGCCACGCCGATCAGCATCACGTCATAGCCGACATAGCTCAGCGCGCCGAGTTGAACGTTGCCAAAAGCCTGGTAGGTATCGGCCACGTAGTAGGGGTTGACGCCCCAAATGAGCTTCATCACGTCTTCGAGCATGAGAAACAGCGCGTAGGTCACCAGCACCAGCAGCACCTCATCGCGGCCATAAAACATGCGCAGCAAACCGCGCTCGGTCAACGGTGCGACGATGGCAGCCACGCCTACTGCCGCCGCCACCAGTCCCAGCGCGCCCAATGCGGGAGACACCTGCATGGACAGCAACCAGGTCACCAGGCTCGCGCCGGCATAGGCGCCCACCGCGTAGAAGCTGCCGTGCGCGATGTTGAGAATCTTGAGCACACCAAAAACCAGCGTCAGCCCCAGGGCCACGATAAAGAGCCAGGACGCGTAGATGATGCCGTCAAACAAGATGGTCAGAAGCAAGCTCATGCGCGGGTCACTCGCAGGTCAGGTCGCGTTCAGTCACGCCGGTGGCTGGGCCGGCCGGGCCCCGCTTGGCCCGGCCGGGATGGGGCTAGGTCCTTAGCACTTGCTGCCGGGGAAGCCGGCTTTCATCCAGTCGTCGGACGTCATGTTGGCCGGCGGGTTGACGCATTCGGCGCTGAAGCGCTGGATGTCTTCAATGACCACCATTTTTCTTGCGGCATCCCAGCGGGTGCGGCCGATGGCGGTCTCCTGGATGGCCTGGTGGCCATTGCCCAGCGCCATGGTGATGGTGCCGCCGGGCGAGGGCCAGCTCGAGCCGCGCATGGCGGCAGCCAATTGCTCGGGGGTCGGTTTCCTGCCGCCGTTGGCGGCCATGGCTCTTTCGACGGCCAGCTTCAGACCCATCAAGCCTTGGGCCATGCGGTAAGACGGCTGGGCCGGGTAGACCTTGAGCTCTTTGGAGTGCAGCTCGAACCACCAGTCATTGAGCGCCGACTTGGGCGACATCAAACCGTAGGCACCGCGGGCCCCAATGATGGCGCCGCTGGGAAACTTATCGCCCATCGGCACCAGCACATGGTCTGCTGCCGAAAACACGGGGGTCTGCTTTTGGAACACGCCGCGCGCGCCGCCTTGCAAGATGAAGGCCTGCAAGTCACCGCCCCACAGACTCGAGTGCAGGATGTCGGCCGGCCGGCTCAGCAGAGCCGAAACCTCGGTGCCGTACTGGCCTGCGCCAAACTTGGGCAGCAAGTCCGCCTGCTGTTTGGCATTGGGGTAGAGCTGCTTCATCGAGAGGATGAAGTCGGCCTTGCTGTCTTGGCCCCAGGCGTAGTCTTGGTTGATCAGGTTGAAGGTGTCGACCTTGACGTTGCGGGCCTTGAGGTAGCGCGCCAGAGCCACGTTGTCCATGGTGGCATGCGCGGCGGTTCGAAACACGTAGTTGTATTTGCCGTCCTCAAAGATACGCGGCGTGCCGCAGTCGTAGAGGATGAGGAATTTCTTCATTTCCTCGGCCACGGGGGCCACCGCCAAGCAGTCGCCCGAGCTGACGTAGCCCAGCACCACATCGACTTTGTCGCGGTCGTAGAGGTTGCGCATTTCCTGAACCTGCTTGGTTGCGCCGCCGGCCTCGTCGACATAAATCGGCTCGATCTTCATGCCCCCAAAGCCAGGGCGGTTGTAGGGCGCGGGGGCAGCGCCCTTGTTGAACTGGTCAATCAGCAGTTTGCCGGCATTGATTGCGGGCACGCCAAAGCTTTCTGCGGCCTGGCCCGACAGAAAGCTGACGATGCCGATCTTGAAGGTTTCTTGGGCCAGCGCTGGCAGCGTGGCCAGCGAGACGGCCACTGCGACGGCCGCTTTGTGCCAGCGGCGTGGACCGTTGAGTTTTTCAGGAATGCGCATGGCTTGTCTCCTCGAGTGGTTGAAAGAGCCGCTGCTGCCCGCCGGTGGCGAGCCGCTACAGACCCTTTGCTCTTGACTTGCCTTGAGTCTGTACGAACATGACTTTCACACAAAATGCGGGCCGTGGAACCGGGGTTTTCCATTGGGACGCGCGAAACTGGCAGGAGGCTCATTGGGCAAAGTACCGATTGACTCATTGGGTCGCAACTCACACGGGCGGCTTGCCCCGATCGGGTGGGCCAGCAGGGCGGGCTGCTGGTGTCTGGCTCAAGCCTGCAGTCCGGCCTCGTGCCCCTCGGCAGTGGCCGCCAGCGCATCGCGGGCGCTCTTGCAGTCGCCCACCCGGCTCAGTGTGATGCCGGCGGCCTGCAAGGGGCCCAGCAGTGCGTCGTCGGGGCGGCGAGGCGAGGCGTAGGCAAAAAACGCCACGTTCTCGATGTCCTGGAGCGGCCCGCCGAACACGCTGCGGTATTGCAGGCAGCCCGTGTTTTCAAAGTGCTCGCTCCACACCGGGTCGACCCAGGTCTTGACCTCGATGCCGCGCTCAAAAAAGCGCCGGTGGATGCGTTGGCGTGCCACCAGCACCGCCTCCTCGGCGATCGTCTCGCGCGGCGAGAGCACCACCACGCGCTCGAAACGGTCGCGCAGGTATTCGGCGGCGGCGTAGGTGCCTTCGGTCTGGTCGAGGTCGTAGATTACCGCTGTGCCGCTTTGCGGGCCCTGGGTGCGCAGCAGGTCGGTCAGGGCCTGGCGCAGATCGGGCACCACACCTTGTTCTTGCAGCCA
>JAIXXF010000033.1 GCA_027490925.1 Comamonadaceae bacterium
CAACCTGCCCCTGAACGTGCTGGGTATTCTGTCCAACGAGTTGCTGTTGGCCATTCCGTTTTTCACCCTGATGGGCGCAATCCTAGAGAAGTGCGGCCTGGCGGAAGACCTGCTTGACTCCATGGGCCAGTTGTTTGGTCCGGCGCGAGGCGGCTTGGGGTATGCGGTCATCGCGGTGGGGTTCATCCTTGGCGCGATCACCGGCACAGTGGCAGGCCAGGTGATCGCCATGGCCATGATCGCGCTGCCGGTGATGATGCGCTACGGCTACAACATGCGCTACGCCACCGGTGTGCTGGCCGCATCGGGCACCATCACCCAACTGGTCCCCCCTTCGTTGGTGTTGGTGGTGATGGCTGATCAATTGGGCCGCTCGGTGGGGGACATGTACAAGGGTGCCTGGGGTCCCTCGATCCTGCAGGTCCTGATTTTTGCGGTCTACACCTTCGCGCTGACAAAGTGGCGGCCTGCCGATTTGCCCGGGTTGCCGCCAGAGGCGCGTTCGCTGCAGGGTTGGGCGCTCTGGAAGAAATGCTTGCGTGGCATCGTGCCCTCGGCCATTTTGATTTTCGCTGTGCTGGGGAGCATGGGTGGATTGCCCGGCATCGGTACCGCCATTGCCACCCCCACCGAGGCTGGCGCGATGGGCGCTGTGGGCGCATTCATTCTGGCGGGCTTGCATCGTCGCCTGAGCTGGCCGCTGTTGAAGGACACGCTGGCAGGCACCATGCGCATCACGGCGATGGTGGTGTTCATCCTGATCGGGTCGCGGGTGTTTTCGCTGGTGTTCCAAGGGGTGGACGGTGCCAAGTGGATCGAACACCTGCTGTCTGGTTTGCCCGGCGGACAGACCGGTTTTTTGATCGTCGTCAACGTCTTCGTTTTCTTTCTGGCGTTTTTTCTCGACTTCTTTGAGATCGCCTTCATCATCTTGCCGCTGCTCGCGCCGGTCGCCGACAAGCTGGGCATCGACATGATCTGGTTCGGTGTGTTGCTGTGTGTGAACATGCAGACCAGCTTCATGCACCCGCCGTTTGGTTTTGCGCTGTTCTACCTGCGTGGCATTTCAGACACGTTGTTCAAGAACGGTTCACTGCCCAACAAGGTGTTGTCCAAAGACATCTATTTGGGCGCCATTCCCTTTGTGCTGCTGCAGTTGTTGTTGGTCGTGATCGTGATTTTTGTACCGCAGACGGTCACCGTGTTTTTGGATAAACCACCAGTGATCGATCTGGACAAGGTCGAGATGCCTGCGCCGGACCTGCCCGCACCAGCCGACGACCAAAGTCCGATGAACGACTTGTTGCAACAGGCCGCGCCGTCACAGCCGCCCAACCCGGCGGGCAACGCCCCGCGCTGACGTGTCGTTGGCTGGACCTGAACAGGCAGTGGGCGGCCCGTCGTTCCCGTGGCTGGTCAAGCTGCTGGCCACCGGCCTGGTGGCGGTGGTGGTGTTTTGGGGCCAGCAAGCCGCGCGCACCTTGGCCCGGTCGGAACTCGGCTGGGGGGTGTACGCCACGGTGCTGGTCACAGGCGCGGTGGTGGTGTTTTGCTATGCGGTGGTGCTGTTCAGCCGAACTGAGGTGTGCACCAGCCACATTCGCCAGCGCGGCCCTTGGCCCACCGAGGTGGCACTGGCGGACATCACCCAAGCCAAACTGATCGACTTGCCGGGACTGCGCTGGCTCATCGCGCCGCGCCTGATGGTGCGCGTCAAGGGTTGGGGCGCTTACACCTTCTATGCGGCCGAGCCACTGGTGATAGAGCGCTTCAAGGCCCTGGGCTTGGGGCAGCTGCCCAGGCGCCCGACGGTCTGAGGGTGTCTGCGCAGGCGCCACCGATGGGCGGACGGGTTTGACAGCCAACCCGGCGCGCAGCGAGTGGGCGTGTTGAATAATCGCCCATGGCCCACACCGACACTTTGCCCCCTGGCCTGACCGATACGCCCGCCGTACGCCGTGCTGGGCGGGACGCGCTGTCTCTGGCGCTGCTCGATGCGCGCAACCACACGCTCGACTTGATGGCCCAGTTGGGCGAGGCGCTGACCGATGTGCCCCCAGACATGGTGCCCCTGCCTCACCTGCCTTCGCCCTTGTGGCTGGCGGGCCGGGCTGGGTGGTTTCAAGAACGCTGGCTGGGCCGCAACCCACAGCGCCATCTGGGGCCTTTGTGCGACCCCACTGCTTTGCGCTTGGGCTCGATTGAGCCAATGGCCGACGCCTGGTGGGAGGTGGACATGGTGTCGGCCTTTGAGATCGACGACCTGGCCCTGCCCGCGCCCGATCAGGTGCGCACTTACCTGCTCGACGTGCTGGAGAGCAGCCTGTCTTTGCTGGACACGACCGCTGAAACCGACCAGGCCTTGTATTTTTTCCGCCTCGCGCTGTTCCATGAGGACGCCTGTGGCGAGGCCATGGTCCAGGTGGCGCAGGCGTTTGGTGTTCCGCTCAAGCTGCACGCCAGCGGGTCGGCGGGTCTGGTGCTGCGCGAGCCCTTGCGCATGCCCGCCACCCGCTGGACGATGGGCATGGCCTCCGACAGCGGCGTGGGCCAGGTTGCCCCGACAGGCTTTACTTTTGACAACGAAACCCCAGCGCACATGGTGCACGTGCCCGAGTTTGAGATCGATGCCCAGCCGGTGAGTTGGGCGCAGTTTGTCGAGTTCGTGGACGACGGCGGTTACGACGACGCCAGCCACTGGCACCCAGACGGCTGGGCCTGGTTGCAGCAAGCGGTACTCGAAGAGGGGCGGCGCGCACCGCGCCATGTGGAACAGATCGGTGTGGCCAGCGGAGCGGTGCTGCAACAGCGGTTTGGTCAGCCGGTGCGGGTCGCGGGCCATCAACCGGTGGTGCATGTGACCTGGTGGGAGGCCGATGCCTGGTGCCGCTGGGCCGGGCGTCGCCTGCCGACCGAGGTGGAGTGGGAAGCGGCCGCCCACACCGCGGCCGGTCGGGGCTGGCGTTGGGGTGAGGTCTGGGAATGGACCGCCGGACATTTCCGGCCTTATCCGGGGTTCAGCGCGGGGCCCTGGGATGGCTACTCGGTGCCCTGGTTCGGCCGGGCGCGGACCCTGAGGGGGGCATCGTTCGCCACGCGTCAGCGCATGAAACACCCCAAGTACCGCGGCTTTGCCTTGCCGGAAGACGACACGCGCTTCGTGGGGTTTCGCTCGTGTGCGGTCTGAGTGTCCGCGGCCTCTCGGCGCTCAGGTCTTTTTCTTAAAGTGCCACCATGGCAGTTCTCGGCTGAGTGGCAGCACCTCGCCACTGCGTTGCGGCTGGTAGCCTGCGATGCCCGCCAGTTTGCGCTGCCAGGCGCTGTGCTTCAGCAACTTCAGCAGCACCTGGGTCGCGTCTTGTTGCAGCGCTGACTTGAGGCAGACCAGGTGGTACTGCTCCTCCAGCAGGGGTACGAAACCAAGCCCGCGGGTTTGGGCGGCCGACGCGATGCCGAGTCCGGCATCCGCCTCGCCGCTGGCCACCGTTTGGGCCACCGCCGAATGGGACGGCTCGGCCCGTTCATAACCCATGAGCCGGGCACCATCGACACCGGCCTCGCCAAGCAGTTCGTCCAGCAGCACCCGCGTGCCAGTGCCCAGGGTCCGGTTCACAAAGCGAACGCCGGGCCGCAGCAGGTCCTGCAGCTTGGTCAACTGCAGCGGGTTGCCGCGTGCGACGATCAAGCCTTGTTGTCGACGGGCGAAACCAATCACTTTGTGCAAACCAGGTTTGAGCAGCGGGCGGTAGGTGCGTGCGGTGCGGGAGTCTCGGCCCGGTTGTAGCCGGGTGTGGAAACCCGCCAGGCTGCAGCGGCCTTCGTTGAGCGCGCTGATTGCATCCACGCTGCCAGTGAAGCGCACGTCCAGGTACAGGGCCTGTGTGGCTGCGTGTTCACGCAGGGTGGTGAGTGCGTCGTCGTGGCTGGCGTAGAAGCTGAGCACGTGGGCGGCCGGGTCAAAGGCCACTGCGAAAGCACGCTCCAGGTCGGCCCGCAAGGCCTCGATTTGCGGAGCCAGTCGGGCTTGGGCTTGTCGCTCGGCCCACAGCAGCTTCTGGCCAAACTCACTCAATTTGGCGGACTGCCCTTTTTCCCAAACCAGCAATTCGTTGCCGAGCTGCTGTTCCCAGCGTTTGAGCTCGCCCCACACATGCCGGTAAGACAGATCAAGGTGGCGCGCGGCGGCGGAGATAGAACCGTGTTGTTGCACCGCTTGCAGGGTGTCGAGCAAAGGGTTACGGATCAGGGTCTGACCGGCCGCAGTCGCTTCCAGCGGCGACAACTCATAGCTCAAGTCAATCTTATGCACGGCACTTCATATGGGCGGGGTATTGCAAGCTGCTTACGATACCTCAGCCCATGAATTCACTGACCGACAGCGCCACCACCGCGCTGAATTTGATCGTCGCCTTCGATGGGCAATTGCTGGCCATCGTTGGGCGTTCGCTGACCGTCAGTGCTTTGGCCTTGTTGTTCGCCAGCGCCGGGGGCGTGGCGGTGGGTGCGTGGCTGGGTGTGGCGCGGTTCCGCGGCCGCGACGCGGTTTTGTCGGTGTTGAACACACTGCTGGCCTTGCCTTCGGTGGTGGTGGGCCTGGTGATTTACCTGTTGTTGTCCCGCAGCGGCCCGTTGGGGTTTCTGGGGTGGTTGTTCTCATTGAAGGCCATGGTGTTGGCGCAAACGGTGCTGGTTTTGCCTGTGGTCATCGCGCTCACCCGGCAGTTGATCGACGACGCAGAGCGCGCGCACGGCGAACAGCTTCGGTCGCTGGGGGCATCCACCAGGGTGCGCAGTTTGCTGCTGGTTTGGGACGAGCGCTTCGCCCTGCTGACAGTATTGATCGCGGCTTTTGGTCGCGCGGTGTCTGAGGTGGGGGCGGTGATGGTGGTGGGCGGCAACATCGACGGCTTCACCCGTGTCATGACCACCGCGATCGCGCTGGAGACCAGCAAGGGCGATTTGCCGTTGGCCCTCGCCTTGGGGCTGGTGCTGCTGGCGGTGGTGCTGGTGCTCAATGCCAGCGTCACGCTGCTGCAGCGCTGGCGCCGGGTGCGTGGCGAGGCAAGGGGGCCGTCGTGGGTGCCCTGATCGAACTCCGTCAGGCGGGTGTGCGCTTTGGCCGGGTGCAAGCCCTCAGCGGTGTGGACTTGGTGGTGCATCGCGGTGAGCGGGTGGCGCTGATCGGTGGGAACGGCAGCGGCAAGAGCACCCTGTTGCGTTTGCTGCATGGCCTGTTGCGGCCTGACCAAGGTCAGCGCACAGTCGCGCCTGCGGCGCGGCAGGCCATGGTGTTCCAGCGCCCGCATATGTTGCGCCTGAGTGTGCTGACCCAGGTGGCCTTGGGTCCTTGGCTGGCGGGTACCGGCTGGGCCGAGGCCCAGCAGCGCGCCACCGTGGCACTGGCCAAGGTGTCGCTGCAGGCCGAATCCGGGCGACTGGCCAGCAAACTGTCTGGGGGGCAGCAGCAGCGGGTCGCCCTGGCCCGAGCGTGGGCGCTGGCGCCCGACGTGCTGTTGCTGGACGAGCCCACCGCCAGCTTGGACCCCCACGCCAAGCGCGAGGTCGAGGGCCTGGTACAGGACTTCGCGGCGCACGGCATGACCCTTGTCTTTGCCAGCCATCACCTCGGCCAAGTCAAGCGCTTGGCCACCCGCGTGGTGTACTTGGAACGTGGCCGGGTGCTGGCCGACCTGCCGGTCCACGACTTTTTTCATGGCCCCCTGCCCGAGGCGGTCGATTTTTTCGTCAAAGGAGAGCTTTCATGATGGTTTCCAAGCGTTTCGGGCTTGTAGCCCTTTTCAAAACGGCCGCTGTAGCTACTGTTTTTGTAGCGTCTGCGGCGCTGCATGCGCAAAGCATCACCATGGCCTCCACCACCTCCACCGAACAGTCGGGCCTGTTTGGGCACCTGCTGCCAGAGTTCAAGAAGGCCAGCGGTGTGGACGTCAAGGTCGTCGCTCTGGGCACCGGTCAGGCCCTGGACATGGGCCGCCGGGGCGACGCCGACGTGCTCTTTGTGCACGACCAGGTGGCAGAAGACAAACTCGTGGCCGATGGCTTTGGCATCAAGCGCCTGCCCGTCATGTACAACGACTTCGTGTTGGTCGGGCCCAAGAGCGACCCGGCGGGCGCCAAGGGCAACGACATCGTGGCAGCCCTCAAAAAGCTCTCTGGCGGTAACGCGAGTTTCGTCTCGCGCGGCGACAAGAGCGGCACCCACGCCGCTGAGCTGCGGTTCTGGCGCCAGGCGGGCGCAGAGTCCGCCAAAGGCAGTGGCTACAAAGAGTGTGGCTGCGGCATGGGCCCGGCGCTGAACATTGCGTCGTCCGACAACGCCTATGTGCTGACCGACCGCGGCACCTGGCTGAGCTTCAAGAACCGGGGCGATTTGGTGGTGCTGGTGGAAGGTGACAACCGCCTGTTCAACCAGTACGGGGTGATCGCAGTCAATCCCGCCAAACACCCCCATGTCAAAGTGGCCGACGCGCAGAAATTCGTCGACTGGGTGGTGTCGCCCACTGGCCAAGCCACCATCGCCAGCTACAAGATCGGTGGAGAGCAGTTGTTCTTCCCGAACGCCGCCAAGTGATGCCGCGCCGGACCGGCATGGTGGTGGCCGCTGGCGTTGCGTTCGGGGGGGCGACGCTGGCGCAAACCAGCCTGGGGGGCGCGCTGGGCGACGCCGTGCCCCCTGCCGCCGCGGGACCCAAGGCCGAGGCCCCCGCGGTGTCGGTTTATGCCGCAGGCAGTTTGCGGGAAGCCCTGACCGAGGTCGCCGCCGCCCACACCGCCCGCACGGGAACGCCCATCGCGCTGACCTTTGGGGCCTCTGGCCTGCTGCGTGAGCGCATCGAGCGGGGGGAGACCGCCATGGTGTTTGCATCGGCCGACACGCAGCACCCCGAGCGTTTGGCGCGCAGCGGCGCATGGCAGTCGCCGCAGGTGTTCGTGCGCAACGCTTTGTGCGCTCTGACCGCGCCCACCGTGGCGGTCACGCCCGCCACCTTGTTGGACACCTTGCTGAGCCCTGGTCTGCGTTTGGGCACCTCCACCCCGGGTTCGGACCCGTCTGGTGACTACACCTGGGTCCTGTTTCGCAAGGCCGAGGCCCTGCAGCCGGGCGCGTTTGCGCGCTTGGACGCCAAAGCCATGAAGCTCACCGGCGCAGCCGATTCACCCAAAGCCCCGCCAGGGCAGGGAACTTATGCATGGGTGATGTCCACCGGGCAGGCCGACCTGTTCATCACCTACTGCACCAACGCGGTGGCGGCCCAGCGGGAGGTGCCCGCGTTGGGCGTGACCACCTTCGGGCCTGAACTCCAGGTGGCGGCTGCCTACGGACTGACCGTGCGTGCGGGCGCTGCGCCAGAAGCGGCGGCCTTCGCCCAATCGCTGTTGGCACCCGCCACACAGCAGGTGTTTGCCAAACACGGGTTTGCAGCACCATGAAGCGCCGCCACTGGTTGGTGGTTGGCGCCCTGGCCACTACGACGGGGGCCGTCGGTGCATGGGCGGCGGGACCGGCCCCATCGCAGCCGGCGCCAGCCCAGGCGGGTGTGATTTTGAGCGTGGTGGGGGAGGTGGTGCAGCCGCTGGCATTGGGGCGCAACGACTTGCTGGCTTGGCCGCGCCAAACTTACAACGAAGACCGTCGCGTCGGCCAAGGTGGAAAAGAAGTCACCTTGGCGGTGCAATACCAGGGCGTACCGTTGCGTGAGCTGATCGAACGGGCCGGCCTCAAGCCTGACCGCCGTACGGTGCGCAGAGCGGTAGTCTTGCTCACCGCCCGTGACGGTTACCAAGCCAGCTACTCTTGGGGTGAGTTGTTCAACAGCCCTTTGGGCGACGGCGTGGTGGTGGTGCTGAGGCAGGGCAACGACGAACTGCTGGACACCGACGGTCTGCCCGGGCCTCAGGTCTCTGCAAGACCTGAGGCCCGGGCCGCGCCATGTGCGCTGGCTGCAACGGGTCGAGGTGATATTGCCCGTGGCCACAGCCCCCTGAGCTCAACCAACCAGCGCCACCCCTTTCACCTGGGCATACACCTGCTTGCCCCGTGTCAGTGCCAGCGCGTCGGCCGATCTGGCGGTGATCCTCGCCAAAAGACGGGTGCCCCCCGCGTCCAGCCCAACCATGACCTGCCCTGGGCCATCGGGCGACAAGTCGGTCACCGTCACTGGCAATACGTTGAGGATGCTGGTCGCCGGGTGCTGCTCCAACGTCAGACTCACATCACGTGCCTGCACCCGCAGACGCACGCTGTGTCCCAGAGGCAGGCGGGCGCCACTGGCCTGGGTGAGCGTGAAGTGCCCGCCGGGAAATTCCGCGCGGCTCAAGTGGTAGTGCGTGTCGTGGCCGGTGATCCGCCCGGTGACAAGCGCACTCGCGGCATCGCCGTGCCCCAGCGGCAGGTCGAGCCGGGTGAGCAGGTCGCCAGTGTCGCCCTGGGCCACCACCTTCCCTTGGTCGAGCAGCACCAGGTGGTCTGCCAGCCGCACCACCTCGTCAGGGGAGTGGGTCACATACACGATGGGGATGCTGAGTTCGTCATGCAGGCGCTGCAGGTACGGCAGGATCTCTTCTTTGCGTTTCACATCCAGCGCGGCCAAAGGCTCGTCCATCAGCAAAATGCGCGGGCTCGTCGCCAACGCCCGGGCGATGGCCACCCGCTGCCGCTCCCCGCCTGACAAGCTCTCGGGCATGCGCTTCAGCAGATGCTCCAGCCCCAGCAAGGCCACCGCATGGTCCAGTGACACCTGGCGATGCGCCACCGGAATTCGGCACATGCCATACGCCAGGTTGCCCTGTACGTTGAGGTGGGAGAACAAGCTGGCTTCTTGAAACACGTACCCCAGGTCGCGTTGGTGGGTGGGCCTGAACACCCGCTGGCCGTCTTGCCACACGTCGCCATTGACGCTCAAGTACCCGGTCGGTATTTCCTCCAACCCGGCCATGAGCCGAAGCACGGTGGTTTTGCCCGAGCCTGAGTGGCCAAAGAGCGCGGTCAACCCCTGACCCGGCAGAGCGAGGTCAACGTTGAGCGAGAAACCGCTTCGCGCCAGAGAGAAGCGTGCCAAGACCTGCCTACTCATCCTTTTTCCCTGCGTTTGCCAGTGGGGTTGAAGGCGTAGAGGGCCAGCAGCACGGTGAATGAAAACACCAACATCACCGCTGCCAGCCGGTGCGCGTCGGCGTACTCCAGTGCTTCTACGTGGTCGTAAATTTGTACCGCCACGACCCGGGTCTCGTTCGGGATGTTGCCGCCCACCATCAGCACCACGCCGAACTCGCCCACGGTGTGGGCAAAACCCATCACCGCGGCGGTGAGGTAGCCGGGCTTCGCCAGGGGCAGTACCACACTGAAGAAGGTGTCTAACGGCGACGCCCGCAGCGTGGCTGCGGCTTCCATCGGCCGGTCACCCAGTGCCTCGAACGCATTCTGGATCGGCTGCACCACGAAGGGCAGCGAGTAGAAGACCGAAGCCACCAACAGGCCCCAAAAAGTGAAAGGCAACACCCCCAAGCCCAGTGACTGGGTGAGTTGCCCCACCGGGCCTTGAGGCCCCAGGCCCACCAGCAGGTAAAAGCCCAGCACAGAAGGCGGCAAGACGATGGGCAAGGCCACCACCGCACCGACGGGTCCTTTGACCCAGGAACGGGTGCGCGCCAACCACCACGCCAAAGGCGTGCCCAGCAACAGCAAGATCAGTGTGGTGAGCCCTGCCAGCCTCAGGGTGAGCCCTATCGCACCCAGATCGGACTCGCTCAGCATGGCGTCAGAGCGTGTAGCCGTATGAGCGGATCAAGGCCTTGATCCGGTCGGTTTTGAGCAAGGCCATCAGGGCGAGCGCCGCGGGGTTGTCCTTGCCCCGGGCCAACAGCACCGCGTCCTGAATGATCGGCTGGTGCAGGTGGGCTGGCACGGTCCACACTGAGCCACTTTTGAGCTTGCCACTTTCCAGCACCTGAGACAGAGCGACAAAGCCCAGCTCGGCATTGCCCGTGGAGACGAAGTTGAAGGTTTGGCCGATGCTCTCGCCCGTGACCAGCTTGGGCGCCACGGCATCCTGCAGGCCGAGTTGTCCCAGTGTTTCAATGGCCGCTGCGCCGTAAGGTGCCACCTTGGGGTTGGCGATTGCCAGTCGGTTGAATACCCCCTGTTTTAGCACTTTGCCCTGGCTGTCCACCACCGCAGGGTTGGCCGACCACAGCACCAGTCTGCCAATGGCGTAGGTGAATCGGGTGCCTTGGACAGCCAGTCCTTCTTGCTCCAGCTTGGCTGGGGTGCTGTCATCCGCCGACAGGAACAGGTCGAACGGCGCGCCGCTTTTGACCTGCGCGTAAAACTTGCCGGTGGATCCCACGATCAAGTCCACTTTGTGGCCTGTGGTTTTTTCAAAAATCGCCGCGATTGACCGCATGGGCGCGGCAAAGTTGGCGGCTACAGCAACCTGCACGGTGTCGGCACAAGCCAGACCAGACAGTGCCCACAAGGCCACAGCATTCAACAATTGTTTGATTGACATACGACGTTTTGAGCTTCATCGGTATTTATTTGAGTATATAACGCTTACTCTGTCGACTGCTTTGCGCGGTGCGTGCGTGATGTGTCTTGGCCAGACAGCAAAATTGGCTGAGGCAAGTGAAGTTTTTGGCCTCTGTTATCTTCCCGGAATGCGAATCAAGCGGCACTTACCTCTCTCAGGCAAGCTCGTTTTCGAGACCCCTGCAGGGGCAGTGTTGAGCGAAGCGCGCATTCGCTTGCTGGAAGCGATCGGCACGCATGGCTCTTTGAGCCGTGCAGCCAAAGATGTTCCGCTGTCCTACAAGGCTGCGTGGGACACGTTAGACGCGATGAATAGCCTGTCGGAGTTGCCACTGGTGGTGCGCACCACGGGGGGGCAACACGGCGGGGGCACTCAGCTCACGGCGCATGGCCGCCACATCGTCGCGCTGTACCGTGCGATGGAAAGCTCGCAACAGGACATCCTCAACCAATTGGCCGCAGCGCCGTTACAAAGCCAAGAAGCGCAGAAGAAAAACGCACTGCGAACCTTGATCCGGCGCATGTCGGTCAAAACCAGCGCGCGCAACCAGTTCGAAGGCCGGGTGGTGTCATTGGACGACGCAGCCGGTTTGGTCCATGTGGGTCTGGAACTGGCGGGTGCCGAGTCGATGGTGGCCTGTGTCACCAGTGGTTCGGTCCGCCACATGGGCTTGGTGCTTGGCGCACAGGCGCATGCGCTGGTCAAGGCACCGGCGGTATCGTTGACTTTGGCTGCGCCACGGCGACACGCCTCCCGCAACGCATTTCGTGGCCACTTGACCCATGTGAGCGCAGGTGAAAGCCGCACAGAAGCGACCCTGGTGACCGCGACAGGTCTCGCTGTGACCGCCAGCTTGCCCAATTCCTTGGCGGTCGCTCGCGGTGTCGCGAAGGGCCAGGAGGCTTGTGCCAGTTTTGCTTTTGACAGTGTGATTTTGGCGACGTTCGCCTGACCCGGCCCAGTCATCCCAGGGCAGCACTCGGCACGGACCGTTTCGGCAACGCCCCGATGCATCAGGGCGTCCAGCCCGTATGCCCAGGTTGGCCGCGGGACGGCGCCGGAGCAAGCGGTCTGAATGCTTACTTTTGCCGCGCCAGGCCCAGCTTGCGGTACACCGTGGCGCGGCTGATGCCCAGCTTGCGCGCGGCGGCCATGACGTTGCCACGGGCCTCCTCCACCGCGCTTTTGATGAGCGCGATCTCAACGTCCTTGAGTGGCATGGCCACGTCGGTGTGGTCGTGCCGTGGCAGACGTTGGGCGCTTGTTTGTCCTGGTTCCAGGGCCAGAGCCTGCAGCCGCAGGCCTGTCCACAACGGCGCTTCGATCGGCGCCCCCCCTCGGCCTGCCGCGTCAAACAGCGACTCGAACGGCATGGCGAACAGGTCGCTGCAGTGCATGGAAGGGCCTTTGCGCGGCACCAAACGGGTGACCATTTGGCGGGCGATGCTATTGGCGCCCACCACCACGCCATCACGGTCCACGCAAACGAGGCCGTCGCCGTCGTCGCCCATTGCCCGGCCGGGCCAGTTCAAGCGAATCACCAGCGCGTGTGGGCGCTGCAGCACCATCGCGTTCTCAATGCTGAGAGCCGATTGCGCCACCAGATGCACCAGCTCGGGCCGTTCGGGTTGTTCGATGCCAGTCACGTCCAGCATGCCTGCGCAGTGGCCGTCGGGGCCAAAGATGGGTGCGCCCGCGCAACTGTAGTAGCGCATATCGGTGTAGAAGTGCTCGCCCCGGTGCAGCCAAACCGGGTGCAGTTCTTTGAGTGCCGTGCTGATCGCGCTGGTGCCGACGCTGCGCTCGGACAGGTCCACACCCACCCGGGTGATCAGGCTGGCGCGACGGTCCATCGGGTCGATGGGTCCGTTGGCACCCACCACCACACCGTCTGCGCTGGTGAGGATGGTGAAGTAGCGCATGTCGGCAATCGCGCGGCTGAGCTGCTCCAACACCGGACGACCGGCCTGCACTAGCAGTTCGTTCGCGTCCAGCGTGCGCTGCGCCTGCTCGGCGGGCAGCACGTCGAACGCCAAACGCTGGTTAGGGCTGCGGGAGCGGTCCAGGCAGCGCTGCCAGGATTCGGCGATCCATTCCCGCTGCTGTAACTCTGCCGAAACCATGTTCTGCGATGGTGCGTGCCCGTCCAACAGGGCCCGGCGCGCACGTTCGATCGCGGCCAGTCGGTCGGTGTCTTGTGCGGCGGCGAGATCGTTCATGGGGTCGTGCGTTTGGCGCGCAATGCACCTTGTGTGATTTTGGTGCGTTTCTGGCCCTGCTGGGGGCTGCTCAGAGTGCATCTTCCCTAGGGTTTAGCCTAAGCTGAATCGGATGCGGCGAGCACCACTTGCATGGCGGCACAACGGGATAATCGGTGCCGAGAACCCGCCCAAAACAATGGCGGCAGAGGACACAGGCGATGGAAAATTTGGATGTGATGGTGCTGCGCACCCTGCGCGACTGGCGCCTGGCTGGCAAGCGCGGTCTATTGGCCACAGTGGTGCGGACCTGGGGGTCGTCCCCCCGGCCCGTGGGGTCCATCATGGCGTTGTGTGAAGACGGCGCGGTGGTGGGTTCGGTGTCGGGTGGCTGCATCGAAGACGACCTGATCTACCGGTTCACCCAGGCGTACGCGGGCAAGGACGCGGCCCATGCCATTCCCTCGGGCGCGCCCGGTTTCGTCAAGTACGGCATCACCGCCGACGAGGCCCACCGCTTCGGTTTGCCCTGCGGCGGTACCCTGGAGCTCTTGCTGGAATACGACCCGTCGGCCGAGGCGCTCGCCGATTTGGTGCGCGCGCTGGAAGGCGGTCGTTTGATGCAACGTGTGGTGCGCCTCAGCGACGGCGAGGTGAGTTTGACCGAGGCACTCGCACCGGCGGAGCTGGCCGTGACCGACACGCAGCTGGTCAACACCTTCGGGCCCGAGTACCGCATGCTGCTAATTGGCGCGGGCCAGCTCACCGAATACTTGGCGACCATGGCCCTGTTCAGTGGCTTTTCGGTCACAGTGTGCGACCCGCGCGAGGAGTACCGTGGTGCTTGGTCGGTGCCCGGCGCCACGGTGGTGAGCGAGATGCCCGACGATGTCGTCACTGCGTTTCGGCCCGACCGACGCAGCTGCGTGGTGGCGTTGACGCACGACCCCAAGCTGGACGATCTGGCCTTGCTGGAGGCACTCAAAACCGATGCGTTCTACGTCGGCGCCATTGGTTCGCGTCGCAACAACGAAGCGCGCCAGGAACGCATGATCGAGCACTTCGAGCAGACCGAAGCGTCTCTTGTGCGGCTGCGCGGTCCAATCGGGATTTACATCGGCAGCAAGACACCGCCCGAGATCGCGGTCAGCGTGATGGCCGAGATCCTGGCAGTGAAAAACAACGTCACGTTGCCGCGTGACATGCACGTCGCCCACGCCAAAAACGAACTCGCCATCAAAGCGAACGACCCCGGTGTGCTGGTGTGCGGTGTGCGCCGCGAGCCCGCCACCGCAGCTTGAGGGGTCTGCCAGGCGAGTGGAAATTCGGCCCGCTCGCCATGGTGAAACGTTTTCGATGGCTGTTGGTGAGAAAAAGGCTGTCAGCCCCCGTCGGAACTCAATTCATTGCTGCTTTTTTTGTAGCGCTTTTCTCGGTCGCTTTCACCAAGGTGGTGACGGGTGGTTGGATTCCCTTAGCGTTCAAACCTTTTTTCGGGCCCACTGGTACGCTTTCTGGCGCGGTGGCGTGACGCGCCGCAACGCGGGGTCTTTCAATGGGTATCGCGCGGTGGCCGCATGGTGGAGGGTGGCGCCTTGCCCGACCGGTTGAACGGCTGGCCCTGTACCGTCAAGCCCGCATCGGAAAGTTGGCTGGCGGTGGCTGCCTTCACGCCGCGCACGCGGCGCATCAGGTCGGGCCAATCTTGAAACGGCGCGGCGTCCCGTTCCGCCAGCATCGCGCGCGAGAGCGCAGGCCCGATGCCACGGACGCCGTCCAACTCGGCGACCGTGGCGTGGTTGATTTCCACTGCTGCCGTGGGCAGCCACAGCATCGCCAGCACCGCGGAGCATGCCGCACGGCACATCGACAGGGGTTTGAGCCGCATGGAGGCATCCTTGTGCTGGGGCGGGGTGGCCGGTCCTTATACTCCTCGCATGACCGTTGTGGATGATACGAACAAAGCCCGGCCCCGCTTGGTGATCTGCATGAAGTGGGGTACCAAGTACGGTCCCGAGTATGTGGACCGGCTCTACGGCATGGTGCGGCGCCACCTTTCTGGCCCGCTGCGCTTTGTGTGCCTGACCGACGACGCCACCGGGGTGCGACCCGAGGTGGAGTGCCTGCCGCTGCCCTACCTGAACCTGAGCCAGCCCGAGGGCCCAGAGCGGGCTTGGAAAAAGCTGACGATCTTCAACGAAAACCTGCATGGCCTCAGCGGCACTGCGCTGTTTCTGGACCTGGACATCGTCATCGTCGACAAAATCGACTGCTTTTTCGAGGCCCCAGGCGAGTTCCTGATCATCCACGACTGGAAGCGACCATGGCGCGTGACCGGCAATTCGTCGGTGTACCGTTTCGAGCTGCTGAAACACGGTGACGTGTTGAGCCACTTCATTGCCCACTTTGCCGACATCCGCCGCCAGCACCGCAACGAGCAGGCTTATCTGTCCGAGCACATGCACCAGCGCGGTTTGATGGGCTATTGGCCCGCGGACTGGTGTGTGAGCTTCAAGTACCACTGCATCCCGTCTTGGCCCACCAATTACTGGCGAGAGCCTGTATTTCCAGCCAATACCCGGATCGTGGTGTTCCATGGGGAGGTGAACCCCCCCGACGCCTTGGTGGGGCGGCGGAACCGGCGCTTCCGGTTCATCCGCCCAGCGCGCTGGATCAGCCGTTTTTGGGTCGCCTGAGGGCCGCTGCAGCGACGGGTTTCAGGCGCAGGCCGACTTGGGACAGCCGCCCCAAGTCACAACTCTTCCACCCGACGCGGCGGGTAGCTGTCCCACGCTTGGCAGCCCGGGCAATGCCAAAAATGCTGCTTGGCTTCGAATCCGCAGGCGGCGCAGCGGTAGCGCAGAAGGGGTTTGACCGCGTGGGCCAGCGCTTTTTGCACCTGGGGGTGGGCCTGTCCCGCCCCGGCCTTCTCACCCTCGATCCAGCGCGACGCAGCCACCAACGAGGGCTCGCGCTCAAGGTGCCGGGCGTACAGATGGCGCCCAGCGGTTGGGTCATTCCCTGCCATGTTGTGGAGCGACACCAGTGCCTCCAGCACATCTAGGGATGGCGATTGCCCATAGCTCGCGGTGAGCAGCGCTAGCGCTGATGCCCTCAGATCGGGCCTTTGTCCCAACTCGGCCAGCAGGCTGGCGGCCAAGGGCAGGGCATTCGGCGTGTGCTCGGTCAGAGCGCGCAAGGTCTCCAGGGCCGCGTCGGCCTGTCCGGTGGCGAGCTGTAGCCGCGCCAAATCGATCCGCGGTCGGGGCGCCAGCGGGGCGGTCTGCACGGCTTCCAACAAACGCGCCAGTGCCGCATTGGGCTGTTGGCGGCTTTGCAGGGTGAGCGCTTCTTCGCACAGGTAGTGGGCTAGGCGTCCGTTGAACGCGCCCTGGCCAGAGCTTTCGAGCTTGACAGCAATCTCTGACGCGTGGGGCCAGTCGCGCGAGCGTTCGTAAATGGCCAGCAGGGCCAGCCGGGCTTGGGCCTCAAAGGGGGTCGACTCCAATTTGCGCAAAGCGTCTTCGGCGCGGTCCAGCAGACCCGCTTTAAGAAAGTCCAGTGCCAGGGCATGCTGGGCGCGCTCTCGGTCCATGCGGCCCAGATCGCCGCGTGACAGCAAATGTTCGTGTACCCGCACCGCGCGCTCGTACTCGCCTCGGCGGCGGAACAGGTTGCCCAGCGCGAAGTGCAGCTCGGAGGTGTCCGGGTCATTTTGCACCGCTTCGATGAAGGCATCGATCGCTTGGTCTTGCTGTTCGTTGAGCAGGAAGTTCAGGCCTTTGAAATAGGCTTTTGGCGCTTGGCGGTTGTCAATGCGCAACTGTCGAAAGTCCAACCGTGAAGCCAGCCAGCCCAGCACGAAGGCGAGTGGCAGCCCGAGCAGGATCCAGCTGAGGTCAAAGTCCATAGGGCGGCAGTGCAGCAGGCGGGTTGGGGGCGTGGACGGCAGTGGCAGCGCTGGAAGCGGTGTCTGCGGTTCGCGCCTTGCGTGCGGCCCGCCGGTGGGTCCACCAGCGCGGCACCATGCCCAGAACCCCAACCGCGACGCCCGCAGTGAATGCGGTCAACACCACCAACACCATCGGCGCGCGCCACTGCGTGCCAAAGAAAAAATGCAAGACGGTGTCTTGTTGGTTGTTCAGCGCGAAAGCGAACAGGGTAAAAAAAATGGCTGCCTTGAGTACCCACTCAAGCAGCCACATCAGGTGTTTCATGCGGGTCCTTGGTGGCCCGCCTATTTTATCGGCATGTGCTATCGGCTGACTTTGAGCGCCTGCGCTTCCATTTCCTCGGTCCGCTGGTCCACCGCCTCGCGCAGGGCCTTGCCTGGCTTGAAGTGCGGCACCCGTTTTTCCGGGATGGCCACGCTCTCGCCCGACCGAGGGTTGCGCCCGATGCGGGGAGGGCGGTGGTTCACCGAGAAGCTGCCGAAGCCCCGGATCTCGATCCGGTGACCCCGAACCAGCGCGTCTCCCATGGCGTCAAGAATGGTCTTGATCGCGAATTCGGCGTCGCGGTGGGTGAGCTGGTTGAACTTGGCGGCCAGTTCCTCAACGAGGTCAGAACGCGTCATCTTTTCCTGGCAAGTGGGCGGGTCGAGCAGGTGGCATGGCCACATTGCATGACCCGCCCCACAAGGTCACTTGGAATCGTTGTTGTCCAGCTTGGCACGCAGCAATGCGCCCAGGCTGGTCGTGCCTGCGTTCTCGCGCGAAGATTGCTGGCTGAGGGTGGCCATCGCACCCTGCTCGTCAGCCATGTCCTTGGCCTTGATCGACAACTGGATGTTGCGCGTCTTGCGGTCGATGTTGACGACCACAGCGGTGACTTCGTCGCCTTCTTTCAGCACATTGCGCGCGTCTTCCACGCGGTCACGGCCGATCTCAGAGGCGCGCAGGTAGCCGATGATGTCTTCGCCCAGATCGATTTCAGCGCCGCGGGCGTCCACGGTCTTGACCTTGCCGGTCACGGTGGAGCCCTTGTCGTTGATGGTCGAGAAGGTGGTGAACGGGTCGCTGTCCAGCTGCTTGATGCCCAGGCTGATGCGTTCGCGGTCCACGTCCACGGCCAACACGATGGCCTCGACTTCTTGCCCCTTTTTGTAGTTGCGAACGGCGGCTTCGCCAGGCTCGTTCCAAGACAGGTCAGACAGGTGTACCAGGCCGTCGATGCCTGCTGCCAAGCCCACGAACACGCCGAAGTCGGTGATTGACTTGATCGGGCCCTTCACGCGGTCTCCACGCTTGGTTTCCTGGGCAAACTCTTGCCACGGGTTGGCCTTGCACTGCTTCATGCCCAGGCTGATGCGGCGCTTGTCTTCGTCGATTTCCAGGACCATGACTTCGACTTCGTCGCCCAATGTGACCAGCTTGGACGGGGCGATGTTCTTGTTGGTCCAGTCCATCTCGGACACGTGCACCAGGCCTTCGATGCCAGGTTCGAGTTCCACAAACGCGCCGTAATCGGCGATGTTGGTGATCTTGCCGAACAAACGGGTGCTTTGGGGGTAACGGCGGTTCACGCCCATCCATGGGTCGTCGCCCATTTGCTTCAGACCCAACGACACGCGGTTCTTCTCGGTGTCGAATTTCAGGATCTTGGCGGTGATTTCCTGACCTGCTGTCACCACTTCAGACGGGTGACGGACGCGGCGCCAGGCCATGTCGGTGATGTGAAGCAGGCCGTCAATGCCGCCGAGATCCACAAACGCGCCGTATTCGGTGATGTTTTTGACCACGCCATGGACCACAGCGCCTTCGCGCAGGGTTTCCATCAGCTTGGCGCGTTCTTCGCCCATCGAGGCTTCGACCACGGCACGGCGCGACAACACGACGTTGTTGCGCTTGCGGTCGAGCTTGATGACCTTGAACTCCATGGTCTTGTTCTCGTAGGGAGACAAGTCCTTAATGGGGCGGGTGTCGATCAGCGAACCGGGCAAGAAGGCGCGGATGCCATTGACCAATACGGTCAGGCCACCTTTGACTTTTCCGCTGGTGGTGCCGGTCACGAATTCGCCGGTTTCCAGCGACTTCTCCAGGGACATCCACGAGGCCAGGCGCTTGGCCGTGTCGCGGCTGACGATGGTGTCGCCGTAGCCGTTTTCCATGGCCACGATGGCCACTGACACGAACTCACCGACCTGGACTTCGAGCTCGCCCTTGTCGCTTTTGAATTCAGCGATGGGCACATAGGCTTCAGATTTGAGACCGGCGTTCACGACCACAAAGCCGTGCTCGACGCGCACGACTTCGGCGGTGACAACCTCACCAATGCGGGTTTCGGAGTGCTGCTGCGACTCAGCAAACATCTCTGCAAAAGATTCAGACATGGATTTCCTTGACCGGCCAACAGGTTGACGGCCGCACGATTGCGGCTGTTTCAAAGGCTGGAGGCGACGGTTTGTTGCGGGGACACCGCGGTTACGTTGAACAACCACACCGCCAGTGCGCAAGCTTGCGCGGGAGGGAGCGGGGTGGACCTCTTGGACGCCATCTTTCAACGGCGGACGGCGGCGGATTCGCAGCGTTCAGTCTGGCGAAAACACCTGCCTGCTCTGCCACCAGTCCAACACCTGTGCGACCGAAGAGTCGATAGACAGCGAGGAGTTGTCCAGAAGCAAAGCGTCGTTGGCCGGTTTGAGTGGTGCCACGGTACGGGACGAATCCCGCAGGTCGCGCGCTTTCAAATCAGCCAACAGCTCGTGGAGTGTAGCGGGAATGCCCTTTGAAATCAATTGCCGGTGGCGCCGCTCAGCCCGTTGTTGGGCCCCCGCGGTGAGGTAGACCTTCAGCGGGGCATCAGGGAAGATCACGGTGCCCATGTCGCGACCGTCGGCCACCAAGCCGGGCAGGCGGCGAAAACTGTGCTGCAAAGCAACCAAGGCATCCCGCACTTGCGGCAGGACCGACACCTTGGAGGCGTTCATGCCCGCCGACTCTGTGCGAATCTCGTCGCTGACGTCGTCGTGGCCCAGCCAGACCCGGTCGCCAATGAAGCGGACCGGCAAGCGCCGGGCGAAGTCGGCGATGGCGGTCTCGTGGTCAGCGTCGAGCGACCAGCCTTTGCGCAACGCCGCCAGGGCCGTCAAGCGGTACAACGCCCCGGAATCCAGGTAGTGGTACCCCAGGCGTGCGGCAAGCTCGGCTGCCAGTGTGCCCTTGCCCGATGCGGTGGGGCCGTCCACACAAATCACCGGAATGTCGCCCGTTCCAGTGTGGGCCAGAGAAAACAATGACTCGAAATAGTCGGGGAAGGTTTTACCGACGCACTGCGGGTCATGGATGCGAACCGGCAGTCGGGCTGGATTGAAAGCAGCGAGCGAGAAGCACATCGCGACGCGGTGGTCGTCGTAGGTGTGGATCGCGGCGGGCCGCCAGTGGTTGGCGGTGGCAGGTGGTGTGACGGCAATGAAATCGGCCCCTTCGTCCACAGTGGCGCCCAGCTTGCGCAGTTCGGTGGCCATGGCCGCAATGCGGTCGGTTTCTTTGACGCGCCAGCTCGCAATGTTGGTCAGCCGGGTGGTGCCATCGGCGTACAAGGCCATCACTGCCAGGGTCATGGCGGCATCTGGGATGTGGTTGCAGTCCAACTCAATTGCCCGCAGCGGCCAGCGGTCGCGGGTGACTTCCAGCCAATTGGGCCCACTGGTGACCCGGGCGCCCATGGCTGTGGCGGCGTCAATGAAACGGATGTCGCCCTGGATGGAATTGGCCCCCACACCCTGAATGGTGATGGTCTTTGGGGGTTTTTGGGCTTCAGCCCCTGTGGCGATTGCTCCCAGTGCTATGAAATAGCTAGCGGACGAGGCGTCGGCCTCCACGTGGATCTCGCCCGGTGAGCGGTAGCGGCTGCCCGCCGGAATGGTGAAGCGGCGCCAGCCGTCTCGCTGCACCTGCACACCAAAGCGTGCCAACAAGTTGAGGGTGATCTCGATGTAAGGCTTGGAGATCAGCTCGCTGGTGACGTCGATCAACACGTCTTGGGTCGCCACCAGGGGCAGCGCCATCAACAAGGCGGTCAAAAACTGGCTGGAGACGTCGCCCCGAACCGAAATGGGCTGGCCCAGGCGCAGATGTGGTGGCTCGCCACCTCCCCCCAGCCGCAGGGGAGGGTAGCCGTGGACGCCCAGGTAGTCGATCCGGCAGCCGAGTTGGCGCAGCGCGTCGACCAAATCACCAATCGGGCGCTCGTGCATGCGGGGGACGCCGCTGAGTTCGAACTCGCCGCCCAGCACCGCCAGAGCCGCCGTGAGCGGGCGCATGGCGGTGCCCGCGTTGCCCATGAACAGCGCCGTGCTGCGGGGCTTCTTATGCGCCCCCAGCCCTGTGATGGTGGCGGTAGTGCCTTGGTGATCGACCCCGCAGCCCAGGCGCGTGAGGGCCGCCAGCATGACCCGCGTGTCGTCCGAGTCGAGCAGGTCGTGGACTGTGGTTTGGCCGTCGCTCAAGGCCGCCATCAACAGCACACGGTTGGAAATGCTTTTAGAGCCCGGCAGGCGCAGGCTGCCAGCGGCACCGGTCAGCGGCGGGAGGTCGAGGAATTCGGTGCTGTACATCGGGCCGCGGGTTGGAAGGAGCAGGGGGAGGATGTGCGAGGCGTTGCTGCGGTGTCCGGGCAAGGCGGTTGGTCAGGGGGCGGGCTGTGCGCCGGGCAATTGCCAGCCGCTGCGCGCATCACGTGCTTGGGCGATGGTTGCCTCCAGCTCGGTGCCTTGTTCTTGGGCGATGCAGGTTTCGAACGCGTGCAGCGCCGCGCGGAAAGCGGCCGACTGCCGCAGCACCTCTTGCCGATTGGCCAGCAAAATGTCCCGCCACACCCGCGGGTCGCTGGCCGCGATGCGGGTGAAATCCCTGAAGCCAGGCCCCGCCAAAGACAGCAACTCCGCCGCATTGTTTTGGGCCGATAGCCCGTTCATGTAAGCGAACGCCAACAGGTGTGGCAGGTGGCTGACGGCGGCGTAGGCCGCGTCGTGCGCCTCGGGAGACATCCTCAGCACGTGGGCTCCGAGGGCCGTCCAAACCGCTTCGGCCTTTTGGAGTTGCGTTTTGAAGGTTCGGTCTGTGGGGGTGAGGATGACCTGCCGGCCCAAGTACAGGTCTACATCGGCGTGGTCGATGCCTGCGCTTTCTTTCCCAGCGATCGGGTGTGCGGGCACGAAGGAGCCAATCTTTTCGCGCAGGGCCTGGCGTGCGACGTTCACGACATCTCCCTTGGTGGAGCCCACGTCCATCACCAGCATATGCGGGGTAACCAAGTGGCGGATCGCTTTCAAGGTCGATTCCGTGGCCGCCACTGGCACGGCCAGCAGCACGAGGTCGGAGCCCGACACCGCCAGCAGGGCCGAAGGGGCTTCTAGATCGATCACGCCCAAGGCCTTGGCTTTCTCCACCGTCGAGGGCGATTTACTGTAGCCCACCACCCGCTTCACCAGGCCCGCGCGCTTGAGCGCGAGCGCGAACGAGCCACCCATCAGGCCGCAGCCGATCAGTCCCAGTTGTTCGTACATCATTTGCTGGCGGGGTAGGTTCCCAATACCTTGAAGAACGCGCTGCGTTCCTGGAGGCCGTTCAAAGCGGCTGCCACGTTGGGCGTGGCGGGGTGGCCTTGCAGGTCGATGTAAAAGTAATACTCCCATTGGCCCGATCGGGCCGGCCGAGACTCGAAACGCGTCATAGACACCCCATGCGCCTTCAGCGGCACCAGCAGGTCATGCACAGCGCCCGGTTGGTTGGGCACAGACACAATCACACTGGTGCAGTCGCTGCCAGAGGGCGCGGGCGGGGCGAGCGTGTGGGGCAGGCAGACCACCACGAATCGCGTGCGGTTGAATGCGTCGTCCTGGATGGCGTGGGCCGCCGTGTGCAAACCGAACGCGCTGCCCGCCCGCTCGCTGGCGATTCCGGCCCAAGCCGGTTGGGTACTGGCCAGCCGAGCACCCTCGGCGTTGCTGGCGGCGGCACGGCGCTCGGCATGGGGCAAGTGCGCATTGAGCCAGCCCTGGCACTGCGCCAGCGCTTGAGGGTGTGCAATGACCGTTTCAATGCCTTCGAGCGAGTTGCTCAAACGCAGCAGGTGGTGGCGCACCAGCAAGCTGGTTTCTGCCACGATGTGCAGTGGCGAAGTGAGAAACAAGTCGAGGGAGCGGGAGACCATGCCCTCGGTGGAATTCTCCACCGGCACCACGCCGAATTGCGCGTTGCCCGCCGCGGTGGCGCGGAACACTTCGTCGATGCTGGCACAGGGCACGTGCTCAATGCTGCTGCCAAAAAACTGGACCGCCGCCTGCTCGCTGAAGGTGCCAACCGGCCCCAAATAGGCCACCCGTTGCGGTGCTTCCAAAGCGCGGCAGGCCGACATCACCTCCCGCCAGATGCTGGCGATGCCCTCCGGCCTGAGCGGCCCGCCGTTGAAGGCTTGAAGGCGCTGGATGACTTGGGCCTCGCGCTCCGGACGGAATACAGGAGAGCCTTCGGCTCGCTTGACCTCTCCCACCTCGTGGGCCAACCCCGCGCGGCGATTCAACAGCGTCAGCAGTTCTTGATCCAGCGCGTCGATTGCAACGCGCAGCTCTGGCAGTGTGCGGCTCATGGGGGTGGCGCGATCAGGCGTCGCCAATATCCGTCGGGACATCACCCGTGTCGGCGTCCAGTTGGCCCAGCACCGCATTCGCGTCGTTCTCGACAACGCGCTGCAAGCCACTGAGCTGGGCCCCTTCGTCCAGCGCCATGAGTTTCACCCCTTGGGTGGCCCGGCCCAGCTCGCGAATTTCGCCGACCCGGGTGCGGACCAGCACGCCTTTGTCGGTAATGAGCATGATCTCGTCGTCGGCGTGTACGAGCGTGGCGGCAACGACCTTGCCATTGCGCTCGCTTTGCTGGATCGCGATCATGCCCTTCGTACCACGGCCGTGACGGGTGTATTCGGTGATGGGGGTGCGTTTGCCGTAACCATGTTGGGTGGCGGTCAACACGCTTTGCTGTTCGTCCTCGGCGACCAGCATGGCGATCACGCTCTGGCCCTCCTCGATGGTCATGCCGCGCACGCCACGCGCGTTGCGGCCCATGGGGCGCACGTCGTTTTCATCAAAGCGGACCGCTTTGCCACCATCGCTGAACAGCATCACATCGTGCTGGCCATCGGTCAGCGCGGCGCCAATCAGGAAGTCTCCCTCGTCCAGGTCGACCGCGATGATGCCTGCCTTGCGCGGATTGCTGAACTCGTTCAGAGGGGTTTTCTTCACTGTGCCCATGGAGGTGGCCATGAACACGCACCGGTCGGCAGGGAAGGTGCGGTTGGAACCGGTCAACGGCAGCACCACGTTGATTTTTTCGCCCTCGGCCAGCGGGAACATGTTGACGATGGGTCGTCCCCGCGAGCCGCGCGACCCGGTCGGGGCTTCCCACACTTTCAACCAGTACAAGCGGCCGCGGTTGGAGAAGCACAAAATGTAGTCGTGCGTGTTGGCGATGAAGAGCTGGTCGATCCAGTCGTCTTCTTTGGTGGCGGTGGCCTGCTTGCCGCGCCCGCCGCGTTTCTGCGCGCGGTACTCGCTCAAAGGCTGACTTTTGATGTACCCGCTGTGGCTGAGTGTGACCACCATGTCGGTGGGTGTGATCAGGTCTTCTGTGCTGAGGTCGTATGAGCTGTGTTCGATCACGCTGCGGCGTGCGCCCAGCTTGGTCTGACCGAACTCTTGCTTGATGTGGCCCAGCTCGTCACCGATGATTGCCGAGACCCGTTCGGGCCGCGCGAGGATGTCGAGCAAGTCGTCGATCTCGGCCATGACTTCTTTGTATTCAGCAACGATCTTGTCTTGCTCCAGTCCTGTCAGGCGTTGTAAGCGCATCTGCAGGATTTCTTGAGCTTGGGTGTCGCTGAGTCTGTACAGCCCATCACTGCCCATGCCGAACTCGCGCTCTAACCCGTCTGGACGGTAATCGTCGGCGTTGACCACACCGCCATCGCTCCGAGCCCGGGTCAGCATTTCACGTACCAGTTGGCTGTCCCAGGGGCGGTTCATCAGCGCTGCCTTGGCCACAGGCGGCGTGGGCGCGTTGCGAATGATGGCGATGAACTCGTCGATGTTGGCCAGGGCAACAGCCAGGCCCTCCAGAACGTGCCCTCGTTCACGGGCTTTGCGCAGGGTGAACACCGTGCGGCGGGTCACCACCTCGCGCCGGTGTTTCAAGAAGACCTGTAGCAGGTCTTTCAGGTTGCACAACCTCGGCTGGCCGTCGACCAAAGCCACCATGTTGACGCCAAAGCTGTCCTGCAGCTGGGTCTGCTTGTAAAGGTTGTTCAGCACCACTTCGGGCACCTCGCCGCGCTTGAGTTCGATGACCAAGCGCATGCCCGATTTGTCTGACTCGTCCTGGATGTGGCTGATGCCCTCGATTTTCTTTTCGTGCACCAGCTCGGCCATGCGCTCTTGGAGCGTCTTTTTGTTGACCTGGTAAGGCAGCTCATCGACGATGATGGCTTGCCGCTGGCCGCGGTCAATGTCTTCAAAGTGGCATTTCGCCCGCATCACCACACGGCCTCGCCCAGTGCGGTACCCGTCCTTCACCCCATTGATGCCGTAGATGATCCCTGCGGTCGGGAAGTCAGGCGCTGGGATGATCTCCATCAATTCGTCGATGCTGGCTTCTGGGTTGCGCAGCAGGTGCAGGCAGGCGTCCACCACCTCATTCAGGTTGTGTGGCGGGATGTTGGTCGCCATGCCGACAGCGATACCGCCGGATCCATTGACCAGCAGGTTGGGGAAGCGGGCGGGCATCACCAACGGCTCTTTTTCGCTGCCGTCGTAGTTCGGGCCGAAGTCGACCGTTTCCTTGTCCAAGTCGCCCAACAGTTCGTGGGCGATCTTGGCCAGGCGGATCTCGGTGTAGCGCATGGCGGCGGCGTTGTCACCATCGACCGAGCCGAAGTTGCCTTGGCCGTCGACCAACAAGTGGCGCATGGAAAAGTCCTGCGCCATGCGAACGATGGTGTCGTAAACCGACTGATCCCCGTGCGGGTGGTATTTGCCGATCACGTCGCCGACGATGCGGGCCGACTTTTTGTAAGGTCGGTTCCAGTCGTTGCTCAACTCGTGCATGGCATACAGCACACGGCGATGCACTGGCTTGAGACCGTCTCGCGCGTCCGGCAGGGCCCGGCCCACGATCACGCTCATCGCGTAATCGAGGTAACTGCGCCGCATCTCCTCTTCAAGGCTGATCGGCAGGGTTTCTTTGGCGAACTGGGTCATGCGGACAATGTTTCTTAACGGACGTAGCCCACCATTTTAGGCTCGCCCCCACTGGCCGTTGGTTGTCGCTCAGGCGCAACAACCCCGCATGATTAGCCCCCGTGCGGCGACAACGCCCGCGCAATGACCATCCCGTCACAATGCCTATGGCACAATAAACCTCAACGGGGCTTGTGATGGTCACCTGACCCGTAAAAAATTCGCAGCGAGTCTGCGGCCTTTCCCCTTGAGGAGAACCATGAAGAAACTCAATAAAGTGGCGATGATGTTTGCCGCAGCGGCACTCGCGACCGCAGCTGGCGCTCAAACCAAGGTTACCGCTGCAAACGGTGGCGCCACCGTGGACAACTGGGTCAACGGCACAAGCGAGCTCGTGTGGAAAAACGGCACCAACGAACTCTGCTGGCGCGACGCCAACTGGACACCCGCCACGGCCGCCAAAGGTTGTGACGGTGCGTTGGCTGCTCCAGCTGCCCCGGCGCCTGCCCCGGCACCCGCCAAGCCTGCCCCAGCGCCTGCCGCGGCAGCACCCGCAGCCGCAGTGGTGGCAGCCCCCCCCGTTGCCACCAAAGTGACCTACGCTGCGGACGCTTTCTTTGACTTTGACAAGGCCGTGTTGAAGCCTGAGGGCAAAGCCAAGCTGGACGACTTGGTCAGCAAGATCAAAGGCATCAACCTGGAAGTCATCATTGCCGTGGGCCACACCGACTCCGTGGGCAGCGACGACTACAACCAGAAACTGTCGATCCGCCGCTCGGAAGCTGTGAAGGCGTATTTGGTGTCGACCGGCGTTGAGAAGAACCGCGTCTACACCGAAGGCAAGGGCGAGAAGCAGCCCATCGCTGACAACAAAACATCCGAAGGCCGCGCCAAGAACCGCCGCGTGGAAATCGAAGTGGTGGGCACACGCGCTGCTGCGAAATAAGCAGCTCGCGCTGCTTATGAAAAACCCCGCCTTGGCGGGGTTTTTTTATGGGTCTTTGTGTTTAGACTTTTATTCGGCTGTCCGACTGTTTGGTGCCATGTGAACGCGGGCGTGAAATGTGACTCCCTGACGAGCACCAACGTTTGTCTATGCGAATAAACGCCTGGTGCCTATGGGGCCTTGACGCCGGCGGTCCTGAAAGGTCAGGTCACAAGACCTCGCTGGCAAAGTCGGCCAATCGGGATCGTTCGCCTCTGGCCAAGGTGATGTGTCCACTGTGGGGCCAACCCTTGAACTTGTCGACCGCGAAAGTCAGGCCTGACGAGCCTTCGGTCAAATAGGGTGTGTCGATTTGCGCCAGATTTCCCATGCAAATGATCTTGGTGCCTGGCCCGGCACGGGTGATCAGCGTTTTGATCTGCTTGGGGGTCAGGTTTTGCGCTTCGTCGATGATCACGTATTTGTTTAGAAACGTGCGCCCCCGCATGAAGTTCATGCTTTTGATCTTGATGCGCGAACGAATCAGTTCGTTCGTTGCCGCACGGCCCCATTCGCCCGAAGACGTTTCGGTTTTGCCCAGCACTTCCAAATTGTCGTCGAGCGCCCCCATCCACGGTCCCATTTTTTCTTCTTCTGTGCCCGGCAGGAAGCCGATGTCTTCGCCCACCGACACTGTCGCACGGGTCACGATGATCTCGGTGTAGCGCCTGTCGTCCAGCACTTGGGTCAGTCCGCTGGCCAAAGCCATCAGCGTTTTGCCAGTCCCAGCGGTTCCTGTCAAAGTGACAAAGTCGATCTCTGGGTCCGTCAGCAAGTTCATCGCGAAGTTTTGTTCGCGGTTGCGCGTGGTCACCCCCCAAACTGCGTTCTTCAGATGGTTGAAGTCTTTCAAAGTTCTAAGGACCGCGGTCTTGGCCCGGATCTCGGTGACCTTGGCATACAAAGACGGCTCGCCAGGGGCCTCGAAGTAAACGAACTGGTTGATCAGCAAGCTGGGCACGACTGGGCCAGTGATGCGGTAAAAAGTGTGGCTTCCTTGCTGCCAACTCTCCACCGTTTTTCCATGTTTGTCCCAAAAATCAGACGGTAGAGCGAGCGCACCTGAGTAAAGCAGGTCACCATCTTCCAGCGTCTTGTCGTTCTGGTAGTCTTCTGCCGCTAAGCCCAAGGCCCGCGACTTGACCCGCATGTTGATGTCTTTCGACACCAGAACCACCTCGCGCGGCGCGTGTTGTTGCCGCAAGGCTTCCACCACCCCCAGAATCTGGTTGTCGGCTTTGCCTTGAGGCAGGCTGGTCGGCAGGGTGTAGCTCAGCGACTGGGTTTGAAAAAACAGCCGCCCCCCCACCCCGCTGTGACCAATGGCGTCCAACTTCAGTCCGGCGCCAATGTCTGCACCCGGGACACCTGCCAGAGCATCGAGCGTGCGGCTGGTTTGACGGGCGTTGCGGGCCACCTCTGTCATGCCTTTTTTGTGCCCGTCCAATTCTTCCAGCACGATCATCGGCAGGTAAATGTCGTGCTCTTCAAATCGGAACAAACACATCGGATCGTGCATCAGCACGTTGGTGTCGAGTACGAACAGTTTCGGTGGACCCGCAGGGCGATTGCGCCTGGCGCGTGGGCTGGATGCCGGTACGTCTGCCCTGCGGCTTGGCGGCGTGACCGGCTCGGTCGCAGGCCCTTCTTTCGTGCTGCGTGATTCAACCGCGCGGTCGGTCTCGTCAGCGGCTGGCACAGCTGGCAGTGGTGCCGCCGCCGTCAGACGGCGGGCGGATTTGGCAACGGTCCGAACAGGTGCTTCCAGGGCTTCGGGCGCCAACAAGGCGGCGCGTTTGGTGGGCGCGGGGGGCAATGGCATATGGGCTGGCGCTCAGGCTAGGCGTTGACGGGAGGGGTGGTGGTTCGCCGCTGGGGCATAAAAAAAGCCGCCCGGTGACCTGGGCGGCTTTCGTCAAGGGCTGCGTGGATCGCGGTCCGGTGCATCGGTTCATTATGCATGACGGTTTTTGTACCGAAATACACAGATGGTGACCAGTGGCGTCGGCCCGTACGGGGCGGCCGTGCCACGCGCAGGCATTAGGCGGTGGCCTTTTTGAGGGCTTTCACTGCCTTCAGAACATCGTCCACATGCCCGGGCACTTTCAAGCCGCGCCATTCCTCGGCCAGGGTGCCGTCCGGTGCGATCAAGAACGTGCTGCGCTCGATGCCTTTGACCTTTTTGCCATACATGATTTTGTTCTTCACCACCCCAAACATGTGGCACATCTTCTCTTCGGTGTCGGCAATCAATTCAAAGGGCAATTCCAGCTTGGCTTTGAAGTCGTCGTGCGACTTCATGTTGTCGCGCGACACGCCAAACACAGTGGCACCCGCTTTGACAAAGTCTTTGTACTTGTCACGGAACTGCATGGCTTCCGTGGTGCAGCCAGGCGTGTTGTCTTTGGGGTAGAAGTACAACACCACGACCTTGCCAAGGTGCGTCTGGTTGGACACCTTGACGCCACTGGTCGCGTTGGCTTCGAATTCTGGGATAGGCTTGTTGACAACGATCGCCATAAGGTACTTGTCTCTCGTGACAGGGTGGGTCGTGGGCGTGGCTGAGACAGCCAGACCGCAACCCACAATTTTACCTTGAATCGCTTTTCAGGCGGCTTCGGGCGTCTCCAGCACCAGCGCCGCCACCACGTTGCGCCCCTCGCTGGCCAGAATGTTGTACGTCCTGCAAGCGGCTTGGGTGTCCATGGTCTCCAAGCCCACGCGCTGCCCCATCAGGCCGCGAAGCCACGCGGGCGGCGGGAAACGCAGTTTCTTGCCGCTCCCGAAAATCACCAGTTCGGCGCCCAGGGTGGTCAGTTGTGCGAAATGGGATTCCGACAAACCGTCAAAGCTGGTGCAGCACCAGTCGATCAGTTGGCCATGCGCGCCCACGATCACGCTGTGGGTGATCTTTTCGCCGTTGACACCCACCCAGTCCGGCCCGTAGGCGGCGATGGTTTGGACGTCTGATTTGTCGGGCTGCAGCTTCATGGTGCGTGTGCGGTTGGAATCCAGTGGACTGCACCGGGACAGGGCAGAACTGTGGTCAAATTATAGGTTTCGCCTGCGCAGAGCGCCCTCGGAGGGACATTGAAAACCATTCAGAAATCCGCCAAGCTGGCCAACGTTTGTTACGACATCCGCGGGCCGATCATGGACCGCGCTCGCCAGATGGAAGAAGATGGTCAGAAGATCATCAAGCTCAACATCGGCAACCTGGCGGTTTTTGGTTTTGATTCGCCGGAAGAGATCCAGCAGGACATGATCCGCAACCTGCCGAATTCGGCAGGTTATTCGGACAGCAAAGGCATCTTCGCGGCGCGCAAGGCGGTCATGCACTACACCCAAGAGCAGGGCATCAAGGGCGTGACGCTGGACGACATTTATTTGGGCAATGGCGCCAGTGAATTGATTGTGATGGCGACCAACGGTCTGTTAGACCAAGGCGATGAACTGCTGCTCCCGGCGCCCGACTACCCGCTGTGGACGGCAGCGGCCAGCTTGTCTGGCGGGACGCCAGTGCACTACACCTGCGATGAGGCCAATGGCTGGATGCCGGACCTGGATGACATTCGCTCGCGGGTGACGCCGCGCACTAAGGGCATCGTCGTCATCAACCCCAACAACCCGACGGGTGTGTTGTATTCGGACGAGTTGCTCCTTGGCATTGTGGAAATCGCCCGCGAGCATGGCCTTGTTATCTTGGCCGACGAGGTCTATGACAAGGTCTTGTACGACGGCGTGAAGCACACCGCGATCGGCTCGTTGAGTGATGACGTACTGACGCTCACCTTCAACTCGCTGTCCAAGAGTTACCGTTCCTGCGGCTACCGTGCCGGGTGGATGGTTGTGTCGGGCGAGAAGAAGCACGCCCGTGACTACATCGAGGGCTTGAACATGCTCTCCAACATGCGGTTGTGTGCCAACGTGCCGGGGCAGTGGGCGATCCAGACGGCGCTGGGCGGCTACCAAAGCATCAACGACTTGGTCAATGAAGGCGGTCGCTTGCGCCGGCAACGCGACTTGGCTTACGAACTCATCACCGCGATCCCAGGAGTGAGTTGTGTGAAGCCCAGCGCGGCACTGTACATGTTCCCCAAGCTGGACCCAAAGATGTACCCGATCCAGGACGACCAGCAGTTCTTCTTGGAACTGCTGCAGGAAACCCGGGTGATGTTGGTGCAGGGCACCGGGTTCAACTGGCCAGAGCCTGACCACTTCCGCATCGTGTTCCTGCCGCATGAAGACGACTTGCGCGAGGCCATCCAGCGCATCGCCAAGTTCCTGGAAAGCTATAGAAAACGCAGCGGCACCGCCTGATTTAACAAGGGCCAGCGCCCGATTTGAACTGAAAGCAGCATGAAATCCATCCAAGTTGGCCTGCTCGGCATTGGCACCGTGGGCAGCGGCACATACAACGTGCTGCGCCGCAATCAGCAAGAGATCCAGCGCCGTGCTGGTCGTGGCATCGAAGTCACCATGGTGGCCGACCTGGACGTCGACCGCGCGAAGGCCCTGGTCGGGCCAGGTGTGGCGGTGGTGAATGACGCGCGTGCGGTCATCGCCAACCCCGACATCGACATCGTGGTCGAGCTGATCGGCGGTTACGGGATCGCCAAAGCGTTAGTGTTGGAGGCCATTGAGGCTGGCAAGCACGTGGTGACCGCCAACAAGGCCTTGCTGGCCGTCCATGGCACTGAGATTTTTGCAGCCGCCCACCGCAAGGGCGTGATGGTTGCTTTTGAAGCGGCGGTGGCTGGTGGCATTCCCATCATCAAGGCCTTGCGCGAAGGACTGACCGCCAACCGCATCCAGTGGGTGGCGGGCATCATCAACGGCACCACCAACTTCATCTTGTCCGAAATGCGTGACAAAGGCCTCGACTTTTCTGTGGTACTTCAAGAAGCGCAGCGCTTGGGCTACGCCGAGGCCGATCCCACCTTTGACATTGAAGGCGTGGACGCGGCGCACAAAGCGACCCTCATGAGCGCCATCGCATTCGGGATCCCGGTGCAGTTCGACAAGGCCTATGTTGAGGGCATCACCCGGCTGGGCGCCCAGGACATTCAGTATGCCGAACAGCTGGGCTACCGCATCAAGCTGTTGGGCATCGCCAAACGCCGGTCCAGTGGGATTGAGCTGCGTGTACACCCGAGCCTGGTGCCGGCCAAGCGCCTGATCGCCAACGTGGAAGGCGCGATGAACGCGGTGATGGTGCATGGCGATGCCGTGGGGACCACGTTGTATTACGGCAAAGGCGCTGGCAGCGAGCCCACCGCCAGCGCCGTGATCGCGGACCTGGTGGACATCACCCGCCTGCACACCGCCGACACCGCCCAGCGCGTGCCGCACTTGGCCTTCCAACCCGATGCCATTTCTTTCAATGAAGGCGACTTGCCGGTGCTGCCCATGAGCGAGGTGGTGACCAGTTATTACCTGCGCCTTCGGGTGGCCGACCAGGCGGGTGTGCTGGCCAAGGTGACCGGCATCCTGGCCGATGCGGGCATCAGCATCGATGCAGTGATTCAGCGCGAGGCCGATGAGGTGGGGGGTGAGGGCTCGACGCAAACCGATCTCATCATCCTCACGCACGATTGTGTGGAGGCGCAAATGGACGCTGCCATCGCTCACATGCAAGCCCTGCCGACGGTCTTGACCGCAATCACCCGCATCCGCAAGGAAGAACTGGCGTGAAGTACCTGAGCACCCGAGGTCATCCTGACCGCCGCCGTTTTTGCGAAATCCTTTTGGAGGGGCTGGCGCCAGACGGCGGCTTGTACCTCCCCGAGTTTTACCCGCAAGTGGACGATGCCACGTTGACCCGTTGGCGAGGTCTGGCCTACGCCGACCTCGCGTTTGAGGTACTGTCTCTATACATCGACGACATTCCCAGCGGCGATTTGCGCGACCTGTGCCGCAAGACCTACACCGAAGCGGTGTTTGGCACTCCGGCCATTGTGCCGCTCCAGCCGCTTCAACCAGGGTTGTACCTCGAAGCCCTGTCCAACGGCCCGACCCTGGCCTTCAAAGACATGGCCATGCAGCTGCTTGGCAACCTGTTTGAGTACGAACTGGGTCGGCGCGGCGAAGAGCTCAACATCTTGGGCGCCACCTCGGGCGACACCGGCAGTGCGGCGGAGTACGCGATGAGGGGCAAGCGCGGGGTGCGCGTGTTCATGACCTCGCCACATGGCCGAATGAGCCCGTTCCAGCAGGCGCAGATGTTCAGTCTGCAGGACGAGAACATCCACAACATCGCCATCGAAGGCGTGTTCGACGACTGCCAGGACATCGTCAAAGCCGTTTCGAACGACCTGGACTTCAAACGGCGGTACAAGATCGGCACGGTCAATTCCATCAATTGGGCGCGGTTGATGGCGCAGGTGGTGTACTACTTCGCGGGTTATTTCCAAGCCACCACGCACAACGGCCAGCGGGTGAGCTTCACGGTGCCGAGCGGCAATTTTGGCAACATCTGCGCAGGTCACGTGGCGCGCATGATGGGATTGCCCATTGCCCACCTCGTGGCTGCCACCAACGAGAACGACGTGCTCGACGAGTTCTTCCGCACCGGTACCTACCGGGTGCGCGCCAGTGCCGACACGTTCGAGACCTCCAGCCCCTCGATGGACATTTCCAAGGCCAGCAACTTCGAGCGTTTCGTGTTCGACCTGTTGGGACGTGACGCCCACCGCACCGCCAGTCTGTTCGGTCCCACCCTGTCTGGCCACGGGCGCTTTGACCTGGGCAGTGACCCCGCTTTTCCCGAGGCGGCCAGCCGTTATGGTTTCTTGAGCGGAAAAAGCACCCACGTCAATCGGCTGGACACGATCCGCGATACCTTCAACCGCTTTGGCGTGGTGGTGGACACCCACACCGCCGACGGCATCAAGGTCGCACGCGAACACCTGAAGCCAGGCACGCCCATGGTGGTGCTGGAAACCGCGCTGCCGATCAAGTTCGCCGCCACCATTGTGGAAGCACTGGGCCGCGAGCCCAGCCGTCCCGCCAAGTTCGAAGGCATTGAAGCCTTGCCCAAGCGGGTCCAGGTGATGCCGTCGGACGCCGACCGGGTCAAGGCCTACATCACCGCCCACTGCCCGTGAAGGGCCTGGCATGAACGTCGTCGGCTTCGCGGGCTACTCGGGTTCCGGCAAAACCACACTGGTGGAGGCGCTGATTCCCCAGCTCAAGCGGCGGGGGCTCCGTGTGTCTGTGGTGAAGCACGCGCACCACAGTTTTGACATCGATCATGCGGGCAAAGACACCCGGCGCCACCGAGAAGCGGGGGCCTTTGAGGTGGTGGTTGCCTCCGACCGACGTTTGGCGTTGGTTCGGGAGTTCGAGCAGCCCTCGCAACCCACTGTGCACCATCTGATCGCCGAACTGTACGGTGGGGTGGATTGGGTGCTGGTGGAAGGCTTCAAGGCCAGCGACCTGCTCAAGGTCGAGGTCTGGCGCGCAAGTGCGGGGCAGCCGGTGCGGTACCCAGACGACGATTTCGTGGTGGCCATCGCGACCGATTCACCCCATCTGATGCCGCACGCCACTCTGCGCCCGGTGTTGGACTTGAACGACCCCGATGCGCTGGCCCAATGGCTGGTGGACAATCAAGACCGCTTCGCATACAGACAAGACCAGTACGCATGACCGCCGCCCCGCCGACTGCTGCACCCCACGCCGCGCCCCGCGCACCGCTCAAGCCGCTCGACAATGCCTTGGCCGAGTTGCTGGCCTTCGCCCACCCTTTGACAAGCCGGGACACCGTGTCCACTTTTGACGCCGACGGACGCGTGTTGGCGCAAGACGTGGTGTCCGCACTGCAGGTACCTCCGCAGGACAACAGCGCCATGGACGGTTATGCGTTGCGTTGTGAGGACTGGCAGGCGGGGCGGCCACTGGCGGTCTCCCAGCGCATTCCAGCAGGCAGCCATGGGTTGCCGTTGCAACCGGGCACCGCAGCGCGCATCTTCACGGGGGCACCCGTACCGGCCGGTGCCAACGCCATCGTGATGCAGGAAGACTGTGCGCTGTTGGCCACCGAGCCCGATGCTTCCGCGCGCATCGTAGTCAAGCAAGACCCACAGCCCGGGCAGTGGATCCGGCGGGCAGGGGAGGACATCGCCCAGGGCGCTGTCGTGTTGAACCGCGGTACCCGCTTGGGGCCTGCGGCGCTGGGATTGGCCGCCAGCATTGGCCTGGCGCAACTGCAGGTGGTGGCCAAGCCACGCGTGGCGCTGTTCTCCACTGGGGACGAGCTGGTCATGCCGGGTGATGTGCCACCAGCGCAAATGCCCCCGGGCGCGATCTACAACTCCAACCGGTTTTTCTTGCGGGCATTGCTGTTGCGCGCGGGGTGTGAGGTGACCGACCTCGGCATCGTGCCTGACCGGCTGGAAGCCACTGTGGCGGCGCTGCGCAGTGCCAGTGAACGCCATGACCTGATTCTGACCAGCGGAGGCGTGTCGGTGGGCGAAGAAGACCACATCAAGCCCGCGGTGCAGTCGCTGGGCGAACTCAACCTGTGGCAAATCGCTATGAAGCCGGGTAAGCCCTTTGCTTATGGCCGGCTTGGCCATGGCGAGGGTATAGCGCACTTCATTGGCCTGCCGGGCAACCCGGTGTCCAGCTTCGTCACTTTCATGCTGTTGGTGCGGCCATTTTTGCTGAGGCTGCAGGGGATGAATGAAGTTGCTCCTAAAGCAATAGCGCTCAGGGCAGATTTCGCGTGGCCCAAACCGGATAAACGTCGGGAGTTCCTGCGTGTGCGTCGAAACTCGGCGGGGGGCGTCGATTTGTTTGCCAACCAAAGCTCCGGTGTGTTGACGTCTGCCGTGTGGGGCGACGGTGTGGTGGACAACCCGCCGGGCCAGGCAATCGCCCCAGGCGACCTGGTGCATTACATCCCTTTCAACGAATTGCAGTCATGAACATCACCGTCAAGTACTTCGCGTCCATACGCGAGCTGATCGGCCAAGGCAGCGAGCTGGTCGACACCCGCGCGGCGACGTTGCAGGCCCTGCGCGACGAACTGATTGGCCGCGGCGGTGTTTATGCCGAGGCGCTGGCCCGTGGCAACGCGGTGCGTGTGGCCATGAACCAGGTCATGAGCGCCGAGACCGCCGCCCTGGTGGACGGCGCAGAGGTCGCATTTTTCCCGCCTGTCACGGGAGGGTGAACATGCACAGCCCACGCGTCGCCATCCAGACCCAGGACTTCAATGTCGCCGACGAGATCGCGGCCTTGCGCCAGGCCCACCGGCAGGTCGGCGCGGTTTGCAGTTTCATCGGCACCGTGCGCGACCGAAACGAAGGCAGCGACGTGCGCACCATGGAGCTGGAGCACTACCCCGGCATGACCGAGAAGTCGATCGAAGCCATGATTGACGAAGCGTTTGGCCGCTTCGACATTTTTGGCGCCCGCGTCATCCACCGGGTCGGCTTGCTGCTGCCGCTTGACCAAATTGTGTTGGTCGCCGTGACCTCGGCCCACCGTGGTGAGAGCTTCCAGGCCTGCGAATTTCTGATGGACTACCTGAAAACCCAGGCGCCATTCTGGAAGAAAGAAGACACGCCAGAAGGCGCCCGCTGGGTGGACGCGCGGGTGAGCGATGACGCGGCTCTGGCGCGCTGGGGGATCACCGCCCACAACGGCTGAGAAAGCGCGGGAGTCAGCCCGAAGCGCGGTGACTTTCTCCCTGGCGGCGCTGTTGCGCGTCAGTTCAGGAACAGGGGCTTGGGAATGTCCAGAGCCGCCAGCGGGTCTGAAGCGGAGCCACCCGACAAGCCACCGGGCATGGTGATCGGCCATTCCGACACACCGATGGCGGTCTCCAGCAGGTGCATGAAGCCATGCATCAATTCCGACGCCACAGCGATTTTGAAACCCCTTGCCGCGTTCCCGTCGTTCAGTTTCTCGTCGAAAGCGATTTCGAGCTTGCCCCCGGCCAGCGGGGTGAGCCGGACCTCAGTGACCAGCAGTGGCTTGGCCCCCAGTGGCAGCACCGATGAATTGCCTTTGTAGGGGGTTTTGAAGTCCGCTTTCTGCAGCACTTCGTCCTTTTTGAACTCTGAGAACAGCTGTTTGCTGGCATCGCTTTGGTCGGCCAGCACGGCGTCGCTGGCGTCCAGCGCCATCACCACTTTGTGCAAGTGGGGCACCAACCCGCGGGTCATGCGCTGGGTCAGCCACAGGCGCAGTTCTTCTCCTGTGGTGGCGCTGATCCGCACCAGCAAGCGGTCTTGCTCTTTGCTGTAGATGACCGAGAGTTGATGAATGTCCATTTCTTCATTCTAGGCCGCTTCGTTTGGGCTGCCGACAGGCGTGGGCTTGAACTCGCCCTTCCTGCCCACAGTTGGGGGTCAACAGGAGAAACGCCATGCGGATGGACAAACTGACCACGAAATTCCAAGAAGCACTCAGCGAGGCGCAAACCCTGGCGCTGGGCAGGGACCACGCGTTCATCGAAGCGCCCCACCTGCTGCTGGCCATGCTGCGTCAGACCGACGGACCGCGTGCATTGCTGCAACGCGCGGGGGTCAACGTGGCGGGCTTGGAAAGCGCCTCCGACACAGCCTTGAACCAGTTGCCCACGGTGCAAGGGCAAGAGCAAGTACAGGTGAGCCGGGACTTGGTCACCTTGCTGCAGGCGGCCGAAAAAGAAGCCATCAAACGCAAGGACCAGTTTGTGGCTGGGGAGCTGTTTCTGCTGGCGCTGGCGGACAACAAGTCCGACATCGGCAACCTGGCCCGCGGGCATGGCTTGGCCCGCAAGACCTTGGAGGCGGCGATTGACGCGGTGCGGGGCGGCCAGCCAGTCAACAACGCCAACGCCGAGGTCCAGCGCGAGGCCCTTAAGAAATACTGTTTGGACCTGACGGAGCGCGCCCGCGTCGGCAAGCTCGATCCAGTCATCGGTCGCGATGACGAGATCCGCCGTGCCATCCAGGTGTTGCAACGGCGTACCAAAAACAACCCTGTCCTAATCGGTGAGCCAGGCGTGGGAAAAACCGCCATCGTGGAGGGGCTGGCCCAGCGCATCGTGGCCGGTGAGGTGCCCGAGTCGCTGAAAGGCAAACGCGTGTTGAGCCTGGACATGGCGGCACTGCTGGCGGGTGCCAAGTTCCGCGGCGAGTTTGAAGAGCGCCTCAAGAGCGTCTTGAACGAGCTGGCCAAGGACGAGGGCCAAACCATCGTGTTCATCGACGAACTGCACACCATGGTGGGTGCCGGCAAGGCCGAAGGCGCCATGGACGCGGGCAACATGCTCAAGCCTGCGCTGGCGCGCGGCGAGCTGCACTGCGTGGGTGCGACCACGCTGGACGAGTACCGCAAGTACATCGAGAAAGACGCGGCGCTGGAACGGCGCTTTCAGAAGATCTTGGTGGGGGAGCCCACTGTGGAGGCGACGATCGCCATCCTGCGCGGCCTGCAGGAAAAGTACGAGGTACACCACGGCGTACAGATCACCGACCCGGCCATTGTTGCAGCGGCCGAGCTCAGCCACCGTTACATCACCGACCGGTTCTTGCCCGACAAGGCGATCGACCTGATCGACGAGGCGGCATCCAAAATCAAGATCGAACTCGACTCCAAGCCCGAGGTCATGGACAAGCTCGACCGCCGGTTGATTCAACTGCAGATCGAACGGGAAGCGGTGCGCCGTGAGAAGGACGAGGCTTCACAGAAGCGTTTTGCGCTGATCGAAGAAGAGATCGTTCGCCTGCAGAAGGAGATTTCGGATCTGGACGAGATCTGGCAAAGCGAAAAAGCCCAGGCCCTGGGCTCCAAAGACGTGCTGGAGGAAATCGACCGCATCAATGTGCAAATTGAGGAATTCACACGCAAAGGCGACTTCAACAAAGTGGCCGAGTTGCAGTACGGCAAGCTGCCCGAGTTGAAGAAGCGACTCCAGCAGGCGCAGGACAGTGAGGACCAAAAGGGCTCTGGCAGCGCCCCCAAGTTGCTGCGCACCCAGGTGGGCGCAGAAGAAATCGCCGAGGTGGTGGCCCGCGCGACCGGAATTCCGGTGGCCAAGCTGATGCAGGGTGAGCGCGACAAGCTGCTGGTGATGGAGTCCAGGCTGCACCAGCGTGTGGTGGGTCAGGACGAAGCCATCGGCGCGGTGGCCAACGCCATCCGCCGCTCCCGCTCGGGCCTGTCGGACCCCAACCGCCCGACCGGGTCTTTTCTGTTCTTGGGCCCCACTGGGGTGGGCAAGACCGAGCTGTGCAAGGCACTGGCGGGCTTTTTGTTTGACAGCGAAGACCACCTGGTGCGCATCGACATGAGCGAGTTCATGGAGAAGCACTCGGTGGCCCGGCTGATTGGCGCCCCCCCGGGCTATGTGGGCTACGAGGAAGGGGGTTACCTGACCGAGGCGGTGCGCCGCAAACCCTACAGCGTCCTGCTGCTGGACGAGGTGGAGAAAGCACACCCAGACGTGTTCAACGTGCTGCTGCAGGTGCTGGACGATGGCCGCCTGACCGACGGCCAGGGCCGCACGGTGGACTTCAAGAACACCGTGATCGTGATGACGAGCAACATCGGATCGCACCTGATCCAGGCCATGGTGGGGCAGCCGTACGACGAGGTGAAAGACGCGGTGTGGGGCGAGCTGAAAAACCATTTCCGCCCAGAGTTCTTGAACCGCATCGACGAGACGGTGGTGTTCCACGCGCTCGACGCGAAGCACATCGAAGCCATCGCGGGCATCCAACTGCAGGCATTGCAAGCGCGTTTGTCCAAGATGGACCTTCAGCTCGATGTGTCCTCCGCGGCGCTGGCCGAATTGGCCAAGGTCGGATTCGACCCGGTGTTCGGCGCGCGGCCACTCAAGCGGGCGATCCAGCAGCGCATTGAAAACCCGCTGTCCAAGCTGCTCTTGGAGGGCAAGTTCCCGCCCAAGAGTGTGATCCCGGTGGGGGTGGACCCAATCCTGGCGCCGGGGCAGTTCAGCTTTGGCGCGGCCGCGCCGGCTGCCTGACTGCTCCCGGCAAGAGTAAAAAAAGCCGCTGGCCCCTATGAGGGGCAGCGGCCTTGGCTCAGGGCCAGGAGTTGTTCACTTCTTCTGGGCCAGAATCCAGGTCACCAGTTTGGTGGCGTCGGCTTCGCTCACCTGGGTGTTGGCAGGCATGGGGATGGCACCCCACACACCGCCACCGCCTTTTTGCACCTTCAGGGCCAGTTGCTTCACCGCGTCTTTTTGACCGGCGTATTTGGCCGCGATGTCTTGGAACGAAGGACCCACCAGCTTTTTGTCCGCCGCATGGCAGGCGAGGCAGTTCTTGTCGGTGGCGAGTTTCTGATCGGCCAGGGCGGGGCCCGACAAGATGGCCAGGGCAGCAAGGGTGAACACGGCGCGTTGCATGAGGACCTTTCAGGTTGTTGCTGTAAGCTCAACGAGAGTGTAGCCACGCCGGTTGACCGACGCTGTGGCGTTCGGTTGAAGAGGCGGTTTTGTCCGAGGGGGTGGTATGTGGTTTTTGGTGGCCGGTGTGCTCTTTTTGGCACTCAAGTACCTGGAGGTCGGCTGGCTGGCCGGTGTCACCTGGTGGTGGGTGCTTTTGCCGCTGGGGCTGGCTTTTTTCTACTGGGAACTGGTTGACCCTTATTGGGGCATCAGTAAAAAACGCGCGGTTCGTCAGATGGAAGAGCGCAAGCAGGCGCGAATTGACAAACAGCGCGAGGCGCTCTACCCCCACCTTCGCAAAGGCCGTCGCCGCTGACAGCCGCGACCGCCCCGCCACTTGGCGGGGCAGCGGACGGTGCCAAACACCCCCCTCTCAGTAGGCGTCGAGGACCGCGCCTTTGCTGGCGCTGGACGCATTGAACGCGAACTTGGCCTGCACGCCGCGGGTGTAGCGGGGCGCAGGCGGTGTCCATCCTGCGCGGCGCTTGGCGAGCTCTTCGTCGCTCACGTTGAGCTGCAGCAACAACTGGCGCGAGTCGATGGTGATGCTGTCGCCCTCTTGCACAAAAGCAATGGTGCCGCCCACCGCCGCTTCCGGTGCCACGTGGCCCACCACCATGCCCCAGGTGCCGCCAGAGAAGCGGCCATCGGTGATGAGGCCCACGCTTTCGCCCAAGCCCGCACCGATGAGTGCGCCGGTGGGTGCCAGCATTTCGGGCATGCCTGGGCCACCTTTGGGACCCAGGTAGCGCAACACCATCACGTCACCCGCTTGGATCTTGCCATCCAATATCGCTTTGAGTGCCGACTGCTCGTCGTCGAAACAGCGTGCCGGGCCGGTCATGACCGGGTTTTTCAGGCCGGTGATTTTGGCGACGCAGCCTTCTGGCGACAGGTTGCCTTTCAAGATGGCGAGGTGACCTTGGGCGTAAATGGGTCGGTCAATCGGGCGGATCACGTCCTGGTCGGCGCGCGGCACATCGGGCACGTCTTTGAGTGTTTCAGCCACGGTTTGGCCAGAGATGGTCAAACAATCGCCGTGCAACAGGCCAGCGTTGAGCAATACCTTCATCACCTGTGGGATGCCGCCCGCACGGTGCAGGTCCACCGCCAAGTATTTGCCGCTGGGCTTGAGGTCGCACAGCACCGGGGTGCGTTGGCGGATGCGCTCGAAGTCGTCAATGTCCCACTCCACACCCGCGCAGTGCGCGATGGCCAGGAAGTGCAGCACCGCGTTGGTGGAGCCCCCGGTGGCCATGATGACCGCCACCGCGTTCTCGATGGCCTTTTTGGTCACGATGTCGCGCGGCTTGATGTCTTTCTTGATGGCTTCGATCAAGACCTTGGCTGATTCCTTGGCCGAGTTCATTTTCTCGTCGTGTGGGTTGGCCATTGTGCTGGAGTAGGGCAGCGACACGCCAAGGGCCTCGAAGGCGCTGGACATGGTGTTGGCGGTGTACATGCCACCGCAAGAGCCGGTGCCTGGGATGGCTCGCTTCTCGATTTCCAGCAGGTCCTCGTCGCTCAGGTGGCCGGCAGCGTTTTGGCCCACGGCCTCGAACACGCTGACGATGTTGAGGTCTTGGACTTTGTAGCGGCCCGGCAGGATGGTGCCGCCGTACACATAGATAGCAGGCACGTTCGCGCGCAGCATGCCCATCAGGCCGCCTGGCATGTTCTTGTCGCAGCCGCCAACCACTACCACGCCGTCCATCCACTGACCTTGCACGCAGGTTTCCACGCAGTCAGAAATCACTTCGCGGCTCACCAGCGAGTACTTCATGCCTTCCGTGCCCATGGCCATGCCGTCGGAGATGGTGGGTGTACCAAAAATTTGTGCGTTGCCGCCAGCCTCTTCGATGCCCGCCACCGCGGCATCGGCCAATTTTTGCAGGCCAGAGTTGCAAGGCGTGATGGTGCTGTGGCCGTTGGCCACACCAACCATCGGCTTTTTGAAGTCGCCTTGTTCGTAGCCCATGGCGTAGTACATGGAGCGGTTGGGGGCGCGCGACTTGCCCTCGGTGATGTGGGCGCTGCGGGCGTTGATCTTGATGGTCTTGATGTCCATGGGGGCCTTCAGGTCGGTATGGGTAAATCTCAGGCAAAAGTATGCGCCGGATGGCATTGCGACTCCAATATATCTTTGTTCATCCATTGATATGCTTTACGTATGAATGACGTGTGGATCGAATTGCGCCTGTGGCGCCAGTTCGTGGCGGTGGCCGAGGAACTGCACTTCGGCCGCGCCGCGGCCCGGCTGCACATGACCCAGCCGCCCTTGACCCAGGCCATCGCCGCACTGGAAGGTCTGCTCGGTGTGCGGCTGTTCGACCGCACCAAGCGCAGCGTGCGCCTCACATCCGCTGGGGCCGCTTTGTTGCCCAGCGCGCAGGACCTGCTGGCCCGTGCACGCGAGCTGCCGGTGCGGGCGCGGGCGGCGGCGGCGGGGGAGTTGGGGCGGCTTCGTCTGGCCTTTGTGTCCACCGTGGGTTTTTCGCACTTGCCAGAATGGGTGCGTTTGTTCCGTACGCAGTTCCCAGACGTGAAGATCGAATTGGTCGAGGCCACGGGAGACGTGCAACTGGCCGCATTGCAGGCGGGTCAGGTGGACGCCGGGTTCGTGCTCCATGCCCCAGGTTTCACGCCTGCTGGCCTGAACCACCTGCGGGTGGCGAGCGAACCCTTGATACTGGCCTTGCCAGACGCCCACCCCCTGGCAGTCAGCGGCGAGCTGCGCTTGTCCGATGTGCTGGCCCAGCCACTGGTGATGTTTCCGCGGCACATCGCGCCGTCGTTACACGACGCGGTGTTTGCGGTGTACCACGGTGCGGGCCGGTTGCCGGTGGTGACGCAAGAGGCGATCCAGATGCAAACCATTGTGAACCTGGTGTCGGCTGGTTTGGGTGTGGCTTGGGTACCCGAGAGCGTGCGCCAGTTCCAGCGGCCTGGCGTGCGATACCGCGAGGTCAAGGCGGGGCGAGGTGCGGCGTGGTGCGAGACCAGCTTGGTGTGGGTGGACGCCGACAAGGTGCCCGCGCTGGCCCGCTTTTTGGCCTTTGTCAAGACGCAGATCACGCCCGAGCGATGAGGGCGTTTTCCGTCGGCGGCGGCCCACCGCGAGGGGTGGGCTCACTCAGGCGGCGCTGGCCTTGCGCGCGGGGCGGGTGCGGTAGAACTGCATGGGCACCGCTTGCAGCTCTTGTTTGCGCTGCTCTTTGACCGCGGTCTTCATGCGCCCGACCACGTGCATTTCACAGGGCTTGCAATCGAAGCGCAGGGTGAGTTTCTCTTTGCCGTTGACCAAGGTGAGCGGCTCGGCCTTGATGGTGCCTTGCACGCCGGTCACGCCTTTGGCCTGCTTGGGGCACAGGCTCAATGAAAAGCGCACGCAGTGCTTGGTGATCATCAGGCTGACCTCACCGTCTTCTTCGTGGCTTTCGTACGCTGCGCCGATCACTTTCACACCGTGGCGGGCGTAGAAGTCATGGGCTTTTTGGTTGTAGACGTTGGCCAGGTAGGTCAGCGTGTCCTCGGGGTAGGCCACAGGTGGCTCCACCGCTGGCGCGCGCGCCGGCCGCACCCAGGCGGCTGCGCGGGCGGATTCCAATGCCGCCACCGCGTCGCGGCGCAGCGCGTTCAGCGCCGAGGCGGGCACAAAGCGGTTGGCGACCTCGGCGACATCCACTGCGTGGGCGCTGAACACGGTGTTGCCCAACTTGTTCAGGGTGACGCAGAGGTGACGGGCGTTTTGCGCAGTGTCTTGCGCCGTCTGGTGGGGCAGCTCGGTGTTGGCGCTGCCTTGGTGCCCGTCTTCATCGGTCAGATCCAGCCGCAGGCCATTGGGGGCGGGCTTGAGCGCCATCCACAGGCCGATGCGCCGGTCGCTGGACTTCTTTTCCAGGGTGCGGACCCAGGCCATGTCCCGGTTGCGGTTGACCTCGGTGCCGCGCCGCAGGTCGCGCAGCCCGGCGATGGGGTCTTTGGGGAACACACGCCAGCGGCCAACGGCGCCGGGGGAGGTGGGCTCCGCGCGGTTGATTTGCAGCCCGACCAGTTCCTTTTGCAGGTCGTAGTAGCACAGTCCGTCGCCGTTGTGCAGCAGCACGCTGGGGTCGGCGGTTTCCAGTTCCACCGAGTCGGCGTTGACCTGGGTGACCCAGCCGATGGCTTGGCCAGGGTTTTTCGGCGTGTCAAAAGCGCCGATGTCTTCTTTTCGGCCTTGGACGAAGTAATCGGTGAACTCGCGGTTGAAGTTTTGTTGGGGGTCCGGCGTGAAGGTGAAGGTGGTGCGACCGCTGGACGCCCGGGCGAGGGGGTCGTTGCTGGACTCGCGCGCCTCGATCAGCTCGTCGAGCAGGCGGCGGTAGTGGGCGGTGATGTTCTTCACATACCCCATGTCTTTGTAGCGGCCTTCGATCTTGAAGCTGCGCACACCGGCGTCGACCAGTGCGGCCAAGTTGGCGCTCTGGTTGTTGTCTTTCATGCTCAGCACATGTTTGTCGTGCGCGACGAAGCGGCCTTGGTCGTCCACCACTTGGTAGGGCAAGCGGCAGGCTTGGCTGCAGTCGCCTCGGTTGGCGCTGCGGCCAGTGTGGGCATGGCTGACATAGCACTGGCCGCTGTAAGCGACGCACAGCGCCCCGTGCACAAAAAACTCGAGCGTGCAGCGCGCAGGGTCGATCGCGGCCCGGATGGCCGCGATCTGCTGCACTGTGAGTTCTCGCGCCAGCACGATCTGGTTCAGGCCCACGTCTTGCAAAAAGCGGGCTTTCTCGGGTGTGCGGATGTCTGTCTGCGTGCTCGCGTGCAGTTGGATGGGGGGCAGGTCCAGTTCCAGCAGGCCCATGTCTTGAACGATCAGCGCATCCACCCCGGCCTCGTACAACTGGTGAACCTGACGGCGCACGGGTTCGAGCTCGTCGTCACGCAGGATGGTGTTGAGCGTCACGAACACCCGGCTGTGGAACCGGTGCGCGTGGCGCACCAGGCGTTCAATGTCGGTCACGCTGTTGGCGGCGGTGGCCCGTGCGCCGAAAGCCGGGCCACCGATGTAGACGGCGTCGGCCCCGTGGTTCACGGCCTCGATGCCGATGTCGGCGTCGCGCGCGGGGGACAGCAGTTCAAGCTGGTGTGGGAGGAGCGCCATGGTGTGATTATCCCGCGGAGCGTCGGCGTGGCGCGCCCGCGCCATGGGCGCCGTGCACAATAGCCGCCATGTTGACCCATCCCCACATCGACCCCGTGGCGCTGCAGCTCGGGCCGGTCGCGATTCACTGGTACGGGCTGACCTATCTGGTCGCGTTCGGTCTGTTTTACTTCCTGGCTACGCGGCGCCTGGCACATCCCAACTTCGCGGCCCTGCACGGCGATCAGGCCTGTTCGCGCCAGATGGTCGAGGATCTCTTGTTCTTTGGCGTGGTGGGCGTGATCGTCGGCGGGCGGCTGGGTTACTGCCTTTTTTACAAGCCGGGCCACTATCTGCAGCACCCGCTGGAGGTGCTGGCGGTGTGGCAGGGTGGCATGAGTTTTCATGGCGGAATGCTGGGCGTGTTTGCAGCGCTGCTGTGGTACGCCCGCAGTCGCCAGCGACCCTGGCTGCAACTGACAGACTTCATCGCGCCCTGTGTGCCGCTGGGCTTGGCATCTGGCCGAATTGGCAACTTCATCAATGGCGAACTGTGGGGGCGCTTCGCCCCCCCCGACCTGCCCTGGGGCATGGTGTTCCCCGGCAGCGGCTCGATGCTGGCCCGCCACCCGTCTCAGGTTTACCAATTCCTGCTGGAGGGCGTGCTGCTCTTCGTGCTGCTGTGGCTGTACGCGCGCAAACCCCGGCGGATGGGACAGGTGTCAGGGGCTTTTTTGGTCGGCTACGGCGGCTTCCGGTTCATCGCGGAATACTTTCGCGAACCAGACGCGTTCCTTGGCCTGTTGGCCTGGGGCTGGAGCATGGGCCAGTGGCTGTGCGTGCCCATGCTGCTGGCGGGCGTGGCACTGTGGCGCTGGGGGACGGTGCGCGGCCGGACCGTGGGGGCGTGAGCGCCTTCTCTGGGTCAGCCGATCGGGCGATGTTGCGTACCCGCTGCCAGAAGGAAAAAGTGCCCATCGCTGAAGAGTGACTTGAAATCCCCAAAAATCGGCCTGGGGGCCACGTTTGGCGAATTCCAAACGTTTTAGTCGGTAAGCCCCCGCCGATATTTGATCTTTCGCTATAAAAAACAGAGCGGGCAAAGACCTGTCAACCACACCACATAGGAGACCCACCATGACCCACGACGACAACCCAACTTTCAGCGCCACCCGACGCGCCCTGCTGTGTGGCGGTGCTGCCCTTGGCATCGGGCTGCAGCCGTTGGCGGCCTGGGCGCAGGCCTGGCCGAACAAGCCTGTGACCTTGGTTGTGCCGTTCCCGGCCGGGGGCGGCACCGACGCGTTCGCGCGCCCGTTATCGGCGCAGTTTGCGCGGGTGGTGGGCAAGCAATTGGTGATCGACAACCGGGGCGGGGCAGGCGGTACCTTGGGTGCAGGCATCGCGGCCAAGGCCCCCGCCGACGGCTACACGCTGTTCATGGGCGCGGTGCACCACGCGATCGCACCGTCGATGTACCCCAAGCTTGACTACGACTTGGAGAAAGACTTCGTCCCGCTGATGCTCGTGGCCAACGTGCCGCAGGTACTGGTGGTCAACCCCAAACGGGTACCCGGTGATTTCAAGGCTTTTCTGACCCAGCTGCGCCAGGGCCCCGGGCAGTTCAACTACGGCTCTGCCGGTGCGGGTACCTCGCACCACTTGGCGGGGGAGTTGTTCAAGCAGCAGACCAAAACCTTCATCACCCACATCCCGTACCGGGGCGCGGGGCCCGCACTGCAAGACCTGATCGCTGGCAACGTGGACATGATGTTCGATGGCCTGGGTTCGTCGGCCGCGCACATCAAGGGCGGCCGCATCAAAGCGTTGATGGTCTCTGGCAACCAGCGCAACCCAGCGTTCCCAGACGTGCCCAGCGCCGCAGAGGTCGGCCTGCCAGAGTACACCGTCACCACCTGGTACGGGCTTTGGGCGCCCAAAGGCACCCCGGCCGATGTGCAGGCACGCATCATCGACGAGATGCGGCGCACACTGACCAGCGACGAGTTGAAGGCGAGCTGGGCCAACAACGGGGCCGAGTTCGGCAACCTCACCCCAGCGCAGTTCGGTGGCTTTGTCGGCGGCGAGATCAAGCGCTGGGCCGCGGTGGTCAAAGCTTCTGGCGCCAAACTCGACTGACCCGCGAAGGATGACACCGATGCTGCCAGAGCAGGGGGTCGCCGCAGACGGTGAGGTGCGTGTCGTTCACGACGGGCCCCTGGCTTGGGTGACCCTGTCTCACCCGGGAAAACTCAATGCGATGTCGCGCGCCATGTGGCGCCACTTGCGCGAGGTGTTCACCGCGCTGCCCACCGTGGAAGGCTTGCGCTGCGTGGTGTTGCGGGGCGAGGGCGGGCATTTTTGTGCGGGTGGCGACATCTCGGAGTACCCCGGCTTTCGCTACGCACCCGACAGCTTGCGCGCGTTCCACGAAGGCGATGTGTGGGGCGGGCTGCAAGCCATTCTGGACTGCGACGTGCCAGTGGTGGCCCAGATCGAAGGCGCTTGCATGGGCGCGGGGGTGGAAATTTCCGCATGCTGCGACCTGCGCATCGCGGGCCAATCGGCCAAGTTTGGCGCACCCATCGCCAAGCTCGGGTTCCCCATGGCCCCGCGAGAGGCCGCGTTGGTGGCAGGTGCCGTGGGCGCTGCCACCGCCCGCGAGATGCTGTTGGAGGCGGCGGTCTTCGGGGCCGACTCGATGCAGCAACGCGGCTTTTTGAACCGGGTGCTCGCAGACGCCGAAGTGGCCCACGAGGCCGCCGCCACCGCCCGCCGCATTGCGGCCCTGGCCCCGCAGGCCGCGCGCCTGAACAAGCAAACCCTCCGCCGCCTCGCCGCCAGCACCGTGGTGCCTGCCGACGCCTACGCCTACGCCGACAGCGAGGAGCACCGCGAGGGCATTTCCGCCTTTTTGGGCAAACGGCGGCCGTCGTTCACGCTTTGAACCTCGCCCTTATCACCCAGTGGCTCACCCACCATGACCCAGTACAACCTTTACGCCGCCTTGCGCGCCGCCTTTCCTGCAGACCTCGATTCGACCGCGGTGGAGACCACCGGTACGGCGGGCGAGCCGTTGCTCTACACGTGGCGCGACCTTGATCGCGGCAGCGCAATGATCGCCAACTTGCTGGCCGCGCTGGAGCTGCCACCGGGTGTGCGAATTGCGGTGCAGGTCGACAAGTCGGTCGAAGCCATGATGCTCTACCTCGCCACCCTGCGGGCGGGCCATGTGTTCTTGCCGCTCAACACCGCCTACCAAAGCGGCGAGATCGGTTACTTCATCGACAACGCCGAACCCGCGGTCGTGGTGTGCACCCCGAACAACTTTGGCTGGGTCAGCAAGATCGCCTTCACCGCAGGCACCCGGCACGTGTTCACCCTGGGCGACGACCGCAGCGGTTCCCTGTTGCAGCGCGCGGCACTGTGCCCCGATGACCAGGTGCCAGTGGAGCGGGCCGCCGACGATCTGGCCGCCATCCTCTACACCAGCGGCACCACGGGCCGCAGCAAGGGCGCGATGCTCACACACGGCAACTTGTTGTCCAACGCGCAGGTGCTGCAGCAGGTCTGGGGCTGGGTGCCGGGCGATGTGCTGATCCACGCCTTGCCCATCTTCCATGTGCATGGGTTGTTCGTGGCCATCCACGGCGCGCTGCTCAACGGCAGCAAGATGATTTGGTTCGCCAAGTTCGACCCCCAGGCGGTGCTGCAGGCCATGCCGCGCGCCAGCGTGTTCATGGGGGTGCCCACCCTTTACGTGCGGCTGCTGCAGGAGCCTGGCCTCAACCCGGCGGTGGCCGGGAACATGCGCCTGTTCATTGCCGGTTCTGCACCGCTGCTCATCGAGACATTCCAAGCCTGGCAGCGCCGAACCGGGCACACGATCTTGGAACGCTATGGCATGAGCGAGACCATCATGTTGACCTCCAACCCCTACACCGGCGGGGAACGGCGTGGCGGTACGGTGGGTTTCCCGTTGCCTGGTGTGCAGCTGCGGGTGCGTAACGAACAGGGCGTCGGTTGCGCGGTGAACGAGATCGGCGGGATCGAGGTCAAGGGCCCCAATGTGTTCAAAGGCTACTGGCGCATGCCAGAGAAAACCGCCGAAGAGTTCACCCAAGACCTGTTCTTCAAAACCGGTGATGTGGGCAAGGTGGACGCGCAGGGCTATGTCACCATCGTGGGCCGCAGCAAAGACCTGATCATCAGTGGTGGCTACAACGTGTACCCCGCCGAGATCGAAGGCGTGATCAACGACTTCCCCGGCGTGGCCGAGAGCGCGGTGGTGGGGGTGCCCCATCCCGACTTTGGCGAGGTGGGCGTGGCGGTGGTGGTGGCCAAGCTCGGTGCGGCGTTGGACGGCACGGCCATGCTGGCCCACCTGAAGACCACGCTGGCGAACTTCAAAGTGCCCAAGCGGGTGGACGTGGTGACCGATTTGCCCCGCAACACCATGGGCAAGGTGCAAAAAAACCTGCTGCGCGAGGCCTACAAGCACCTGTTTGCATGAGGTCGCCCCTGTGTGGCCGGACCTGGAGCGTGCGATCCTGCAGATCAGACCGTCGTCAGGCCCTTGTAGAGCATGTAGGCGGCCAGCAGGTACAAGATGCTAGCGAACACCCGCTTGAGCTTTTTGACCGGTAGTTTGTGCGCCACCTTGGCGCCCAGCGGTGCGGTCAGCACGCTGCAGCTGGCGATCACCCCCAGCGCGGGCAGCCAGATGTAGCCAAACGAGTACGGTGGCAGGTCTTGAACGCCTTGTCCGCTGATCGCATAACCCAGCACATTGGCCAGTGCGATCGGAAAACCCAGCGCCGCGCTGGTGGCGACCGCGTGGTGGATGGCCACGTTGCACCAGGTCATGAACGGCACGCTGACGAAGCCGCCGCCCGCACCCACCAGACCCGATAAAAACCCGATCACGCCACCAGCCGCCAGTTGCCCCGGCACGCCGGGCATTTGCCGGGTGGGCGCAGGCTTTTTGTCCAAGAACATCTGGGTGGCCGAGAAGCTCACAAAGGCAGCGAAGAACAGCGCGAGCCACGAGCCCTTGAGGACGGCGAACACGCCCAGGCTGCCGACCATGCTGCCCAGCACAATTCCTGGCGCCAGCCCCTTGACCAGATTCCAGCGCACTGCGCCTCGGCGGTGGTGGGCGCGCACGCTGGAAATCGAGGTGAAGATGATGGTCGCCATGGAGGTCGCGATCGCCATCTTGACCGCCAGGTCGGGCGCGACACCCCGACCCGACACGATGAAGGTGATGAAGGGCACCATCAACATGCCGCCCCCGATACCCAACAGGCCAGCGAGGAAGCCGCTGCCCAGTCCGAGCAGCGCGAGTTCAACGATCAGGATCGGGTCAAAAGGCATGGGGTTGGGCGCTGGCGAGGGCAGCGCAGGTGGCTGTATGAGTGGCTGGGCGAGGGGTGGGGGTGTCTGCGGTCGCCACCGAGCCGTCATCCTGAACGCAGGGTTCAGGTGGGCGAGGGCAGCCAGACTTCGGGTTCATCTGACGCGAGATGATCACACCCGTCGGGCGATGTACCAAGCCCGTGCTCTAAGAGCATTGGTTCAAGGAAATATAAAGCCCAGCATGCGACCGCAGACCGAGCCATTGTAGGCTTTGCCCACGCGCCGCATGGGCTCACAGCAACCGCCCGTCTTCGCCCAGCACTTGGTCCAGGCGGGCGATCAGCTGGGTCAGGCGCGGGTCGGCCTCGACGGGGTTGGCCGATGGCGCTGTCGTTGGGGTGTCTGCTTCCGAAGTGGGTGTGTTGTGTCGCACAGCGGGACCGCCGGGCGCGGGCTCAGGCACCTCGAACGCGAGGTTCAGCGCCGCCAGCACCGCGATGCGGTCGCGCGCCTTGACCTTGCCCGCATCGCGGATCTTGCACATCGCGGTGTCCACTTTTTCCACCGCGTCGAGCAGTTTGCCGTCGCCGCCTTCGGGGCAGCCCAGCAGGTAGCTCTGTCCCATGATTTGCACTTCGAGCTGTTTCATGCTGGGTCCTTGGGCGCCGTGTCACTGGGCAGCTTGTCCAGCAGGGCCTCGACCCGGCCACGCGCGGCGTTGAGCCTAGACTGCAGGGCGTCGCGTTCCTGGAGGGCGGCCTCCAGCCGCGCGTTCAACAAGTCGTTGGTGCGTTGCAGTTCTTCGTAGCGCACCAACAGGCGTTCCACCCGGTCAGCGATTTGGTCGATTTGTTCGGATTGCAGCATGTTTCAAGTCATTTTAGGGGTGGTGTGGGGAATGCCCTCTAAAATGGTGGTGTTGGTGCTCGCGGTGTGGTTCACATGCCGCAGTTCAACGGGAAGCAGGGGGGAAGGCCATCGAGGTCAACCTAACCTGCGCTGCCCCCGCAACGGTAAGTGGACGAGACGGGCCACGGCCACACGCCAAACCCGAATCCGCTGACATCCATGCCACTGGTCGGGCCATTCCAAAAATGGCCCGGCTGGGAAGGCGATGCCAGTCGCTCCACCAGCCCGGATACCGGCCAACATAGCGGTCGTGCGCCCCGAGCGTGCGGTCTTGACGCCCATGCACCGGCGGGGAAGCCGGTGAGGGTCCATCACTGGTTGAACTTTCATGTTGTTTCGCACCCGCGCGGTTCTGCGCACTGGCCATTTGGTCCCTGTTTCTGTGGTCCTGTCTGCCATGGTTTTCTCGTCGTTCACAACCCCGCTGGGCGCCCAAACCCCAGCCCCGCGCTTGTCAGAGACGGTCATCACCGCGACGCGCACCGCCACCCGCGTGGACGAGCTCGTCAGCGACGTGACGGTGGTGGACCGCGCCGCGATCGAGGCGTCGACTGCGCGCTCATTGAGTGAGTTGCTGGCCCGCCAAGCGGGCGTGCAGGTGGGGTCGAACGGTGGTTTGGGAAAGCTCTCATCGGTGTTCATCCGAGGCAGCGAGAGCCGACACACCATTTTGCTGATCGATGGTGTGCGCTTTGGCTCGGCCACCACTGGCGCGCCCAATTTCGACAACATTCCGGTGGACATGATCGAGCGGATCGAAGTGCTTAAAGGCCCAGCCTCGGCCCTCTACGGCAGCGAGGGCGTGGGCGGCGTGGTTCAGGTGTTCACCCGGCGCGGCGCGGCGGGCTACGCACCCTACGCCACCGCCACGGTGGGCAGTGAGTCGCACCTGACCCTGGCGGCGGGTGCGTCGGGCGGCGGGGGTGGGTTGCAATACGCCTTTGGTGTGCAAAAACTGCGTGAGAAGGGCTTTTCGTCCACCAACCCCAAAGCGCTGTTCGGCAATTTCAACCCCGACCGCGACAGCTTCAAGCAGGAATCGGTGTCGGGCTCGATCACCCAACAACTGGCGTCGGACTGGTCGGTACATGCCAGTTTGTTGCATGCCGACGGTGCGACCGAGGGCGACGACGGCCCAGGCCGCCAAACCATCACCGACATCCGCACCCAGGTGGTCAGCCTCGGGCTCAAGGGCCGGGTGGTCACTGGGTGGGACACCGAGTGGCGGGTCAGCACCAGCGCTGACGAGGCCAACGCGGTGGTGTCGGCCTTTCCCGGTGCGTTCAACACCCGGCAGAACGAATTCGCCTGGCAAAACAACGTGACCACACCGATCGGGGTGGTGGTCGCGGGTCTGGAGCGGCGCGAGCAGCGGGTGGACTCGGACACGCCCTACGACGTGACCGAGCGCGCGATCAACTCCGGTTTCCTGGGGCTGAGCGGCAGCCGCGCGGGCCACAGCTGGCAAGCCAACGTACGGCGGGACAGCAACTCCCAGTTCGGCAGCAGCAACACCTTCTTCGCGGGCTACGCTTACCAGCTGTCCCCGGCCTGGCGCGCGCAGCTCGGCCACGGCACCAGTTTTGTGGCGCCGTCGTTCAACCAGTTGTATTTCCCCAACTTCGGCAACCCCAGCCTGTTGCCAGAGCGTGGACGCAACACCGATGTGGGGGTGGCCTACACCCAGGGCATGCACGAGTGGAAGCTGGTGCGGTTTGACAACAAAATCCGCGGCTTCATCACCAACACCACCATCGCGGCCAACATCCCGCGCGCCCGCATCGACGGCTGGACCCTGTCGCACGACGGCCGATTCGATCGGCTGCACCTGCGAGGCGCAGTGGACGTGCTGGACCCTCGCAACCAACTGACGGGCCGCCTGCTGCCGCGCCGCGCCGAGCGGCAGTTCAACCTGTCGGGCGACTACACGGTCGGCCCGTGGCAATACGGCACCGCCCTGTTGTACGTGGGCGACCGCTTCGACGACGCGGCCAACACCCCGGCCCGTGCGCTGCCCAGTTTCCTGACGGTCGACCTGAACGCGGCGTATACGCTGAGCAAAGCCTGGAAGTTGCAGGCCTCGCTCAACAACCTGACCGACCGACAGTACGAAACGGCCTACGGCTTTAACCAGCCCGGCCGCTCTGTCTACCTCACGCTGCGTTACACGCCGAAGTGAGCGCGACCTTGTCCTTCCCCCGCGCCGACCCGACCACCCCATGACCGAACGCTTCGCTTTCCCGAGCGGTCCGCAGCGCATCGTTTGCCTGACGGAAGAAACCACCGAGTGGCTTTACCTGTTGGGGGAAGAAACGCGCATCGTCGGCATTTCTGGCTACACAGTCCGGCCCCGGCGTGCACGGGATGAGAAGCCCAAAGTCAGTGCGTTCTTGAGCGCCAAGATCGACAAGATCCTCGCGCTGCAACCCGATTGCGTGTTCGGTTTCTCCGACCTGCAGGCCGACATCGCGTCGGCACTGATCCGCCACGGTGTCCAGGTGACGGTGTTCAACCAGCGCAGCGTGACCGAGATCTTCAGCATGCTGTGCCAGGTGGCGGCCATGGTCGGCCAGGCCGAACGCGGACTGGCCTTGCTGGCCGACATGCGCGAAGGGCTCGCCAAGATCCAGGACGCGGCCGCCGCCTTGCCCCGGAGACCCCGCATCTACTTTGAAGAGTGGGACGAGCCGCACATCAGCGCCATCGCCTGGGTGTCAGAGTTGATGGGCATTGCCGGTGGTGACGACTGCTTCCCGGAGCTGGCCAAGGAGTCGCTGGGTAAGCACCGCATCATCGCCAGCGGCGACGAGGTGGTGCGGCGTGCGCCCGACATCATCGTTGGCTCTTGGTGCGGCAAGAAATTCCGCGCCGAGAAGGTGGCGGCTCGGGCGGGTTGGGAGAACGTGCCCGCTGTCAAGAACCGGCAGCTGTTCGAGGTCAAGTCCGCCGACATCTTGCAGCCTGGGCCCGCCGCCCTCACCGATGGCGTGACACAACTGCACCACATCGTCATGAACTGGGCGCGCGACCATGCGTGATGCGCCCGTCACGCCGCGTGCGCCGTGGCATGTCATGACACGGCCGCGCCGAGCGGTGGGGAGGGTATTTTGAATTCACAGCCCGATCACACCAAAAACGGCCAATGGGACGTTTTGACGGCCATTCACAAGGCAGACAGCCCTTTAGCCCAGGTCGGTTCTGACGTTGGCGCTATAAAAAACGCAGCGAGTGGCAACGCCATGCATGCAGGGCACACGGGGCACGCAGGGTACGCGGTACAACCGGTCGGCGGACCCGTCCCGCTGTCGGTTGGCGCCCCGCGTTTGGCGCTTTGGCGGTGGGCGGCCTTCGGTGGGGCGGTTTGGGTGTGGGCTTGGATGGCTCTGTTGCCGAGCGCGGCGCAGGCGGCTGGGCCGCAAGGGGCGCAGAGCAGCGCGGTGCAGGTCACCGATGACCGTGGCGTCACCGTCACATTGCCGCAGGTGCCGCAGCGTGTGGTGAGCCTCTTGCCGTCGCTCACCGAAAGCGTCTGCGAGTTGGGTCAGTGCCACCGCCTTATCGGGGTGGACCGGTATTCCAACTGGCCCGAGGCGGTGACCCGATTGCCACAAATGGGCGGCGGGCTGGACCCGAACGTCGAAGCCGTTGTGGCAAGCAAGCCCGACGTCGTGTTACTGGCCACCGCATCCCGCGCCAGCGCCCGGTTGGAGGCGCTGGGCGTGAAGGTGGTGGCGTTGGAGCCACGCAGCCATGCCGATGTGCAACGGGTCATGCTGACCTTGGGTGCGTTGTTGGCCGTACCGGACGCCGCCCGTGTGTGGCGGACCATCGACTCGGCCGTGTCGGCCGCCGCGCAGTCATTGCCGCCCCGCGCCAAGGGCACCCGGGTGTACTTTGAAGTCAGCCGCGCGCCCTATGGCGCGGGGACCTCGTCGTTCATTGGCGAGACCCTGAGCCGTTTGGGGGTGGCCAACATCATCCCGCCCGAGTTGGGGCCTTTCCCCAAGCTCAACCCCGAGTTCGTGGTGCGCGCCAACCCCGACCTCATCATGGTCGGGGCGCGCAACGCCGAAGGCATGGCCCAGCGCCCCGGCTGGGACCGTGTCCGCGCGGTGCGCGAGCAGCGCGTGTGTGTGTTCTCCAGCGAGCAGTCCGACGTGCTGGTGCGGGCCGGTCCCCGCATGGCGGAGGCCGCCCGCATGATGGCGCAGTGCTTGGCCGACAAGACCGCAGGCCTGCGCCCATGACGCCGCCCACCCCCCAAGTTGGTCGCTCAACCGGCTCACCCCTCGCGCTGTGCGTGCCCAGGGTGCTGGTGGCGGCCTTGCTGTGCCTCGGCGCTGCACTGGTGCTGCTGGGCGCCGGGGTGGGCAGCACCGGCATGCAGAGTGTGCTGAACGCTTGGCACGACCCGTTGGCCTGGCAAATCGTGTGGGACATCCGGCTGCCGCGCACGCTGGGCGCATGGGCGGCCGGTGCCCTTTTGGGTCTGGCGGGCGCGGTGGCCCAAGGCTTGTTCCGTAACCCGTTGGCCGACCCGTATTTGCTCGGCAGCGCCTCGGGCGCGTCTCTGGGCGTGGCTGTGGCCCTGCTGTTGTGGGGCGTGTCGGCGGCGGCCACGCCTTGGTTGGTACGCCTGGGCTTGACTGGTGCCGCCTTTGTGGGCGCCATTGGCGGCGTGCTGCTCACGCTGGTCTTGGCGCGTGGCGTGCAGCACACCCTGCGGCTGCTGCTGGCCGGTGTGGTCGTGGGTTTTGTGCTGGGCGCCGTGAAAGAACTGATCGGGCTCGCCGCGCCCGACATCTTGTCGGCCATGCAGGCGTTCAATTTGGGCAGCACCGGTTTTGTGGGCTGGAGCGCTTGCCTGTTGATGGCGGCGGTGTGGGGCATTTGCCAAACCGCTGCTTGGGGTGCGTCGCGGGTACTGGACGCGTTGTCGCTGGGCGAGGCCACCGCCCACAGCCTGGGCGTGCCCGTGGTGTCGATGCGCGCGGGCTTGATCGTGTTGCTGGCGCTGGCCACTGGCACCGCCGTGGCCCAGACGGGCTTGATCGCGTTCGTTGGTCTGGCCGCACCGCATTTGGCGCGCAGCTTGGTCAAAACCACCCACGCTTGCCTGCTGCTGCTGGCCAGCCTGCTGGGTGGTGCGTTGCTTCTGGCGGCCGACATTTTGGCGCGCTGGGTGCTGGCCCCGCAGGAGTTGCCTGTCGGCGTCCTCACCGCCGTGTTGGGAGGCGGCTACTTGTTGGTGCTGATGCACCGGCGCGGCAGCCCGGGGGGGCAGGTGTGAGCCGCACCGCGTTGCGCACCGAGGACCTGCGGGTCAAGATGGGCCCATGTGAGGTGTTGCACGGCATCCACCTGAATCTGCCTGCGGGCCGGTGGACCAGCATCGTGGGGCCGAACGGCGCGGGCAAGTCCACGTTGCTCAAAGGCTTGGCGGGGCTGTGGCCATCCACCGGTCAGGTGTGGCTGAACGAGCGCCCGTGGCCCGAGTGGTCTGCCCGTCAACGTGCGCAGTGTGTGTCATGGCTGGGGCAAAACGAGTCCGCCGCAGACGACTTGCGGGTGCACGACGTGGTCATGCTGGGCCGCCTGCCGCACCAAGCGTGGCTGGCCCCGCCCAGCCCCGCCGACCACGCCGCCGTGGAGCGCGCGTTGCGGACCACCCAGGCATGGGAATGGCGTGAGCGGCCGCTGGGCCAGCTCTCAGGCGGGGAACGCCAGCGCGTGCTGTTGGCGCGTGCGCTGGCGGTCGAGGCCGAGTTGCTGCTGATGGACGAGCCTCTGGCCAACCTCGACCCGCCGCACCAAGTCGATTGGCTGCACACGGTGCGCGCGCTGGTGGCGCAAGGCCGCACCGTTGTGAGCGTGCTGCACGAGTTGTCGCTGGCGCTGCAGGCCGACGATGTGCTGGTCATGGACCGCGGCCACGTGACCCATGTGGGCCCGTCGGGCGACCCCTCCACCCACGCCGCCATCACCGGCGTGTTCGGTCAGCGCATCGCCATCCTTCCGCTGGCTGGCCAGTGGGTCGCCGTGCCGCGGCTTTGACTGACACCCGCTGATCCGTAAAACCCCCACACCATGCAGATCGAAACCCCTCCCACCCAACGGCCCGCGGACCCGCCCGGCGGCGAGCGCCGCGGGCTGGTCATCGTCCACACCGGTGACGGCAAGGGCAAAAGCACCGCCGCCTTCGGGTTGGCCTTGCGCGCCCACGGGCGTCACCATGTGCATGGCAAGGCGGTCAAGATTTTTCAGTTCATGAAGGTGCCAAGCGCCCGGTTCGGCGAGCACCGCATGTTCGAGCAGATCGGCATCCCCATCGTTGGGCTGGGTGACGGGTTCAGCTGGAAAAGCCAAGACCTGGCGCGTTCGGCGCAACTGGCCCGCGACGGCTGGGAACGCGCCCAGGCCGAGGTGCTGAATGGCGACAACTTCCTGGTGGTTCTGGACGAGATCACCTACCCGCTGATTTATGGCTGGCTACCGCTCGACCGGGTCCTGCTGGCCCTGAGTCAGCGCCCCAGGCATGTGCATGTGGTGCTGACCGGACGCCGTTGTCCACCAGAGATCGTGACCATGGCCGACACCGTCACCGAGATGACCAAGATCAAGCACGCGTTCAACGCGGGCGTCCCGGCACAGCGCGGCATCGAAGACTGACCCCCGTTGCCCTTTTGGCCGGTGCCCTTTTCTCTGTTGCCCCTTGATCGATTGACCACCGCATGACTCACCCCCCCACCCGAGCCCGCGCCGTCATGGTGCTGGGCACCACCAGCGGTGCTGGCAAGAGCTGGCTCACCACCGCACTGTGCCGCTGGTACGCCCGCCAGGGCCTCCAGGTCGCGCCCTACAAGGCTCAGAACATGAGCAACAACGCCCGCGTGGTGGCGGGCGGTGAGATCGGCAGCGCGCAGTACTTTCAGGCGCTGGCCGCCAACGCAGTGCCCGACGTGCGCATGAACCCGCTGCTGCTCAAACCCGAGGCCGACACCCGCAGCCAGGTGGTGCTGCTGGGCCAGGTGGACGAGGCCTTGTCGCGCATGGCGTGGCGTGGCCGCAGCGCGTCGGTGTGGCCGGTGGTGGCCCAGGCGCTGGACGAGTTGATGGCCGAGAACGATGTGGTGGTGATAGAAGGCGCTGGCTCCCCGGCCGAGATCAACCTCAAAGACAGCGACATCGTCAACATGCGCACCGCCTTGCACGCCCGCGCCCGCTGCCTGTTGGTGACCGACATTGACCGGGGCGGTGCGTTTGCCCACCTCTACGGCACCTGGGCTATGCTGCCACCGGAGGAGCAGGCCCTGATCCACGGCTTTGTGCTCAACAAGTTTCGTGGCGACGCGGCGTTGCTCGCCCCCGGGCCACAGATGTTGCAGGACCTGACCGGTGTGCCCACGGTGGCCACGTTGCCGATGTGGTGGCAACACGGCCTGCCCGAAGAAGACGGTGTGTTTGACGACCGCAGCACCGCCGCTGGCCGCACGGTGCACACCACCGTCGCCATCGTCGCCTACCCCCGCATCAGCAACCTGGACGAGTTCCAGCCGCTCAAAAACGTCCCGGGTGTGCGGGTGAAGTGGGTGCGCCACCCGGCCGAGCTGGCCGGGGCCGACTGGGTGGTGTTGCCCGGCTCCAAACACACCAGCAGCGACTTGGCTTGGCTGCGTGCGCAGGGCCTGGACCAGGCCGTCACCGCCCATGCCCAACGCGGTGGTCAGGTACTGGGCATTTGCGGTGGCCTGCAGATGCTGGGCGAGGCCTTGATTGACCCGTATGGCATCGACGGCAACGGACCAGGCCTGGGCCTGCTGCCTCTGGCGACCGTGTTCGAGCCCCAAAAAACCGTGCGCCACTGGCAGGGTGCTTTTGGCACCCTGGTTGGCCATTGGACCGCGCTCTCGGGTGTCTCTGCGGCCGGGTACGAAATTCATCACGGGCAGACCGCGCAACACCCGGCCCTGGCCGCCGCTGGCGACGTGGCCGTGGAGGTCCTGCAAGGCCTCGGCTGGCAAAACGGCGCAGGCAACGTGCTGGGGGTTTACGTGCACGGGCTGTTTGAAGACAGCCGGGTGCTTGCCGCGTTGTTCGGCGCGCAAGCGCCCAGTCTGAACAGCGTGTTTGACGGGCTGGCCGATTTCGTCCACACCCACATGGGGCCCGGCGTGCTCCACCGCCTGGTCCAAGATTGAACCCTGCCCATGACCCCTCTGGTCCCCGCCATCGATGACCTGCACCAGCCCGAGCTGGCCCAGCGCCTGCGCGCGCTGCTGAACAACAAGACCAAGCCCGTCGGCTCGCTCGGTCGGCTGGAAGGCCTGGCCGAAAGAATTGGGCTTGTCTTGGGCACGGCGTCGCCGCGCCTAACGGCCCCCCAGCTGGTGGTGTTCGCCGCCGACCATGGCCTGGCCGCGCAAGGCGTGTCGGCCTACCCGAGCGACGTGACCTGGCAGATGGTGGAGAACTTCCTCGCCGGTGGCGCTGCCGTGAGCGTGTTGGCGCGCCAGCATGGCCTGGAGCTCACGGTGGTCGACTGCGGCGTGAACCACGACTTCGCCCCGCGTGATGGCCTGCGCGTGTGCAAGGTGGCCCATGGCACCGCCGACGCGTCTTTGGGCCCCGCCATGACCGCCGCCCAGTGCCAGCAGGCGTTGAACAACGGCGTCCATCTGGTCAAGCAACTGCCCGGCAACGCCTTGCTGCTGGGTGAGATGGGCATTGGCAACACCTCGGCCGCGTCGCTGTTGTTGGCGCGCCTTGGTGGGTTGGACGCTGCGGAGGTGACCGGTGCAGGCACCGGGCTGGACGCCCCTGGCATGGCGCGCAAGACCGAGGTGCTGCAGCGCGTGCTGGCCCGCCATGCCGGTGCCCAGCGGCCGCTGGACGCGCTGGCCGCGTTCGGTGGTTTCGAGATCGCCACCATGGTGGGCGCGGTCCTGCAGGCGGCGGCCGAGCGCCGGGTGGTGGTGGTGGACGGCTTCATCGCCAGCGCTGCGGCGCTGGTGGCCAGCCGCCTGGCCCCCGCGGTGTTGCAGCGCTGCGTGTTCGCGCACCGGTCGGGCGAGCGCGGCCATGCCTGCATGCTCGCCCTGCTGGGGGCTGAGCCGCTGCTGGATTTGGGTCTGCGCCTGGGTGAAGGCTCTGGCGCAGCCCTGGCCTGGCCGCTGTTGGTGTCGGCTTGCGCGGTGCTCAATGAGATGGCCAGTTTTGATGCCGCCGGTGTCTCCCGCAGCCCAGCCTAGCTGGGTTCCTGGCCGGTCAGGGGGGCATGGCAAAATGCACGGCCTGCTAAGGCAACGTCTGCCGAATGGCACAGCCTGCGGGCCATGTTGGCCGCGAGTGTGCCGCGTCCCGTGTCAAGCTGCGAGTCAAGACGCCCACCGTCAAACCCCATGGGGCAGGGCGCTTCACCACCAATTTCCAGGAGTGTTTATGGGTTCCACCGAAGTGCAAGCAATGGCCGCCGTTCAGCAGGCTGAACAACAAGCGAAGGCCGCCCCTTGGACGGTCGCGGCGGTGGAGGCCCTCATGGCTTTGCCCCTGCCCGAGCTGATGCACCGCGCCCAAACCGTGCACCGCGCCCACTTCGACCCCCTGGAAGTGGAGTTCGCCACGCTGCTGTCGGTCAAAACCGGCGGCTGCCCTGAAGACTGCTCCTACTGCCCGCAAGCGGCCCGCTATGACACCGGCGTGGAAGCCACCAAACTCATGGACCCGGCCGACGTGCTGGCCGCCGCGCGCGCCGCCAAGCAGGCCGGTGCCACCCGGTTTTGCATGGGCGCGGCCTGGCGCGCCCCCAAAGACCGCGACATTGAGAAGGTGAGTGAACTGGTGCGTGGCGTGAAGGCGCTGGGTCTGGAGACCTGCGGCACCCTGGGCATGCTGGAAGAAGGCCAGGCCCAAGCGCTGGCAGATGCCGGGCTGGACTACTACAACCACAACCTCGACACCGCGCCCGAGTTCTACGGCCAGATCATCACCACCCGCGAATACCAAGACCGGCTGGACACGCTGGGCCATGTGCGCAGCGCGGGCATGAAGGTCTGCTGCGGTGGCATTGTGGGCATGGGCGAAGGCCGCCGCCAGCGCGCCGCGCTCATCGCACAACTGGCCAATCTCAACCCCTACCCCGAGTCGGTGCCCATCAACCACCTGGTGAAAGTGGAGGGCACGCCCCTGGCCGATCAGCCCGACCTGGACCCTATGGAGTTCGTGCGCACCATCGCTGTGGCCCGCATCACCATGCCCACCGCGCGCGTGCGTCTGTCCGCGGGACGCCGCGAAATGGGCGAAGCCGTGCAAACGCTCTGTTTCCTGGCTGGCGCCAACTCTATTTTCTACGGCGACAAACTGCTCACCACGGACAACCCCGAGTCCATGGACGACGTGGCGCTGATGAACAAGCTCGGCATGCACCCGCGGGGTGGCCAGTTGCCCGAAGTGGCCCCCGCCGCCACCGGCACCAGCTGCGCCAAGCCCATCGCCACCCCAGGCGGCTGTGGCTGCAACTGACACCGCCAGCGCCGTACGGCGACCGCGTTGACGTCGGCCCACAGGGTGAACCTGTGGGCCGTTTTGCTTTGCTCGCTCTGCAAGCGCTTGGACCTGACGCTCGAGGGGCAATCTCTGTGCGCCAGCCGGTTGTGTGCCTCGCGCAATGTGTCTATCCTGAACCACCGCCCAACCACGGGCCCACGAGACTGGAGGCACCCATGTACAAGCGCATTTTGTTGGCTTACAACGGTTCTGAAGCGGGGCAAAAGGCGTTGCTGGATTGTCGAGACTTGGCGCAATGGGCTGGGGCGGAGCTGCATCTGGTGGCGGTGATGCCCATCATGTTGGGGGTGGTGGGCCTGGAGGGTGCGGTGTACGACCCCAGCCTGGCCGAACGCGAGCGCGCGGCCTACCAGGGGGTGTTGAACGAAGGTGTGCGCCGCCTGGCGGCAGCGGGGCACACAGCGCAAGGGCAGGTGCTGGCGGGGGAAACGATTGACGAGATCACCCAGCACGCGAAGAAGATCCAAGCCGATCTGATCGTGGTGGGGCACCGCCACCTGGACCATTGGGCCGCCCGCTGGTGGAAAGGCTCGGTGTCCAAGGCATTGATCGAGCACGCGCCGTGCAGCGTGCTGGTGGTCATCACCCATTGAGGCCAGTGCATGGGCCTGGGTGACCGGGTTGAGCGAAGGCGTTGGCCGCACCGCCACCATGGTGCGCCCCAGCCAACACACTCGGGTGGGGCGGTTGAAACGCCCAACCGCCTGATTCAACGCGTTTGATTCAAGCGGCTTTGTTTTTGGCTTTGAAACCGCAGTGCGCCGCCACAGTGCACTGCCCGCACAGCGGCTTGCGAGCCTGGCACACGTAGCGGCCATGCAAGATCAGCCAGTGGTGCGCGTCCACCAGGTAAGCGGGCGGGATGCGCTTCATCAGCTTCGCTTCCACCGCCAGGGGCGTTTTGCCCGGCGCCAGCCCCGTGCGGTTGCCAAGCCGAAAAACGTGGGTGTCCACCGCCATGGTGGGCTCGCCAAAGGCCACATTCAGCACAACATTGGCGGTTTTGCGGCCCACGCCGGGCAGGGCCTCCAGCGCCTCGCGCTGTCGGGGCACCTCGCCGCCGTGCTGGGCCACCAAGATGCGGCAGGTTTCCAGCAGGTGCTTGGCCGTGCTGCGGTACAGACCAATGGTTTTGATGTGTTGTTCCAGCCCTGCCAGGCCCAGCGCCAGGATTTTCTGCGGTGTGCCTGCCACCGGGAACAGACGGCGGGTGGCCTTGTTCACGCCCACGTCGGTGGCTTGGGCGCTCAGCAACACGGCGGCCAAAAGCTCAAACACGGTGGTGTATTCCAGCTCGGTATTGGGCTGCGGGTTGGCGGCTTTCAGGGTGGCAAAAAAAGCTTCGATCTGATCGCGTTTCATCGGGGTGTCTGCAGAGGTGTTGCCGCCATTCTCGCGGCATTCCGAGTGCGCAGTTGGCTAACATCGCGGCATGCAAGATTTCAAGCGCGTTCTACGCAGGTGGGGGTTGGTGGTGGTGGTGGGCGGTGCCGCATGGCTGGTGGGCTGCGCGGCTGCACCGCAAGCGCCCGCCCCCCCCTTGCCGCGCCCCAAACTGGTGGTGCTGTTGGTGGTGGACGGCCTGCCGCAGCGCCAGATGTTGGCCTACCGCGACCAGCTCGCGCCCGATGGCTTGGCCCGTTTCCTCGACCGTGGCAGTTGGTTTGCCAATGCGCACCACGGGCACGCGTTCACTGTCACGGCGTCGGGCCACGCCGCCATGTTGACCGGCGCCCACCCCGACCGCACCGGCATCATCGGCAACGACTGGCGCGACCCCATCACCCAAACCCCGGTCTACTGCACCAGCGATGCGGGTGCCCGTTACATCGGCCACTCCACCCGAGCGCTGGACGGCACCAGCCCTAAAAACCTGCGTGCCGAAACCGTGGGTGACGTGTTGCGCCGCTTTGAGCAACGGGCCAAGGTGGTGGCGGTGTCGGGCAAAGACCGGGGCGCCATTCTGACCGCCGGTCAACAGGGCACGGCCTACATGTACATGGCCAGCACCGGGCAGTTCGCGTCTAGCACCTTCTACATGGACGAGCACCCGGCCTGGGTGAACGATTTCCACACCGCCAAACCCGCCGATCGCTACTTCAACACCGCGTGGTCGCCGCTGCTGCCCGATGCCGCCTACGCCCGGTCACTGCCCGACCGCCAACCGTGGTTCGCCAAGGGCGGCGCTCTGCCGATGGCCATGAACGCACCCGACGACGAAGCGCCTGGCCCCGCGTACTACAGCGCCCTGTTGCGAAGCCCGTTCGGCGATGCACTGGCACTCGACTTTGCGCGCGCCGCGATCGATGGCGAACAACTCGGTCAAGACGACGTGCCCGACATTCTGTCCATCAGTCTGTCGGGCCACGACTATGTGAACCACGCTTTTGGGGCCGAGTCGCGCATCTCACACGACCACCTGCTGCAGCTCGACCGCCTGCTCCAGGCGTTCTTCAAAGACCTCGACACGCGCGTGGGGCGCGACCAGTACATTGCCGTTCTCACCGCCGACCACGGCTTCATGTCCGCCCCGGAGCACAGCGCCAGCCAGGGCCTGGCAAGCGGCCGCATCTCTTTGTCCCAATTGCAGGCGCGGGTCAACGAGGCGCTGGTGCCGCAATTCGGCCCCGGACAGTGGGTGAGTTTTTCTGGCGCCAGCTTGCTGGTGAACAAAACGCTGGTGGCCGATGCCCGCTTTGCCTCCGAGGTCGTTACCGAGGCCGCCCGCCGCGCCGTGCTGGCCCAGCCTGGCGTGGCCGCCGCCTACACCCGCAGCGAGTTGCTTCAGGGCGAACCGCGAACCGCGCCGTTCTTCACCGCCATGCGTCGTGCCTGGCACCCAGACGTGTCGGGCGATGTGCAGTTCGCCTTGCAGCCGCACTGGATGGTGGGCCACAGTTATGCCGCCACCCATGGCTCTCCCCACCCGTATGACACCCATGTCCCCATGGCGCTTTACGCACCCCGTTGGGCACAGCCCGGCGCGTACACGGACCGGGTCGAGGTGGTGGACCTGGCCCCCACGCTGGCGCGCTGGCTGCGCCTGCCGCCGCCGTCCAGCTCGGTGGGCCAGCCGCTGCCGCTGCCCGCGCCCGGTAACTGACCCGGAACGGCTTGGGCCAGGCCGGGCCAGGCCAGTCTGGGCGTGGCTGGGCTAGGCCAGATCGTTGATCGCCACAATCGACCCAAAATGGCAGCGTTCGGTCCCGAGGGCTGGTTTTGAAGCAAAATTAGTACCTAGCCCACGTGAAATCTGCAGAATTTGCTATTGAAAGAATAGCAAAGCAGTGACCCAAAGCCCCCCGAACCACCCACCCAGACCATGCAATTTGCCTCCCGCCTTGACCAGATCGAAACCTCTGCGATCCGTGAGCTGTTCAAACTGCTCGGCAAGCCCGGCATCATCAGCTTCGCGGGCGGCTTTCCCGACGCCGCCATGTTCGACGTGGAAGGCATCCGCGAGGCCAGCGCCAGGGCCTTGGCCGAAGAACCTGGCGCTGCGCTGCAATACGGCGCCACCGAGGGCCACCCGCCGCTGCGCGAGCAGGTCAGTGCGTTCATGCAGGCCAAAGGCGCGCAGGTCGCGCCCGAGGGGCTGATCGTCACCACCGGCAGCCAGCAAGCGCTCGACTTATTGGGCAAGACCCTCATCAGCCCCGGCGACAAAGTGATCGTGGAAGGCCCGACATTCCTGGCCACCATTCAGTGCTTCCGGTTGTACGGCGCCCAGCTCATCAGCGCGCCGTTGTTGTCCGGCGACGCCGGGCAGGGCGTGGACACCGACGCGCTCGAACAACTGATTGCCGAGCACAAGCCGAAGTTCGTCTACCTCATCCCCACTTTCGGCAACCCCAGTGGCGCGCTGCTGAACCTAGCACGCCGCCGCCGGGTGCTGGAGCTGGCGGTGCAATACAACACCATCGTGGTGGAGGACGACCCCTACGGCGACCTCTATTTTGGCAACGTGCCACCCCCCAGCCTGCTGGCCCTGAGCGCGGAAGTGCCTGGCAGCCGGGAGCGCCTAGTGCACTGCGGCTCCCTGAGCAAGGTGTTGAGCCCTGGCCTGCGGGTGGGCTGGATGGTGGCACCCGCAGCCCTGCTGGCCAAGGCCACCATGTGCAAGCAGTTCAGCGACGCCCACACCAGCACCTTCGCCCAGGCCACCGCTGCCCAGTACCTGAAAGCCGGGCGCATGCCCGCCACACTGGACAAGGTGCGCTCGGTGTATGCGCAACGCGCCGCCGCCATGGGCCACGCCCTTCAGAGGGAGCTGGGCGACGCGCTGACCTTCACCCAGCCCGAGGGCGGTTTGTTCTTCTGGGCCCGGCTCACCGGCGCGGGCGGCACCTCGGCCAACGCCGCCGCGCTGGCCCAACGCGCCATTGAAAAGCTCGTCGCCTTCGTGCCTGGGGCGCCGTTCTACGCCGCCCACCCCGACCCCACCACCCTGCGCCTGAGTTTTGCGACCGCCGACGTGGCCAAGATCGAAGAAGGCATTGCCCGTTTGGCCCAGGCGCTTTGACCGCCCGGCGCCCCCGAGCGCCTCATCAATACCGCACGCAAGCCCCAAGTCACGCCACCATGAAACCGCCACACGCCGCCCATTCGCCCCAAACGCTCACCCGGCCCCTGACCTTGCCCAATGGCAGCGTGCTGCGCAACCGCCTGGCCAAGTCGGCCATGAGTGAAGCCTTGGGCACTTACGACAACCACGCCACCCCCCGTCTGGTGACGCTTTACCGGCGCTGGGCGGCCTCGGGCATTGGTTTGCTGGTGACCGGCAATGTGATGGTGGACCGCCGCGCGCTCGGCGAGCCGGGCAATGTGGTGATCGAGGACGACACCGACCTGCCTTTGTTGCGCCAATGGGCCCGCGCCGCCACCGACCAGGGCGCGGCCATCTGGGTACAGCTCAATCACCCCGGCAAGCAATCGCCCAAGGGCTTGAACCGGCGCAACCTGTCACCGTCGGCAGTGCCCTTCCGGCCTGATTTGCAGGCGTTCTTTGACACCCCCCACGAGGCCACCGAGGCAGAGATTCTGGACATCGTTCAGCGCTTTGGCCGCAGCGCCGCCGTTTGCAAACAAGCGGGTTTCAGCGGCGTGCAGATCCACGGCGCGCACGGCTATCTGGTGAGCCAGTTTTTGTCGCCGCACCACAACCAGCGCACCGACGGCTGGGGCGGCAGCCCCGAGAAACGCCGCCGTTTTGTGCTGGCGGTGTACGCCGAGATCCGCCGCCAGGTGGGGCCCGACTTCCCGGTGGGCATCAAGCTGAATTCGGCCGATTTCCAGCGCGGCGGCATGGACGAAGCCGAATCTGCCGACACCATGCGGGCGTTGGCCGAGGCGGGCATCGATTTGATCGAGGTGTCTGGCGGCACCTATGAGGCACCGGCCATGACTGGCGTGAAAGCCGACAAGTCGGGTGCGTCGGCCACGCCCAAGGCCTCCACCGTCGCACGCGAGGCCTACTTCCTGACCTTCGCCGAACAACTGCGCCAAACCGTCAAAGTGCCGCTGATGGTCACGGGCGGTTTCCGCACCGCTGCGGGCATGAACGCGGCATTGGACAGCGGGGCGCTCGACGTGGTGGGCATCGCCCGCCTGATGGCCATCGACCCCGATGCGCCCGCGGCCTTGCTGCGCGGCCAAAACAGCCCGCAGGAGGTTGCACGCATCCGCACGGGCATTCCCTTGGTGGACCGCGCCGCCATGATGGAGGTCATGTGGTACACCCGGCAGCTCCAACGCATCGCCGCTGGCCGCCCAACCCGGCCCCGTGAGAGCGGTCTGTGGGCCTTTTTGGCCGCGGTGGTGCACAGCGGTTGGGGCAGCTTCCGCACCCGCCGCCTGCGCGCCTGAACCCAGGGGTGTCAGCGGGGCCGCTTGTTCAGGCCGGCCCAGTGCAGCAGACCGAACAGCAGCGTCAGCGCAATGCCGTCGATCAGCGGGCCCGGCTGCTGCCGGATGACCGGCAGCGCCACCGCCAGTTCCAGGGCGTGGATGGCCAGCAGCCCCAGCGCCAGGTACTGCAACCACAGCGCACCCGGAAACGGCCAGACCGCGCCCGCCAGGGCCGCCACGTACACGGCCAAACAGGCCAATTTGAAGATGGTGTTCATCTCGCCAGTCTAGTGTGGTGGCGTCCTGTGCGTCACAATCTTGGCCGCCACCAAGTCGGTGGCGGTCACTTGGGGGACAAATGGGCATGCACAAAGGCAACAGCGGCGGGCTGGTGTACTCCACCGACAGCGGCCGCATGTGTCCCGCGTGTCGGCAGCCGGTGGCCCAGTGCCGCTGCAAGCAAGCCACCGTGCCCCAAGGCAACGGCGTGGTACGGGTTGGCCGCGAGACCAAGGGCAGGGGCGGCAAGGCCGTCACACTGGTGCGCGGCCTGGCATTGACACCAGACGCCTTGGTGGCCATGGGCAAACAGCTGCGGACCCACTGTGGCAGCGGTGGCACAGTGAAAGACGGCGTGATCGAAATCCAGGGCGATCACGCCGACCGGGTGGTGGCCCTGCTCACGCAACAAGGCCTGACCGTCAAGCGCACCGGTGGTTGAAGGCAGGTGCCGCCCATGCCGCCCAAAGGAGAGAGCGGCAGGCCGGGGTGGCATGGGGCGCGGAGGAGGGTGCGACGCTTTCCATCGGTTGAATTTTGTTACCAGCTCATGGCTGGGGCGGTTCAAAGTCACCCGCTCCGCAGGGTACAGTCGCCGCCATGCCAAATCCCCTGTCGCCAGTCTGGGCCCGGATAGGCGCCCCTCTGCGCAGGTGGGTCACGCCCGCTTTGGTGGCCGTGCGGCGCCACCCGCTGCGGGCGGTGGCGGTGCTGTCAGGGGGCTTGCTGGTCTACCTGCTCGCGCTGGCCGCGTGGTTGCCCAGCACAGCCGATCTGCGCAAAGTGCGCTCGGAGGTGCCGTCTGCCGTGGTGTCGGCCGACGGTGTGGTGCTGGCCGAGTTCAAACGCATCAACCGGCAGTGGGTGCCACTCGACAGCGTAGCCAAGCCGGTGGTGCAAGCGCTGATCGCCACCGAAGACCACCGCTTCTACAGCCACCACGGCATCGACCTGTGGCGCACGCTGGCCGCCGTGGTCCACACCCTCAGCGGTGACCGGCAAGGTGGCTCGACCATCACCCAGCAACTGGCGCGCAACCTCTATCCAGACGAGATCGGCCGCTCGGTCAGTCTCCACCGCAAAGCCAAAGAAGCGTTGACCGCACTCAAGATCGAGGCGGTCTACAGCAAAGACGAGATCCTGGAGATTTACCTCAACACCGTGCCTTTCCTCTACAACGCCTTTGGCATCGAGATGGCGGCGCGCACGTACTTCGACAAACCGTCCAGCCGTCTGAATGTGCTGGAGTCCGCCACCCTGATCGGCATGCTCAAGGGCGCCAGCTACTACAACCCAGTGCAGAACCCGCAGCGCGCCAAGGCGCGCCGGAACGTGGTGCTCGGGCAGATGGTGAAGCACGGCCACCTGACGGCCGACCGCGCCGAAGCGCTGTCCAAGCAAGCCCTCAAGCTCAATTTTGAACGCCAGGACACGCTGCAGGGCTTGGCCCCGCACGTGGCGCAGTGGGTGCGCGCCTGGCTGATCGAATGGGCCGACGCGCGCAACCTCAACATCTACTCCGACGGTCTGGTGGTGCGCACCACCTTGCACGCCAAGATGCAGAAGGCGGCCACGCAGGCCGTGGTCCGGCAGATGGCCGCCCTGCAGCCGCTGGCCGACCGGCAACGGAGGCGCAGTCAGGACAAGGTGCCGTTGCAAGCGGGTTTCATGGCCATGGACCCCCGCAGTGGCCGGGTGTTGGCGTGGGTCGGCAGCCGGGATTTCGCCACCGAACAGTTCGACCACGTCGGCCAGGCGCGGCGCCAGCCTGGTTCCACCTTCAAGCCGTTTGTGTACGGCGCCGCGTTTGAGATGGGGCGGCTGCCCGGCGACGAACTGGTCGACGACGTGGTGGCCATTCCCCTCCCCGGCGGCGGGGTGTGGCGCCCCACCGATGGCAAGGCCCCGCCGTCGGGCCTGCCGATGACCCTTTACGATGGGCTGTCATTGTCCAAAAACACCATCACCGCCCAGCTGATGATGCAGGTGGGCCCGCCGCGCGTGGCACAACTGGCCCGGGCGTTGGGCGTGCGTGACAGCGCGTTGGACGAGGTGCCGTCGTTGGCCTTGGGCACCAGCTCGGTGACCCTGCGCGAAATGGTGACCGCATACGCCGCCATCGCGAACGAGGGCCGCCACACTGCGCCGGTGCTGGTGCTGCAGGTGGAAGACCGTCGTGGCCAGGTGCTGCAGCGTTTTGCCGAGCCCATCCCCGAGCCCGCCATGTACCCGATTCAGGCTTTGGAGTTGGTGAACGTGCTGCGCGGCGCGGTGGACGAGGGCACAGCCAGCGCCGTACGCACCCGCTACGGCATCGACGCCGACGTGGCTGGCAAGACCGGCACCACCCAGAACAACACCGACGGTTGGTTCATTCTGATGCACCCCCAGCTGGTGGCCGGTGCGCGCGTGGGATTCAACGACAGCGCCCTGGCCATGGGCGACGGCTGGGGCCCCGGCGCCCGCAGCGCCTTGCCCATCGTGGCGGAGGTGTTCCAGCAGTCGTTGAGGCAGCGTTGGATTGATCCGCAGGCGCGGTTCGCCATAGACCGGTCGCGGCCTGCACCGCCGCAGCCCACCTTGCCCGAGGCCTTGCGCGGCCTCGGCGACTTCTTTGGCCGCTGGCTCAAGTCGCCTTGAATGTGCTTGGCCCGCATGGGAATGTTCAGACCGGTCACATCCTGAACAGGTGCCTTTGGCTGGGGGAGTGCGCTCAGGGAGCCCGGTGCAGGCGCGGTGCCGACAGCAGCGCCAAGTTGTCGGCGATCGCCGCGTCCACGTCTTTCCACCGGCCGGTCAACTGGCCCAACACCATGGTGGTTTTGAGCGCAGTCAGGTCTTTCACGCTGGGGGCCACTTTGATCTGTGCGATCGCCGCTGCGGTGTTGCCGCCTTTGATCAAGGCCAGCACCTTGCTGGCCCATGCGTTTGGTTTCGCCATCTAAACCCCCAGAGGTGTCCAAACCAAGACTGTAACAAGCGCTGGCAGCGTGCCTGTCACAGAGCCCGGCAGCGGCGGGTGCGTTTTGAGCCGATCAAGACTGGGGGGCGAAAGGCCTGTATTTCGGGGGAGCGTGGCCGCGGCCTGCGGACCAAAATTCACGCACCGCCCAGCGAGAGCCCCCGTCTGCCATGAAACACCCCCTGCTTGAATGTTTGGGCAAGGCCTACCCGGCTTACCTTGAGCAACACCACGACCACATCCTCCAGAAAGTGGAGTTCTTGTGGGGCCAGCCCGAGATCGACGACTACCTGAACGACTTGCTCATCGACAAGCGGGGCGGTCGCCGGGGTTTCACGTCGCCCGCGATCAAGGACATCAATGCCTTGCGCGATTTCCGCAGGCTGTGCACCCTCAATGTCGCCGAACGCCGTGACGCGGCCGTGGATGCGCTCGCACAGCGCGGCATCTCGGTTGACCAGGCCAGCTTCTGGCGGGCGATGGACCAAGGCCATCGCGAGGTGATCGACCTGTTCATCCGAGCGGGCTTCGATGTTTGCCAGCGCGACGAGCAAGGCACACCGGCCCTGCTGTTCGCCCTGAAGCGGGGCTACACCATCATCGCCAGGATTTTGCTGGGCGCCGGGGTGGATGTGAACGAGCGGGACACGTTGGGTCTGGCGCCGCTCTTGGTGGCCTGTGCGGGAAGTCCGCCGTGGGTTACCAAGACGTGGCCGCCACGCTGATCCGACGCGGCGCGTTGCTCAACGTGCGAGACGCACTGGGCAACACCCCCTTGCTGCTGGCCATCACCGGCGGCAGTTTAGAGATCGCAGGGCTGCTGGTTGACAAAGGCGCCAATGTGAACGTGAGAACCCGCCAGCACGAAACGGCGCTGACGCTGGCGGAGGCGGCCGGTTGGCACCAACTGGTCAAGCAACTGCGCAGCCGCGGCGCACACCACTGACACCGTGTCGTTGCTGTGTCGTTCACGGTTCGCGCGGGGGTAGACGCTCAGGCCATTGCCAATAAAAAAAGCCTGCCCCAATGGGACAGGCTTTGTGTGTCAGGGCCTGCGGCCCTGAGTGTTGGCTGGCGAGATCAGCCGCCCAAACCGCCCAGACCACCCAGCAGGTTGGTCAGCGCGCTGAGGGGCGAGCCATTGGCTTGGTCACCACCTGGAAGGGGCAGCAACGAGGTCAGCGAGGTCAGGCCGCCCAGCGGCAGGGCGTCCAGCGGCGAACCGCCCTCGCCCAAGCCACCGGCCAAGCCACCGAGCAGCGTGTTCACGCCGTCGGTGACGTAGTCCACCTGCTTGTCCAGGCTTTCAACCACAGCCAGGGTCGTGCCGTTGCCTGCCAACGGGGTCAGCAATGCGTTGAGGGGCTCGCCCAAGCCATCGGTCAGCGTATCGACCAAGGTGTCGAGCGGATCGAAGGGGTTGGCATTGCCAACAGCAAACTTGTCGCCCAAGAGCGGGTCCAGGATCTCATTGCCCAAATCGGCGACGGTGTTGACCGCGGAGTCCACTACGTCCAGCGCGCCAGACAGTTGCAGCATCTCCAGCAGGTTGTCGTCCAGGCCGTCGGTCAGGTCGTCCACCAACACAGCGGCTGGGTCCAGCAAGCCGTCTCCGTTCACGGGTGAATCGCTGTCGGTCAAGCCCAGGCCGAGCAGGTCGCGCAGGCTGCTGCCGCGGGTGTCGTCGCCCAACAAGTTCGCCAGACCATCGGTCACGAAGTCGATCTGGGTTTGCAGATTGCCCAAGAAAGCGGCGGTGGTGCCAGCACCAGCCAATGGGTCGACCAAAGCAGATCCTTGGCCCAGGGCGCTGGTGATCTGCCCCAACAGACCGTCTATCGGGTCAAGTGAATTCGGATCTTGCACGCTGAAGTCGGTACCGGTCGATGTCTCGGTGAGGCCATTAACTGTATCGGTGACCGCGTTCACGGTCATGGCTACCGTGTCCAGCAGACCGCTCAAGCCAGGCGCGTTTTGCGTGGCGTTGTTAATTGAGTTGGCCAACCCGGTGACGAGCTGGTTGGTTGGTTCCAACAAGCCTGGACCAACAGGGGCGGGCTCGGGTGCAGGAACCGGAGCAGGAGGGGGAGGTGGAGGGGTAGGAACGTTACCGTTATTGTCGTCGTCGTCATCGTCGTTGCTGGCTGCCAGCGCGCCGATCAGGCCGCCCAAAGCCAATGGCAACAACCAGCCTGCGCCTTCGCTGGTGGTACCGGGTTTCTTCACAGCCAGGGTGGTGACTTTGGCGGTTTCTTCAGCGCCAGCGACCACCAGGTCGCCTGTGACCAATTCCACTTGCAACTGGTCTGCCAAGCCGTTCGCGCCAGGCTTCAAATTGACCAGGGCCTCAGAGCCGCCCGTGAAAGTGCCGGTGATCGGCACTTCGCCTGGCTGTCGGCCCGGCAACACCACATTGGCAAAACCGTCTTTTGGCACGATCACGCGGTCACCGGGCACCAGTGCTTGCTTGCTGGTGACGGGCACGTTGGCGCCGTCGCGCACGATTTGGGTGCCAGGAGACGCTTCGGTGATCACACCAAGGCCAGCAGGGCCGGTGGGCGTGGTGGCCAGGGTGTCCAGCGTCTGCTGGCTGTCGAAGGGCTTGCTGACGGTCGCTTCGGCAATCAGTTTGTCGCCGGGGATCTCATAGTTGCTTTGCATGGTGGCACCTGTTGTCTGGTTGGGTCCAAAACCATCGGGTAACTCGATGGGCTTACAAGCTTGTCTAGCTCTGGTGCGTATGTTAACAAAGGTATTAGTCTGGTTTGGCAACCCGTGGCTACCCTTAGCGTGAACTAGTTGACAAACCCTACGCCTCGTTCCAGTTTTGGCGCCAAAGCCAGTGCCAGCCATCGTCCATGCAACTGTTCGGCACCGATTTGGTCGATTTTGCGGTCGCAACAGGCGTGCTGAAACATGCCGCACCGGACCAGTGCACGCACAAATGGTGCAGAAAATGCACGATCACGCGTGGTCACCTCGCAAACCTGTTTCAGGCGGCACAAGCGGCCACCCAGCACCCCAAGGGGTGTTGCCGCTGTTCAAGCCCCCCCTTTGCCCTGCCACAATCCCCCCATGACCGAGCCTGCAGCCCCTGCCCCAGTGCGAAACGACACCTTTTTGCGCGCCTGCTGGCGCCAAGCCACCGAACACACCCCCGTGTGGCTCATGC
>JAIXXF010000047.1 GCA_027490925.1 Comamonadaceae bacterium
CCGGGCCGGGTGTCGTGTGCCATCAGGCGACCTGCGGTGTTTGCACCGGGGTCGCTTTTCTGTCCGTACCCTTAAGCGCCACGTGGGCCGTGGCCGAATAAGGCGTAGGCACCGGGCCAGCCCGATGGCCGTCCGGTGAGCACAACGGTGTCAGAGCTCCTTGGCAGCAGACAAGCCACCCAGACGGTCGGGCTTAGGCTTGAGGTTTAGGGCCTGCAATGCCCCGCATGCAGCTCAGCAGGGCCAAAGCCAAGGCCAGCAGCATGGCCAGACGCAGCGCGTCGGGGCCCCAGGTCGCACTCCAGTGGCCGACTGACAAAAGCAGCACGCAGCCGGCCAGTGCCCATGCGCCTGAGCCCGCGTGGCCGCGCAAGGCCGAGCCGGCGGCCACCAGCGCTGCCGCTGCCAGCATGGCCGGCGCACTGCCTTGCACGCACAGAACTGCGGCGCCCGCCCAGGCCCAGGCTGGGCTGACCGAGCGCAGGCCCAGATCCGCGAGTCGGCAGGCCAGCCATGCGCCAGCGACCATTGCGCACAAATGCAGGGTGAGCGACTGCGATCCGCTCCAGCCCTGGCTGGCACACCACCCACTCATGGGCAAGAGGCTGCCCATCATCAGGCCCATGGCGGGGTCGGGCCTGTCCATGGGTTCGGCCCCAGCGCAGGCCAGCGGGGGCGCAGCCTGTCCGGCCAGCCAGGGCGCTGCCAGCAGCAGTGCGCACAGCAGCGGCCAGCGCGCTTGCCAGAGTTCGGGGCTGGCGGCCAGTCCGGCGGCCAGCAACATGCCGCCCAGCAGGCCCAGCCAGCCCTGCGTTTGCCAACCCGGCGTGCTGCCCTCCGGCGCCCGGGGCAGGCGGCTGCACAGCCAGGCCCAGGCCAGGATATGCAAGCCCCAGCCGAGCAAGCCTGCCACCGATTGGCCCATCAGCATGGCCAGCACCAGGCCCACGCAAGCGGCCAGTGCCGCCCCCATCAATGCAGCCGGGCTGGGGCGAGCACGGGCCTTGGGCCACAGGGCGAGCAAAGCCCACCACAAGGCGACGCCCCCCAGGCCGCCAAACCAGGACCAGGACAGCATCATGCCCAGCTGCGCCTGCACCAGCCAGCCCGCGTGCAGCAGCGCAGAGCGAGCACTCACCTGGGCCCACAGCCGGCCCCAGTCCAGCAGGGTCGGTGCAGGGCTCAGGGCCTTAGCCGCGTGCATAAGCGTGGCGCTGGTTGCTGCCCTGCGCGGCATGCACGCTGGCGTTGAAGGAGACGATGATGCGATCGCTGCTGCCCTCGTAGGGCATGGCCTGGTGGGCCAGCCAGGACGGAAACACCACCAACTGACCGGGCCGTGGCGGCAAGTCGATGTGCGGCTGCTGCAGATAGGCCGAGCCCATGTCCATGTGCGCGCCGCCGAGTTGGTTGAAGTGCGGGCCGTAAAAACGGGTGATGCCGTTGAGCGTGCCAAACACCGGGTGCGCCGAGCGGGCTGCGTCCTCGTCCACCTGCACGCAGTACACCCCCGACCAGGAGCAGTTGCCGTGGGTGTGAATGTCGTGGTGCGCGCCCCGGTTGCTGATCTGAAACCAGAGGCCTTCGATGGCTATGCGCAGACCCGGTGCAGGTGCACCGGGCTCGCCCCACCCGCCGTTGGCGTCGGCCGCGGTATCGCGTATGCCTTCAACGATCAAGCGCAGCAGGGCCTGCCATTCGGGCAGATCAATGCGCTGCAGCAGGTCGTCGCGGCTGGCGTAAAAGGCCGGCGTCGCCTGACCGGGCGCTCGGCTCGGGTCGGTGGCTCGCATGGCGCTGAGCACGCGCACCAGCACCTCGTTGGCTGCGCTGGCCTGCGGCCATTGGTAAACGCCCAGCGGCGTCGGCCAAAGCCGAAGCTGCTGTCGGGCCGGTGGTGTGTCCATGCGGCGGGCCGTCCTGAGGTTCAAGCCGCTTGGGGCGCGCCGTCCTGCCAGGCCGCTGGCCAGCGCAGTCGGTGGCCGGTCTGCTGCGCCAGCTGTTCGATGTCCTCTGGGCTGTCTACGTCTTGCCGATAGCGCTTGTTCGGGGTGGCCCAGTGGTATACCGCCTGTGGGTTTTGCGCCTGCCACTGCTTGCAGCCGAGCTGGGCCTGACCGGCAAGCACCGATTGCAAGACATCGGCGCTGAACATCACCGGATTTCCAGGAAGGCCGTCGACGGTGGGCACAACCACTGCGGTGCCTTCGGGACGTTTCTTGTAGGCGCCGATCAGGTCGTTGTAGTCTTGCCCGCCGACCAAAGGTTGATCGGCCAGGGCCACGATCACTGCGTCGAGTTTGCCCGACAGCGCTTGCAGTCCCAGGCGCTGAGATGACACCTGGCCCTGGTCGGGCTGAGGGTTGCGCACCAGCGTGACCGGAAAGTCGCGCACCAGGGGCTCAAGGTGCTCGGCATGGTGCCCGAGCACCACCACCAACTCATCAAGGCCGGCGCCCGACAGCGCGATCAGCTGGCGCCGGATCAGAGGCACGCCCCCGAGTTCGAGCAAGGCCTTGGGTTTGCGGCCCATGCGCGAGGCGCTGCCAGCGGCCAGCAGCACACCGCCGACCACCAAGCGGCTGTAAAGCCCACCACCGCCTTTGAGGATACAGCCCATGGTGCTCAGCCCCCGCAGCAGGAAGAAGCGGCGGGCGCTGCCCGCTCGGTTGCAGCCGACTCAGCAGCAAGGGCTACCCCGCTATGGGACGGGCTGCCCTGGACACTCGCTGGCGCATGGGCGGTTTCTGCCGTATCGCCCGTACCAGCCGTATGAGACTTATTGGCCCGACTGGCCGCAGAGGCGCCGCCGCAGCAGGCGCCGGCCGGCGGTGGCGCCGAAAGGGCCACAGCTTCATTGACCTGCGAGCGCCGGGCCGCCACCACTGCGGCGAGCACGGCCAGTGCGATTTCCTCCGGCGTCTGTGGGCCGATGGCGGCGCCTGCCGGCGCGACGATGGCGTTGACCCGGCTGGCGTCTTCGCCGCTGGCGATCAGGGACTCTTTGAGCACCGCGCCTTTGCGCGCGCTGGCCACGAACCAGGTGCGCCTGGCCCTGAGCGCCAGCGCGGCCTTGAGGGCCGGCAGGTCGCGCCGGCCCTGGGTGGCCACCACCACCCAGCCGCCGGTGCCCAGCGCCGCAGCAGTCTGGGCGGCATCGTCGCTGGCCAGCACCCGACTGGCGGCCGGATGGTCCTGGGCCTGCGCGCCCTGGGCCACCAGATGGACCGCAAAGCCCACGCGCGGGGCCAGGTCGCACAGGGCGCGGGCCACCGGCGAGTCACCCAGTACGGTGAGGCTGGCCAGGGGCAGCACCGGGTCGACGAACAGTTCGAGCGTGCCACCCGAGTGACAGGCCATGCCGAACTCGAGCACATCGCTCAGTTGCTGCTCGCCCGACTCTTGCGCCGGCGAGATGCGGATGCTGCGCGCCTGCCCGTCGCTCAGCGCGGCGCGCACGGTCTTGATCACCGCCGGCTGGGCGCAGCCACCACCGATCCAGCCGTGGATCTGGCCGTCGGCGGTGACCACCGCCTTGTCGCCGGCTTTGGCCGAGGTGGGCGCGCTCACGCGCAGCACGCTGACCAGGGCAAACGGGGTTTGGCGGCTGTGCAGTTCATGGGCGATGTGGAGCCAATTTTGCGAGGTCATGGGATTGCCCTTTCAGTGGAGCAGGGGCCGGGCGCGGGCGAGGTCGGCCAGGCTGGCCAGGGGAATGAAACGATCGATCAGGGTGCGCGCCTGGGTCAGAGCCAGCGAGGCCGGCCGCTGGCGTGTCGGGTGGAACCAAGTGATGCGCGCGCCATGCCCACGCAAGCTTTGTAGCACTTTGGCCAGCTCATCGGGCGCATCGGTGTCGAAGCCGTCGCTGAGCAGCCAGACCCGGGCATGGCGGCCCAGCTGCCCGCGGGCATGCCGGCGTGCGAACTCCTGCAAATTGGCGGCGATGCGGGTGCCCGCGCCAAAGCCGGCGGTCACGGCATTGATTTTTTCTTGCACGGCCGCGCTGTCGCTGTGCATCAGCGGCGTGACCTCGGCCAGCCGCACATGAAAGACGAAAACCCGCGCCTTGGCCGCCTGCGCCAGCGCCCGCGCCACCCGCAGAAAAAACGCCGCGTGCGCTTCCATGGATCGGCTCACATCCACCAAAACGAAGAGCTGGGGCGGCCGGGTGCGCTTGCGCTGCCAGGCCGGTGCGATCGGCAGGCCCCCATGGGCCACGCTGCGGCGCAGGCTCTGGCGCAAGTCCAGCCGTCGGCCCTGTGGATGGGTTTGCCAGCGGCGGGTGGGCTGGGGCTTGAGCTGTTGGTCGATCTGGCGGGCCAGCTGCTGCAGCGCGTGCAAGTCCTGCGGCATCCACAGTTGGCTGCTGCGGTCATGCAAGGCCTGCGGCAGGTCGCGGCCGGCCCCTCCCTGAGCGCGCTGCATCGGCGTTGGTTCGGTGGACGATTCGCTGCCCGGCTGATCGCTTGACGCCAGGCCCGGGCGCTGCGCCGGCCCGGGTGCGGTGGCCGCGTCCATGTCTTGGTGCATCTGATGGACCTGGCTGCGCAGGTCGCGCCGGGCCCGGCTCTGGCCGCTGACCTTGACCGTGCCCTTGATGGTGTGCGGCAGCCAGTACTGCTCGAACACCGCCGGCCACTGGCGCCAGTCGCGCGCATTGCTGCAGGCAATCGCTCGCCAGGCCGCTTGCAGCGGCGCTGGCTTCAAGCTGCCCAGCGCCTGGGCGGCTTTGAGCATGTCGCGCTGCTCGCCGGGGCCGACCTTCATGCCGTGTTCGCGCAGCAGCGCGGCAAAGCCGGCCAGGCGCTCGCTCAGGGGCAGGGGCGAGAGCAGCGCGTCCATGGACCTAGGCCTTTTCGGCCACGCCCACACTGCGCCGGCCTTCAATGAGCTGGCGGGCGCGCTCGGGGCTGAGCAAGAAGCGGTCTTCGCGTGTTTTGAGCAGGCAGCCCAAGGTCAGCAGCAGCACCGTCATGTCCTCAGGCAGGGCCTGCGGATGCAGGCGGTGCAGGGCGCGCACCCAGTCCAGCGTCTCGGCGATGCCCGGGGTTTTGGCCAGGTCTTCGCGGCGCAGGCGCTGCACAAATTGCACCGCCTCTTCGACCAGTGCGGCGTCGGCTTCGGGCAGCGCGGCTTTGACGATCGCCACCTCGCGCGCGAGCGTGGGATAGTCCAGGTAATGGTAGAGGCAGCGCCGCCGCAGCGCATCGGAGAGTTCGCGGGTGCCGTTGCTGGTCAGCAGCACCGACGGGACCCGGCGGGCGCGCAGCGTGCCCAGTTCGGGCACGGTGATTTGGTACTCGGCCAGCACCTCCAGCAAAAACGCTTCGAAGGCTTCGTCGGCCCGGTCGATTTCGTCGATCAAGAGCACGCAGGGCTGCTCGCTGCTGATGGCCTGCAGCAGCGGCCGCTCGAGCAGGTAGTGGCGCGAAAACAGGTCGGCTTCCTGCAGCCGCTCCTGGCTGGTCTCGGCCAGCCGGATCGCCATGAGCTGGCGGCTGTAATTCCACTCGTAGGCGGCCTGCGCCAGATCCAGGCCTTCGTGGCACTGCAGGCGCACCAACCGCGCCCCTTGCGCCTGCGCCAAGGCGCCGGCCAGCGCGGTCTTGCCGTGACCGGCATCGCCTTCAAGCAGCAGCGGCCGCTCCAGCGTCTGGGCCAGCCAGCAGCTGGTGGCCAGGGCCTCATCGGCCAGGTAGCCGGCGACCTGCAGTTGCTCGCGCAATCGGTTGACGCCGGGCGCAGTCATCGGGTGCTCAGGCCCGCTTGCCGAACAGGCCGCTGAACCAGCTCTTGACCAAGGCCCAGAAGATGGCCAGGCCATTGAGTTCGCTGGCCACCTGGGGGGCGGCGCCTTGCACCGGCGCAGCCGCCTCGGCGCTGACCGCTGCACCTGCTGCAGTATCCACGCCAGTACCTGCACTAGCAATGGCACCCGTACCTGCGCCGGCCGGCGCAGGCAGGCTCAGTGCGGTTTGGCGGAAGTTCTCGACGAACTGGGTCAGGATCATGTCCGAGACTTGAACCATCATGCGGCCGCCAAACTGTGCGAACTTGCCGTTGACGATCACGGCTGCCGAGCCGTTGAGTATGCAGTGCGCCGGGTTGTTCGGGTCTTCTGAGATCACTGCCGTCAGGTCCATGCTGGCCGATGAGCCGCCCTTGTCGGCGCCCTTGCCACGCAGCACCATCTTGCGCTCGGCCGCCACCGTCTCGAGCACATCGACCTGCCCTGCAAACTGGGCCACCGCCGGGCCCACCTTGACCTTGACAGCGCCCTTGTAGGAGCCCTCACCGAGCTGCTCGGTGATTTGGGCGCCGGGCATGCAGCCGGCCACCGCCTTCAGATCGCACAGCAGCTGCCAGGCCCGCTGGGCATCCACATCGAGCGGGTATTGCTTGTCAAGTTTGACTTCCATGGGGGGCTTTCATCACAGGTCGAGTTGGTGCTGCTTGAGCGTCTTCCAGAGGCGAAAGGCGCTGTGCGGCATGTCCAGATGGGTGATGCCCTTGTGGGCGAAGGCGTCCACCACCGCAGCGGTGAAGGTCGGGATCGAGCCCACATGGGGTGATTCGGCCACGCCCTTGGCGCCGATCGGGTGATGCGGGCTGGGCGTGACGGTGTGGTCGGTTTCCCAGCGCGGCGTCTCCACTGCGGTGGGCAGAAAGTAATCCATCAGAGTGTTGCCCAGCAGATTGCCCTGCGCATCAAACGGCATTTGTTGCCCCATGGCCACCGCAAAACCCTCGGTCAGGCCGCCATGGATTTGGCCTTCGATGATCATTGGGTTGATGCGGGTGCCGCAGTCGTCAAGCGCGTAAAAGCGTCGCACCTTGGTCTCGCCGGTGGCGCGGTCGATGTCGACCACGCACAGGTAGATGCCAAAGGGGTAGGTGAAGTTGGGCGGGTCGTAATAGTGGACCGCCTCCAGGCCCGGCTCCAGACCTGCGGGCGGCTGGTGGTAGGCCTGCCAGGCCACCTCGGCCATGGTCTTGAACTTGCTGTCGTCGCCCTTGACTTTGAAGCGGTCGATCTCCCAGTCCAGGTCGGCCTCGTTGACTTCGAGCATGTGGGCGGCGATCTTGCGGGCTTTGGCGTGGATCTTGCGCGCAGCCAGTGCAATCGCAGCGCCAGCCACCGGCGTCGAGCGCGAGCCATAGGTGCCCAGGCCGTAGGGCGCGGTGGAGGTGTCGCCCTCTTCGACCTGGATCACCTCGCTGGGGATGCCCAGTTCGGTGGCGATGATCTGTGCATAGGTGGTCTGGTGGCCCTGGCCCTGGGTGATGGTGCCCATGCGGGCGATCGCGCTGCCGGTGGGGTGGATGCGGATTTCGCAGGAGTCGAACATGCCCACGCCCAGGATGTCGCACATCTTGGAGGGGCCGGCGCCCACCACCTCGGTGAAGGTGACCAGGCCGATGCCCATCAGGGTCGGGCTGTTCGGGTCGGCGCGCCTGGCCGCCTGCTCGGCGCGCAGCGCCGGGTAGTCCACCGCATCGAGCACCTTCTTGAGCGCGGTGTGGTAATCGCCCGAGTCGTATTCAAAGCCGAAGGCACTGGTGTAGGGGAACTGCTCTTTCTTGATGAAGTTCTTCTCGCGGATCGCCGCCTTGTCCATGCCCAGCTTTTGGGCCAGCACATCGACCATGCGCTCGATCAGATAGACCGCCTCGGTGACCCGGAAGCTGCAGCGGTAAGCCACGCCGCCGGGGGCCTTGTTGGTGTAGACGCCCTTGACCTCGCAGTGCGCTGCCGGGATGTCGTACGAACCAGAGCAGATGTGGAACAGGCCGGCCGGGAATTTGGTGGGGTCGGCGCAGGCGTCAAAAGCGCCGTGATCGGCCACCACGTTGACCCGCAGGCCCAGGATCTTGCCCTCGGGGGTGGCGGCGAGTTCGCCGTCCATGTGGTAGTCGCGGGCGAAGGCGGTGCTCGAAATGTTCTCAATGCGGTCTTCCACCCATTTGACCGGCCGCCCAAGCACGATGGAGGCCACGATGGCGCAGACATAGCCGGGGTAGATGCCCACCTTGTTGCCAAAGCCGCCGCCGATGTCGGGGCTGACGATGCGCACCTTGGACTCGGGGATGCCCGAGAGCATGCTCACGACCGTGCGCACCACATGGGGCGCCTGGCTGGTGATGTAGGTGGTCAGCTCGCCGCGCACGGGGTCAAAGCTGGCCACGCAGCCGCAGGTCTCGAGCGGGCAGGGATGCACGCGTGGGTAGTACATGTGCTGGCTGACCTTGACCGGCGCGTTGGCAAAAGCCGCGTCGGCGGCCGCCTTGTCGCCCGCTTCCCAGGTGAAGATGTGGTTGTGATGCTCGCGCTTGCCGTGGGCGCCTTCGGTCTTGCCGGCCAAGTCTTCACGCAGCACCGGCGCGTCGGGCTTGAGCGCCTCGATCGGGTCGATCACCACCGGCAGTTCATCGTATTCAACCTCGACCGCCTCGACCGCATCGGCGGCGATGTAGCGGTCGTCGGCGATCACGATGGCCACCTCCTGCATCTGGAAATGCACCTTCTCGTCGGCCAGCACCGCAGCCACATCGCCGGCCAGGGTCGGCATCCAGTGCAATTTGAGCGGCTTTAAGTCGTCGGCGGTGAGCACCGCATGTACGCCGGGAATGGCCAGCGCGGCTTCCTTGTTGATTTTCTTGATGCGGCCGTGGGCAATGGGCGAGCGCACGATGTCCATGTGCAGCATGCCGGCCATCTTGATGTCGTCGACATAGTTGCCCTTGCCCTGAATGAAGCGGGCGTCTTCCTTGCGCAGGCGCGAGGCGCCCATGCCGGCCAGGGCCAGTTCGCGGGCTTCGGCAGTTTGTGCGGGTGCATTCATGGTGCTGTCTCCTGTTAGGCCGTGGCCGCTTGTTCTTGCAACTTCTTGGCGGCGTACTGCACCGCCTTGATGATGTTTTGGTAGCCGGTGCAACGACACAAATTGCCGCTCATGCCCATGCGGATCTCGTCCTCGCTGGGGTTGGGGTTCTCTTGCAGAAAGCGGTAGGCGCGCATGAGCATGCCGGGGGTGCAAAAGCCGCACTGCAGGCCGTGCTCTTTGTAGAAGCCCTCCTGCACCGCGTGCAGCACGCCGGCCTTGGCCAGGCCTTCGACGGTCAGCACCTGCGAGCCTTCACACTGCACCGCCAGGTGGGTGCAGCTCTTGATCGACTGGCCGTCGACGTCGACGGTGCAGGCGCCGCAGTGGCTGGTTTCGCAGCCGATGTGCGCGCCGGTCAGGTTGAGCTCCTCGCGCAGGAAGTGAACGAGCAGGGTGCGCGGCTCGACCGCCTTTTCTTGGACGCGGCCGTTGACGGTGACGCTGATGAGTTTCTTGGCCATGGTGTGTCTCCGGTTTTGTTACTTGCAGCGGCTGAAGGCTTTGGTCAAGGCGCGCTTGACCATCTGCCCGGCCATCGCGGTTTTGTATTGAATGTCGCCGCGCAGGTCTTCGGCGGGGTCGCAGATGGCGCAGGCCGCATCGGCAGCGGCTTGCAGCGTGGCCACGGTCAGCTCTTTGCCCAGCAGGGCCTGTTCGGCGTCCTCGGCGCGCAGCGCGGTCGGCCCGACATTGGTCAGCGCGATGCGCACCTGTGAAATGGTCTGGCCGCTGCGGCGCATCACCACCGCGCAGCCCGCGGTGGCCCAGTCGCCGGTCTTGCGCTTGAGCTTTTCATAGGCCCAGCCGGTGTCGGGTGCAAAAGCGGGCACCCGGATTTCGCACATCACCTCGTCTTCCTGCAGCAGCGTCATGTAGGTGCCCAGAAAAAACCCGTCGGCTGCCACTGTGCGGCGCCCGCCCGGCCCTTCAAGGACAAACGAGGCATTGAGTGCGATCGACAAGGCCGGGTGGTCATTGCCCGGATCGCCGTGGGCGATGTCGCCCCCGATGGTGCCGCGGTTGCGCACCTGCGGATCGGCAATCAGCTGGGCTGCCTCGGGCAGCAGCGGCACATGGCGCTTGAGCAGCTCGGAGCCGATCAACTCGTTTTCGGTGGTCATGGCCCCGATCACGATGGTCTGACCATCTTGCTTGATGCCGCGCAGCTCAGCTATGCGGTTGATGTCGATCAGGTGCGTGGGCTGCGCAAAGCGCAGCTTCATCATGGGCAGCAGGCTGTGGCCGCCTGCGAGCAGCTTGGCGTCTGGGCCGAGCTGCTGGAGCAAGGCGATCGCTTGGCTGACGGTCTGCGGTGCGTGGTAGTCGAACTGCGGCGGGATCATGCGGCGCTCCTGGGTGAGTCAATATCGAGCCGAGTCTAAGGACCCAATCGCTTCTGACTAAAGCCAGGGGGCATTGCGCGAGCGAAGGATCAAGCGCTGCTTTGCAAAATGACGAGCACAACTTGCGGGCCAGCAGCGCCTGTGCACCCGCAAAAACCGCGACCCAGCTCAGGCGTGGGCTGCTGTGGTTCCAGCTCTCGATGCCCAGGGCTTGTCACAGGCCCTGTCACAGGCCCTGTCACAGGCCCTGGGGCTCGGTGCGCCCGACCTCAACTGTGAACTGATCTTGGCAAGCCCGACGGTGCCGGGTCTGCGGTCTTTTTCAGTGGGCTCCCGAGCCCGACAGCCGCACCAGCGCCTCTTGGTATTTGGCCGCAGTGCGGGCGGCCACATCGGGCGGCAGGGCCGGTGCCGGCGGGGTCTTGTCCCAGGGCTTGCC
>JAIXXF010000018.1 GCA_027490925.1 Comamonadaceae bacterium
CCATGCAAGCGCTCTCCCAGCTGAGCTATACCCCCGTGCCTTTTGGGCTTCAGCGCTATTTTGCGCTTCATGCTTTCGAGCCTCAAATTATAGCGTGAAAAAAGCGCCCTTCACGATTTGGCAAGTCTTTTCAACACAGTTTCTTTGGAGCACAGCGCCAACACCGCGTCGAGCGACGGCGTCTGGGCCGTGCCCATCACCAACACCCGGACCGGCATGGCCAATTGCGGCATCTTCAGCTGAGCTTCCGTCAGCACTGACTTCAACGTCGCTGCAATGCTGGCTTTGTCCCACGGCGTGTCGGCCAAACGCTGGGACAACAACGCCAACGCGGGACGGACCGCATCAGTCACATGCTGGGCCAACTCATCGGCCTTGGGGGTGACATCGGCGTAAAACACGGCCGCCCAATCGGCCAGAGTCACGGTGGTGTCGCACCGGTCTTTCAACAAACCGCAAATCGCTGGCAGGCGCTCGTCGGTGTCGACACCGCGAGCGTGCAGGTGAGCGGCCACCAGCGGCGCCAAGGCGTCGTCGGCCATGGCCTTGAGGTGTTGGGCATTCACCCAACGCAGCTTGGCTTCGTCGAATTGGGCAGCGCTTTTGCCCAGATGGTCCAAGTTGAACCACGCCAGGAATTGCTCGCGGGAAAAAATCTCGTCGTCCCCGTGGCTCCAGCCCAGGCGCGCCAGGTAGTTGACCATCGCGTCGGGCAAAAAACCCTCCACCGCGTACTGGGTGACGGCCTTGGCGCCGTTGCGCTTGCTCATTTTCTCGCCCTGCTCGTTGAGCACCGTGGGCAAGTGGGCGTACACCGGCGGCTCCTGACCGAGTACGCGGAAGATGTTGATCTGCCGTGGCGTGTTGTTCACATGGTCGTCGCCGCGGATCACATGGGTGATGGCCATGTCGATGTCGTCAACCACCACACAGAAGTTGTAGGTGGGTGTGCCATCGGGGCGGGCAATGACCAGATCGTCCAGCTCGTCGTTGCTGATCTCGATGCGGCCTTTGACCTTGTCGTCCCAAGCCACCACCCCGCCCTGAGGGTTTTTGAAGCGCAACACCGGCTTCACGCCCTCAGGCACCGGTGGCAGGGTTTTGCCGGGCGCGGGGCGCCAGGTGCCGTCGTAACGCGGCTTCTCCTTGGCCGCCATTTGCCGCTCGCGCAGGGCGTCCAGTTCAGCCACGCCCATGTAGCAAGGGTAGACATGGCCAGCCGCCTCCAGTTCGCTGAGCACAGCCTTGTAACGGTCCATGCGCTGCATTTGGTAGTAGGGGCCCTCGTCGTGGTCGAGGCCCAGCCAGCGCATGCCTTCGATGATCACATCCACCGCGGCTTGGCTGGAGCGCTCCAGGTCGGTGTCTTCGATGCGGAGGATGAAGTCGCCGCCCTGGGACCGGGCAAAGGCCCACGGGTACAGCGCGGAGCGGATGTTGCCCAGGTGGATAAAGCCAGTGGGCGAAGGGGCAAAGCGGGTGCGAACGCGCGCGCCCGACGGGGGGGTGCTGTGGGTCATCGGAGAGCGGTCAAAGGGTGTCCAAGCCGCGCGCTAGGTCGGCTTTCAAGTCGGCCACGGCCTCCAAGCCGACCGCCACGCGCACCAGGCTCTGCTGAATGCCTGCGGCTTGCCGCTGTGGCTCTGTGAGGCGCCCGTGGGAGGTGCTCGACGGGTGGGTGATGGTGGTTTTGGTGTCGCCCAGGTTGGCGGTGATGGAACACACGCGGGTGCTGTCGATCACATGGAAGGCGTTACGCCGCGACACTTGGGGGTCGTCACCCACCACGTCAAAAGACAACACCGCCCCACCCTGCCCCGACTGCTGCGCCATGGCCAATGCATGTTGTGGGTGCGACGTCAGACCCGGGTAATGGACGCGGGCGACCTTGGGGTGCGATTCCAACCACGTCGCCAGCTCGAGCGCACGACGCGATTGAGCCTCCATGCGGATGCCCAGCGTTTCCAGCCCCTTCAACACCACCCAGGCATTGAACGCCGACAGGCTCATGCCAGCGCTGCGCATCACCGGGGTGAACTTCTCGTCGATCAATTTCTTGGGGCCGCAAATCGCGCCCGCCACCACCCGGCCCTGACCGTCGAGGTATTTGGTGCCCGAGTGGATGATGAGGTCGGCGCCGAACTTCACCGGTTGCTGCAGGGACGGCGAGCAAAAGCAGTTGTCCACCGCCAACAAGGCCCCGGCACTGTGGGCCACCTCGGCCAAGGCGGCGATGTCGCACACCTCGGTCAACGGGTTGGTGGGGGTCTCAGCGAACAGCAACTTGGTGTTGGGTTGCAACGCTTGGCGCCACGCCGACACATCGGTTTGCGCCACAAAACTGCTCTGCACACCGAACTTGCCGAACTCGCCCGCGATCAGCTTGATGGTCGAGCCGAAGACGCTTTGGGAGCACACGATGTGGTCGCCCGCCTTCAACAAGCCCATGCACAGCAGCAACACCGCGGCCATGCCGCTGGCGGTACCGATGGCGGCTTCGGTGCCCTCCAGCGCCGCCAAACGTTGCTCGAAGCTGGCGACGGTGGGGTTGCTGAAACGGGAGTAGATGTAGCCATCCTCTTCGCCGGCGAAGCGCCGGGCCGCTGTGGCTGCGTCAGGCTGTACAAAGCTGCTCGTCAGGTACAAGGCCTCGGAGTTCTCACCGAACTGGCTTTTGGGCACCGCTTCGCGCACGGCCAGCGTGTCCAGGTGCAGCCCTGGTGGCAGAGGGGTGTGACTCACAGTCATGCCTCCTGTGCGCTGCGCTTCGAATTGGGCAACGAGAGGCGGGACGTGTCTTCGCCGCCATGGTCATCGCTGCACACGCGGCTTTCGTTCAAACGCGCGATCTCCTCGGAGGTGATGTCGCCTGTGACGTAAATGCCGTCGAAGCAGGACGCGTCAAAACCAGCCAAGGGCCCCGCGATCGCGCTCCCTGCGGGCGGTGCGGCCTTCTCCACCGCGCGTTTCATCGCGTCCACGTCCTGGTAGATCAACGCATCGCAACCGATGATGTCGCGCACCTCGTCCACGGTGCGGTCGTGGGCCACCAACTCGTCGGGCGTGGGCATGTCAATGCCGTACACGTTGGGGAACCGCACCGGCGGCGCGGCACTCGCCAGATAGACCTTGCGGGCCCCGGCGTCGCGCGCCATTTGCACGATTTCTTTGGAGGTGGTGCCACGCACGATGGAGTCGTCGACCAGCAACACGTTGCGCCCCACGAACTCACTGGCGATGACGTTGAGCTTCTGACGCACCGACTTCTTGCGCACCGCCTGGCCGGGCATGATGAAGGTGCGGCCCACATAGCGGTTTTTGACGAAGCCCTCCCGGTACGGAATGCCCAACAGGTGGGCCAGTTGCGTGGCGCTTGGACGACTCGACTCGGGGATCGGGATCACGACATCGATCTCACTTGGCGGCACGGTGGACACCACCCGTTTGGCCAGCGACTCGCCCAAATTCAGCCGGGCCTGGTACACCGAGATGCCATCAAGGGACGAGTCGGGGCGGGCCAGGTAGACGAACTCAAAAATGCACGGCTTGAGCGCGGGATGGTCCGCGCACTGCTGCGCGTGCAAGCGGCCTTGCAGGTCGACAAACACCGCTTCGCCCGGCAGCAGATTGCGCTCGAACTGGTGTGAGGTGCCTTCCAGCGTGACCGACTCGCTGGCGACCATGATGGACTCGCTGCTGCGCCCGATGCACAGAGGGCGAATGCCAAACGGGTCGCGGAAGGCCAGCAGCCCGTGACCCGCGATCAACGCCACCACCGCGTAAGAACCCTTCACCCGCCGGTGCACGTTGCGCACGGCGGTGAACACGTCTTCGGGTTTCAAGGTCAGGCCGCGGGTGGATTTTTCGAGCTCGTGTGCCAGCACATTGAGCAACACCTCGGAGTCGCTTTCGGTGTTGATGTGCCGGTGGTCGGTGACGAACAACTCTGTTTTCAACGCCTTGGCATTGGTCAGGTTGCCGTTGTGCACCAGCACAATGCCGAACGGCGCGTTGACGTAAAACGGCTGTGCTTCTTCTTCACTGAACGCGTTGCCAGCGGTCGGGTATCGCACCTGTCCCAAACCGCAGGTGCCGGGCAGCCCGCGCATGTCGCGGGTGCGGAACACGTCGCGCACCATGCCTTTGGCTTTGTGCATGAAGAACTTGCGTTCTTGCTGCGTGACAATGCCAGCCGCGTCTTGCCCACGGTGCTGCAACAGCAGCAGGGCGTCGTAGATCAGCTGATTGACGGGGGCGTTGCTGACAACACCGACGATTCCGCACATGTTGGGGTCCTTGGTTCAGGAGGGCAGGTGTTTGCCAAAGGCGTCTGGCAGCATCGGTTTGAGGGTCTTAAGCGCCCCGGTCAGCACACCCGCGCCGGCCGACTGCTGCCACCATGGGCTGGATTTCAGCGGTGTGGCATTCATCACCACCGCCGCGCCCAGCAGAACGATCACGCCGCGCACGGCGCCGAACAGCGCACCCAGCGCCCGGTCCACCGGCCGCAGGCCCACCGCTTCCACCAGCTTCTTGGTGATCCATGCCACCAGGCCGCCAAGAAAGGCGGTGCCAATGAAAATCAACACAAAAGCCACCGCGTACCGCACCGGCTCGCCCGCGCCCGCCAACGCGGGCAGTTTGACCGCCAGGTTGGGGGCGAAAAACTGGGCCAGAAAAAAAGCGGCGAGCCAGCCCAGCACAGAGAGCACTTCGTAGACCAGTCCCCGCCATGCGCCGAGCAGCAGCGAAAAGCCGATCAAGGCCAACAACAACCAGTCCACCGTGGTGAGGTTGGCCATCACAGGGTCAGGATGGCCGCGGACAGGCCGATGGACTTGATCTTCTTGGCCGCCTGATCGGCTTCGGCCTTGCTCGAATAGGGGCCCACGCGCACGCGGATGCGCCGCCCGTCGGCAGTCTCGGCCACGTGGGTGTACGTTTTGAGCCCGGCAGCCTCCACCCGGAGCCGCGTTTCGCGGGCCTTGGTGGCGTCGGCAAAGGCGCCGATCTGCACCACGAAGCGGTCGGCGTTGTCCTTGTCGTCGCCAGCCAGCAGCGCGCGGGCACGAGCGCCATCGTCGACCTTGGCCTTGGTGTCGGGCTTGGCGTCCGGCCTGGGTTTGGCGTCCGCCTTGGTGTCTGGCTTGGGCTTGGGCTCTGCAGCCAGTGATTTGGGACTTGGCACCACCTCTTTCTTGGCCACTGGGGTGTCTGCCTTGGCTTTGGCTTCAGAGGGCTTGACCGCGCCCTTGTCAGTGACCACCTGTTCATAGGGAGCCAAGCTGGCAGACGCCGACACTCGACCGTTGGCCGCCGCTGGTGCTGGGGGCACCAGGGGCTTGGCCTTGTTTTTGTCGGGGATGGAGATCGGGATGTCCACCGCCACCGGTCTCGGTTGGGTGTCAAACAACAGCGGAAAACCAATCACGCCCAAACCCACCAAGACCACCGCGCCGATCAATCGGTGCTTGGCGCGCTGACGCAAGGCTTCCACGCTGTCGGCGGACGCTGCGGGGTCGCGCGCGTCCGACTGAGCAGGAAAGCGGGTGTTGAAAAAGGCCATGCGTGCAGACGGGGCGATCGGCGGTGGCGGAAGGTGTCAGGTCAGGTGTTTGGCGTGCAGGCGCGGCACACCATCTTTCAGCACGCCGCCCACGGTGTAGAACGACCCAAAGACCACAATTCTATCAGCGGGGTCCGCCGTGGCGATGGCTGCCTGCAACGCCGCCATGGGTTCACCGTGCGTGCTGGCCGAGACGTCACGCGGGGTACCGGGCGCAGGCGGCAACGCCGCCCAGCGGGCCGACAGATCGGCGGCCGTGGCCGCACGCGGCGTGGGCAGATCGGTGAAGTACCAACGGTCCACCAGCGGCTGGATGCGGGCCAACATCGGGGCCAGGTCCTTGTCTGCCATCGCGCCGAACACCGCGTGGGTGACCGGGTAGAAACCCATCGCGTCGAGGTTGGCAGTGAGGGCCGCGACCGAGTGCGGGTTGTGCGCCACATCCAGCACCAAGGTGGGCTGGCCCGGCACGATCTGAAAGCGGCCAGGCAGCTCCACCATGGCCAAACCGTTGCGCACAGCCTGCGCGGTCACCGGGATGCGTTCACGCAGGGCCTGCAGCGCGGCCAGCGCGCCCGAGGCATTGACCAACTGATTGGCCCCGCGCAGGGCTGGGTAGGCCAGGCCACTGTAACGCCGCCCCCGGCCAGCCCAGCCCCACTGCTGCTGGTCGCCAGAGAAGTTGAAATCGACGCCCAGGCGCCACAGGTCGGCACCGAGCAATGCGGCATGGTCCAGCACGCTTTGGGGTGGCATTGGGTCGCTCACCACCGCGGGCTTGCCGGGTCGCAGGATGCCCGCTTTTTCGCGTCCGATGCTTTCGCGGTCCGGGCCGAGCAACTCGGTGTGGTCGAGGTCGATGCTCGTCACGATGGCGCAGTCGGTGTCCACCACATTGACCGCGTCCAGCCGCCCGCCCAGGCCCACTTCCAGCACCACCACGTCGAGACCCAAATGCTGCATGTGGTGCAGGATGGCCAGCGTGGTGAACTCGAAATACGTCAGGCTGGTGCCCTGGCGTGCCGCCTCCACCGCTGCGAAGCTGGCCACCAACTCGGCCGGGCTGACCGGAGCCCCTCTTACCCGGCAGCGCTCCACAAAATGGACCAAATGCGGAGAGGTGTAAACGCCGGTGCGGTACCCGGCCTGCAACAGAATCGACTCCAGCATCGCGCAAGTCGACCCTTTGCCATTGGTACCGGCCACGGTGATCACGGGGCAGTCGAAGGTCAGACCCAGCCGCTGGGCCACCAGTTGCGTTCGCTCAAGCCCCATGTCGATGGCGACCGGGTGCAGGCGCTCGCAATGAGCCAACCATTCGTCTAATGTGTTCATCGGCGGATTGTCGCGCAGGCACAATCGGGCCATGGTCACGCTACACGGTATCCCGAACTGCGACACGGTCAAAAAGGCCCGCGCCTGGCTGACCGAACACGGCGTCGCGCACCAGTTCCACGACTTCAAAAAACAAGGCGTGCCCGCGCCGGGTTTGGCGGCATGGATGGACGCGGTCGGCTGGGCCGCGCTGGTGAATCGCCAGGGCACCACTTGGCGGCGCTTGGACCCCGCCACACAAGCAGCGGTGGTGGACGCCGCCAGCGCACAGGCGGTGCTGACCGCCCACCCCAGCCTGATCAAACGGCCCGTGGTGGTCTGGGGCGACGGCGCGGTGACGGTCGGTTTCCAACCCGCAGAATGGGCGGCGCGTGCGCCGTGACACATGGGCTTTTTTTACACCGCCTTTACCGAACTTGTGGCACGACGGCCACTCAAACGGCGAAAATGCGGGTGACCAGAGCGTGAATGCCAAATGCCAGCACCTCGGCGACGGGGGCGGTACAGGAACAAGGTGATGACCATGAACAAGTGGACGTGGATGTTGGTGCTGGGTGCCGTCGGCACGGGAGTGCACGCGCAAGCCCCGGGACAAGCCCTCAGCCAAGAGTACGGGCGGGTGATTTCAAGCACCCCGGTGGTTCAGCAGCAAGCGGTGCCGCGCCAGATTTGCAACAACCATCAAGTGCTGGTGCAGCAGCCCAAGTCCGGCGCAGGCGCACTCATGGGAGCGGTCGCTGGTGGTGCGGCGGGCAACGCAGTGGGTGATGGGTCAGGCCGGGCCATCGCCACCGTGATCGGTTTGTTCGGTGGTGCGTTGTTGGGCGACCGCATTGAAGGCGAGCGCCCTCCGCAGTACCAAACCGTGCAGCAATGCAGCAACCAGACTTTCTATGAGAACCGCACGGTGGCCTACAACGTGGTGTACGAGTACGCGGGCAAACAGTACCAGGTGCAAATGCCGAACGACCCGGGCCCCACGGTACCGGTGCAGGTGACGCCGGTGGGCGGCACGGTCGCGCCACAAGCGGCGCCGCAACCGGTGGTGGTGGCGCCCAGCTACCCCGGCACGGTGTATTACCCGCCCCCGGCCACGGTGCCGGTTTACCCGGTTTACCAGCGCCCCTACTACGCCCCGGTGGGCGTGAACCTGAATTTTGGGTACTCCAGCGGGCGAGGCCACTGGCGTTAGAACAGCCGCTGACCAAGAGACGCGCCCAATAGGCGTTTGAAACACCGGCGCCTTGGGCGCCGGTGCTGTTTTTGGGCGCCGTTGCGTTGTTGTCGTGGCGGCGATTGCTCCGCCTGGCGCTGCCGCCGTCTTCAGCGCGTGGTCAACACCCGGCCTGAGAACAGCACGGGGCCGGTCGGACCGCCCTGGGCCACGCCGCCCTTGGGCTCCAAGCTGACGGCCAGGGCTGGCACCCTGCTCAGTTGCGGCACATTGACCTTGAAGCGCTCCGCTGGCCGCTCGCCCAGAACACCCAATGAAGTCGGTGTGCCGTCTGTGGGCAGGGCCCACAGCTGCAACGATTTGTTGGGCGCGATGGGGTGCTCAGCCACCGACTTCCATTGCAACGACTGCTGTCGGGCGTCCAAGGTGACCAGCATGGCTGCCTGCGCTTTGCCGTCGGCCAACACCGCCACGTAAGCGATGTCTGGCTGCGCCGCGACTTGATCGAGCAGTTGCGCGTTTTGCAGCGACAGCGATTCCGCCTTTTGGGCCAAGACCAGATGGTCTTGCCCTGCCAAGGCCAGCTGGTTGGACAAGGCCCCGATCTCCTGGTGCTGCCGCATCCCCACCACCACGCCCGCCACGCTGGCCACAGCGCCCGCGATGGCCGCGCCGCGCCAGGCACCGATCGGCCAAGCAAAACGCCAGCGCGCGCGGGCTGGCTCGGCCGGGGCCACCTTGGCCTGCGCCGTCTGTGCGCCCTGGACGGCTCGGCGCTCCAGTGCCACGCGGTGGGCGATCCGTTTCCAGACATTGGGGCTCGGCGCTTCGCTGGGGGTCAGCTCGGTCAGAGACGCGAGGCGCTCCTGCCACAACAGGGCCTGCGTGCGGACCACCGCGCTGTCGCGGGCCAGGGCTTCAAATCGGCGCCGGGCGCCGCCGCGCAGCGTGCCCAAAGCATGGCTGGCAGCGAGTTGTTCAAGCAGTTCGGGGTGTTGCGTCAGGTTCATGGTGGTGCGGCGGTGAGACGGTGTGGGGGTGGGGTCAGCCGACGTGGGCCAGGCACTGGCGCAGTTGGGCCAGCCCGCGGCGGATCCAGGTTTTCACGGTGCCCAGCGGCAAGCGGAGCTGGACCGCGAGCTCGCTGTGGCTGAGGTCGCGCAGGTAGGCCAGGCTCACGACCTCGCGCTGCTTGCGTTCCAGACGGCCCAGGCATTGCCACAACGCGGTCGCCTGTTGGCTGGATTGGGCCAGCTCCATCGGGCCGACCGCGTCGCTGGCCAGGGTGTCGCTGAGCGCGTCACCCAGTTCAACGGCGGTGTCGAGCCGCTCGCTCGCGCGGCGGCGCAGAAAATCCAGCGCCCGGCTGCGCACGATGACCCCCATCCATGCCAACGGCGGGCTGAGCACCGAGCGGTAATCGCCCGCGACGCGCCAGATGTTGAGAAAGGCGTCCTGCAGCGCGTCTTCGGCCCACTCCCGGTTATTGAGCACCCGCAGCGCCACGCCGAACAGCCGCCGGGAGGTCAGGTCGTACAGCTCCCGCAGTGCGAGGGCTGCGTCGGCGTCGCGCGGCGCGATGCGCTGCAACAGGTGCGTCAACTGCGTGTCGGTGTGGGCCTCGGTCGGGCGAGCGGTGCGGGCAGGGGGGGAGGTGTCGATGAGATCGGGCGCCATGGGGAACAAACCGGTTGGGTGACATACGCGAACAGGGGCGCGGCGGATTCAACCCGCACAGCGCAGGGGCCAACCTGGGCGGTGTCCCAGCCTACCCGATGGGCCAAATCCCAGTGAACGCGGGGGCGGCGCCTCGGGGTGACCACCCCGCTAAAATCGCAGGCTCCCTTCAACCACCAGCCTTGCTTGGCCTCCCCATGACCACCGAACGATTTGACGGCGTTTCTGTCGCCACCAAAGCCAATGTGTACTTCGACGGCAAGTGCGTCAGCCACAGCATCACGCTGGCCGATGGCACCAAAAAGAGCGTGGGCGTGATCCTTCCCGCCACCCTGACGTTCAACACGGCTGCCCCGGAGATCATGGAATGCACAGCGGGCGCGTGCGAATACAAGCTCGCAGGCAGCGACACCTGGGCCAAGTCGGCGGCTGGCGAGACGTTCAGCGTGCCCGGAAACTCCAGCTTCCAGATCCGGGTGGCCGAGAGCTACCACTACATCTGCCACTTTGGTTGAACAGCATGGGCACGATCCTGCAACACGTTCCCGTCGGCCAGAAGGTCGGCATCGCTTTTTCAGGCGGCCTGGACACCAGCGCCGCGCTGCACTGGATGAAGCTCAAGGGCGCGTTGCCCTACGCCTACACCGCCAACCTCGGCCAGCCCGACGAGCCGGACTACGACGCCATCCCGCGCAAGGCCATGGAATACGGCGCGGAAAAAGCCCGGCTGATCGACTGTCGCCTGCCCCTGGCGCACGAAGGCATCGCGGCCCTGCAGTCGGGTGCCTTCCACATCAGCACGGCGGGCATCACCTACTTCAACACCACCCCGCTGGGCCGTGCCGTGACCGGCACCATGCTGGTGGCGGCCATGAAAGAAGACGATGTCCACATCTGGGGCGATGGCTCCACCTTCAAGGGCAACGACATCGAGCGCTTCTACCGCTATGGCCTGCTGACCAACCCCTCGCTGCGCATCTACAAGCCGTGGCTCGACCAAACCTTCATCGACGAACTGGGAGGCCGGGCCGAGATGAGTGCCTTCATGACGGCCCACGGTTTTGGCTACAAGATGAGCGCCGAGAAAGCGTACAGCACCGACAGCAACATGCTGGGCGCCACCCACGAGGCGAAAGACCTGGAGTTTCTGAATTCGGGCATCCGCATCGTCAACCCCATCATGGGCGTGCCGTTCTGGCGGGACGACTGCGTGGTCAAGGCCGAAGAGGTCACGGTGCGGTTCGAAGAAGGCCAGCCGGTCGCCTTGAACGGCCAGACCTTCGCCAGCCCGGTGGAGCTCATCCTCAAGGCCAACGAGATCGGCGGTCGCCACGGCCTGGGCATGAGCGACCAGATCGAAAACCGCATCATCGAGGCCAAGAGCCGTGGCATTTACGAGGCCCCGGGCCTGGCGCTGTTGTTCATTGCCTACGAGCGACTGGTGACCGGCATCCACAACGAAGACACGATTGAGCAGTACCGTGAGTCTGGCCGCAAGCTCGGGCGCTTGCTGTACCAGGGGCGGTGGTTCGACCCGCAGGCCATCATGCTGCGCGAGGCCGCGCAACGCTGGGTGGCCCGTGCCGTGACCGGCGAGGTGACGCTGGAGCTGCGCCGTGGCAATGACTATTCGCTGCTCAACACCGACAGCCCCAACCTCACCTACAAGCCCGAGCGCTTGAGCATGGAAAAGGTGGAAGACGCGCCGTTTTCCCCGCTGGACCGAATCGGCCAACTGACCATGCGCAACCTCGACATCATCGACACCCGGGACAAGCTCGGGGTCTACACCAAGGCGGGCCTGCTGTCGGTCGGCAGCGGCACCGCCCTGCCCCAGCTGGGCGGCGGCAACACCTGACGGTCCCCAACCGGTGAGTCAGCCAGGGCCGCGTCAGCGGCCCTTTCTTTCGCACGCCGCTCGGCGGGCGACGGCGCCAAGGGCCCCACATGCTGGAGCACTTTGGTCGGGCATCGCATCGCTGCCACACTAGCTCGACTGATGCATTGACTTCAGTCACCCCGCTGTCCCCACTGATCAACACAAATCGAGGCACCCCATGAACACACAACCCACACGCCGCCGCTTCATCACCCTGGTCCCGGTCGCGGGCGCCGCCCTCATGGCCGCAGGCCAGTCCTTCGCAGGCGGCCACGCCGGTGCCGCGATGGTGGACGAAAAAGACGCCACCGCCGTGGCCCTGGCCTATGTGGCCGACGCCACCAAGGCGGACCCGGCCAAGGTCAAGGCGCCCGCAGGAAGCAATTGCGCCAACTGCGCGCTCTACGCCGCCAAAGCCGGTGAAACCTCTGGCAGCTGCGGCGTGTTTCCGGGCAAAAAAGTGGCCGCCAAGGGCATCTGCTCGGCCTGGGCCAAAAAGGCCTGACGCCCAAGCCTGACACCGCCCGCCTTCTGCTGGGCCGGGCCCGTGCGGAAGGCACCACCACCCGGTGCCCACGCCGCGGCCCGCTTGGCAGAGGCCTGGCGTGCTTGTTTCAGAAGTTTGACTCGTGCGCGACGGGCGACGGTCGCCTCAAACAGCGACGCGCCCATCGCAGATGGGGCCGCGGACCTGGTCTGACCGGCCTCATAGACCCGCACGAGCGTGCTGACTTGCAAGCCCTGCTGGTAAAAGCGCCGGAACCAACCTCGGCCCGCGCTCATTCGATGCATCCTGCCATCACCCGGTCTAAGCTACGTGGCCTAGCTTTCTCTCCACCACCCGCACACCCGCACACCCACACACCCATGCAAGAAGACGAACGCTGCTGCGGCACCGGCACCTGCATCATCGACGCCGATGGCCGCTGCTGGTGTGGCCAACAATGGAATGGCCGTGCGATGTGCTGGCCCGAGCGCCCGGCGACCCCGCCCGCCGCCAGTGAGCCCGCGCATGAGGACGAGACACCCGTGCCGGTCGCCGCGCCCCGTGGCGCACCCGGCCGCAAATGACGTCTCTGGCCACCGAACCAACGGGGCTGACCGCGCCGCTGCAGCTCCACACCGACTGGTCTCGGCGCTGCGTGGTGCACAGCCCAGCGCTGCCGTGGCAAGCGTCCCCTTCGCCTTGGGTCACGCGCCGCCTGCTGGAGCGCGACGGTGCCGAGGTCGCCCGCGCCACCAGTGTGGTGCGCTATGCCCCGGGCGCGCACTTTGCCGAACACACCCATGAACGGGGCGAAGAAATCTTGGTGCTGGATGGCACACTGTCCGACGAGTTCGGCGATCACGGCCCTGGCACGTACCTGAAAAACCCGCCTGGCTCGCGCCACGCCCCGCGCAGCGCCGACGGCTGCACCCTGTTCGTGAAGCTGCGCCACCTGGACCCGCTGGACACCGAGCGGCAGGTGGTGCACACGCGCACCGCGCCCTGGCGCCCCGGCCTGGTGCCGGGTTTGTCGGTGCTGCCGCTCAGCGCTTTTGGCACCCAACACACCGCGCTGGTTCGCTGGGCGCCCGGCACCCGCTTCAGCCGACACCGGCATTGGGGCGGGGAAGAGGTTTACGTGCTGGACGGCGTGTTCTCAGACGAGCATGGCGACCACCCAGCGGGCACCTGGATCCGCAGCCCCCACCTCAGCGAACACCAGCCATTCAGCCGCGAGGGCTGCACGATCTGGGTGAAAACCGGCCACCTGCCGCCGCCGGGTTGACCCCCCATTGGGACCGGGTCGCCGCCCAACGTCAAAAATCATAGCAGCACAGCCTTTTTCCACGTGGGCCGCAAGCCCATTGGATTCAAATCGAAGCGCTTGGGGCCAAAAAGACGAAATCGACCGCTACGCCCATCCACACGGTCTGTCCCGGCCTCGTTCCAGCCTCGCCCCAGCCTCCTTATAGCCACCTCCCAGCTGCCGCTGGCCTGAACGGGGTACCGGATTGGCCCCAGGCCGCCCAGCAGGCCGAATTCGCCCAGCGCCTGTCACAGGGGTTGGTCCGCGAGTCAGTCCCCGCCACCGCCATCGCCACCACCGTCACCCGAATCGCCACCATCGCCGCCGCCGTGCCGATCGGTGGGGCCGCTGCCGCCAAAACCGTCGGCGTCACCGCTGTAGGCGCTGTCTGAAAAATGGGTGCCGCAGTGCGCAGTGGCGCTGCCACTGGCGTGGTCGGGGTGGCCATGGCGGCTGCAATCGGGCTGGTAGACAAAGCCGTGGGGAATGGCCAGTTTGGCGTCCAGCGCAAACAGCAGCGGCAGCCGGGTGGGTGTGCGCGGGTCAATGGCCTCGTCCCGGCAGGCCCAGTACCACGCGCGCCGCAGACCATCGTTGCTGTGGGCCCGGGGGCCCAGTGCCTCGGCGGGTGTGTGGTGGAGAAAGCGGCCCAGCGCCAGCGCGCACCAGTCTCGGTAGGCCTGGGTGTGCAGGATGAACTCGTGCCACATCGCATCCACCGCCTGGGAGGGCATGGCCACATGGCGCCGCTGGCTGCGAAGGCAGGCCCAGAAATACTGGCGCAGGCCGCGCTCCACCAGTGCGGTGTCTTTGGCACCCAGGTGGGGGTAGGCCTCTCGCAGCTTGCGCTGCAGCCGCTGCGGCAGCGGCGCTTCACGCACCACCCGCTCGCGTTGCCAACGCAGCCACACGCCCCACAGGCCGCCCATCGGCAACAGCAGCAGCCACACCGCCGCCCCGGCCGACCCCACACCCCACACGTCGCCTGCGGCCAGCACCGCCCATGCGGCCACCCCAGCCCCTGCCACCCAGCGGTGGTGGCGCAGCACGGCGTGGACCCAGGGCGTCGTCATGCGGCGGGCGGCCTCACATCACCACCGGCTCGGGCTCCAGCCGAATGCCAAACCGCTCGTAGACACTGGTTTGGATCGCCTTGGCCAGCGTCATCACCTCGCCCCCGGTGGCGCCGCCACGGTTGACCAGCACCAGCGCCTGTTTCTCGTAAACGCTGGCCTGCCCGACCGACTTGCCCTTCCAGCCGCAGGCATCGATTAGCCAACCGGCGGCCAGCTTGACGTTGCCGTCCACCATCGGGTAGTGCACCAGCCGCGGCTCGCGGGCGATGATGTCGGCGCACTGCTCCGGGGTGACGGTGGGGTTCTTGAAGAAGCTGCCCGCGTTGCCCACGACCTGCGGGTCGGGCAGCTTGGCGCGGCGAATGGCGCAGACCCAGTCGAAGATCTTTTGTGCGCTGGGCTGGGTCATGCCGGTTTCGACCATTTTCTTCTCCAGGTCGGCATAGCCGAGCACTGGTTTCCAGGGTTTGGGCAACCGCAGGCGAACCCGGGTGATCAGCGCCTTCCCGGCGAGGCCCAGGTCACCTGGCCGGGTGGGTGCGTGCTTGAACACCGAGTCGCGGTAGCCAAAGGCGCACTGCGCAGCGTCCAGCGTGAAGGTTTGACCGGTGGCGAGGTCCACCGCGTCCAACGACTCGAACCGGTCTTGCAGTTCCACGCCGTAGGCGCCGATGTTTTGCACCGGCGACGCGCCCATGGTGCCTGGGATCAGCGCAAGGTTCTCAAGCCCCGGGTGGCCGTGCGCCAGCGTCCAGGCCACGACGCTGTGCCAGTTCTCGCCCGCCCCGGCCTCCACCACCCAGGCCTTGGGCGTGTCGGCCACCAGACGGATGCCCATAACCTCCACCTTCAGCACCAGCGGCTTCACGTCACCAGTCAGCACCAGGTTGCTGCCACCGCCAAGCACGAATTTGGGCATCACGCGCAACGCGGGGTCTGCCGCCACCGCTTGGGCGTCGGCTTCGCTGCGGACCCGCACCAGCGCGTGCGCCTTGGCCACGATGCCAAAGGTGTTGTGGGGCTGGAGCGGCACGTTGGCTTCGATGAACATGGGAGAATTGTCAGTGAAAATCGCGGGCCAACGCCCGTGCGCGCCAACCCCGTTTGATGGATCTGCCATGCCCTCTTTCGACACCGTGTGTGAACCCAACCTGGTGGAAGTGAAAAACGCCGTCGACAACGCCGCCAAAGAAATCGGCACCCGCTTCGATTTCAAAGGCACCTCGGCCGCCATCGAACTCAAGGACAAAGAAATCACGATGTTCGGCGACGTCGACTTCCAGTTGCAGCAAGTGGAAGACGTGCTGCGCGCCAAGCTCGCCAAGCGCGATGTGGACGTGCGCTTCCTGGACGTGGGCGACGTGCAGAAAATGGGCGGCGACAAGGTCAAACAGGTGATCAAGGTGCGCAACGGCATCGAGACCGAGCAAGCGAAAAAAATCACCAAGGTCATCAAAGACAGCAAGCTCAAGGTGCAAGCGTCGATTCAGGGCGACGCGGTGCGCGTCACCGGCGCCAAGCGCGACGACCTGCAGGCCACCATGGCCCTGCTGCGCAAGGACATCACCGACCTGCCGCTGTCCTTCAACAACTTCCGAGATTGACACCGGTGCGGCCCAGCCCCTCGGCCCCGGCGGGGCACCGGGCGGAGGCGACCGGGGCGCGGTGGTCACCCACACGCCCTTGGGCAAGGTCGGCCGTGCGGGCGCTGTGGGTGCTGGCGCTGGGGGGCGCCGCCTGGGGTCAATCGGTCACACTCACCGGCATGCTGGGCCCGCGCGCGCTGCTGCTGGTGGATGGCGCACCCCCCAAAAGCGTGGCCCCCGGGGAGACGCACCGCGGGGTGACCGTGGTCAGCACGCAAGGCGACACCGCGATCGTGAAGGTGGCTGGGCAAACGCTCACACTGCGCGTCGGCGAAGCCCCAGCCAGCGTGGGTGCCCGGTCCCACGCGGACGGCAACGGCCACACCGTGGTGTTGACCGCCCAGGCGGGTGGCCATTTCATGGCCGACGGCAGCATCAACCAGCGGCCAGTGAAATTCATGGTCGACACCGGGGCCACGCGGGTGGCCCTGAGCGCGGCCGACGCCGACCGGTTGGGCATCGCTTACCACCACGGCCAGCCGGTGCGCATCCACACCGCCAACGGCCAGGTGCAGGGCCACCAGTTCATGTTGGACAGCCTGCGCATAGGGGACGTGACAGTGCACGGCGTGGAAGCGGTGGTCACGCCGCAACCGATGCCTTTTGTGCTGCTGGGCAACAGCTTCTTGAACCGCTTCAGGATGCGCCGCGACGCCGACCAGATGACGCTGGAGCGCCGCCACTGACGCGGCCCACGCGCGACGCCACGCCGAGGCGGCACGCGCGCCGCGTCACTTTTTCTTGCCACTGCCCAGCTTGGACTCGGTGCCTTGCACCAAGCGGTTGATGTTCTCGCGGTGGCGCCAGACCAGCAACAGCGCCATCGCCACGATGGCCACCGCCACCGACTTGTCGGCATACCACACCACGCGGTTGCCGAACAGGTAATACGCCGGAGCGAACACCGCCGCCGCCAGCGACGCCAACGAGGAATAACGGAAGAAAAAAGCCACGATCAGCCAGGTACCGCCCGTGGCCAACCCCAGCACCCCATGGATGCCAAACAACGCACCCAGCGCGGTCGCCACGCCCTTGCCGCCCTGGAACCTGAAATACACCGGGTACAAGTGGCCCAAAAACGCGGCCAGCGCCACCAGGCCCACGGTGCCGTCTTCCAAACCGTGGGGCGGGCCCCAGGTTTTGACCAGAACGACCGGAACAAAGCCTTTCATCGCGTCCAGCAACAGGGTGGCGATGGCCGCCGCCTTGCTGCCAGAACGCAGCACGTTGGTGGCACCGGGATTTTTGCTGCCGTAGCTGCGCGGGTCGCTGAGGCCCATGAGTTTGCTGACGATGACCGCGAACGACAGCGAGCCCAGCAGGTAGGCGGCCAGGGTGGCCAGCAGGGGGTGAATGGCTTCCATGCGCTTATTCTGCCAGCGCACATTGCACCGGCTGTGCGCCCAGCAAGCGCACACACACCTGCGGGTCCAGCCCGACCAAAAACCCACGCCGCCCGCCGTTGATGGCGATGCGCGGCAAGCCCAGGATGGTGGATTCGATGTAAACCGGCATGGCCTTTCGGGTGCCGAACGGCGAGGTGCCACCCACCAGGTAGCCGCTGTGCCGGTTGGCCACTTCGGGTTTGCACGGCACCACGGACTTGGCCCCGATCTGCCGGGCCAGGTTTTTGGTGGACACGGTTCGGTTGCCGTGCATCAGCACCAGCAAGGGCTTGGCGTCCTGGTCCTGCATCACCAAGGTTTTCACCACGGTGAATGGGTCCATGCCCAGCACCTGCGCGCTGTGCTGGGCACCGCCGTGTTCCAGGTACTCGTAGGGGTGCTCGGTGTAGGCGATCTGGTGGGCCTTGAGCAGTTGCGTGGCCGGTGTTTCGCTGACGTGCTCTTTTTTGCCCATGGCGCAGCGGTTACAGAGCGGGGTCCTTCATCTCCCAGCGGATCGCGTCAATGGCGGCCAGCACCTCGGGCGACAGCGTGATCTCCAGCGCGTCGATGTCATCGTCCAGCTGCGCCTGCGACGTGATGCCAATGATGGTGCTGGCCACTTGCCACTTGGTGTAGCAAAACGCCAGCGCCAATTGCGTGGGCGTGAGGCCGTTGTCGCGCGCGAGCTGGTTGTAGCGCTTGGCAGCGACCAAGGCTTCGGGGCGGCCCCAACGCTGTTTGCGCATGGACTCGTACTTGGCGAGCCGGCCTGCGGCGGGCGCGCCGTCACCAGTGAGACCGCTGCCGTCGTACTTGCCGGTGAGCAGACCGAACGCCAGGGGCGAGTACGCCAGCAGCGACACATTGAGCCGGTGCATCACTTCGTCGAGCCCGTTTTCCACCGTTCGGTTGACCAGGCAATACGGGTTCTGCACCGACGCCACGCGGGGCAGACCGTGCTGCTCGGCCAGTCGCACGAACTCGGCCACACCGTACGGCGTCTCGTTGGACAAGCCAATCGCGCGCACCTTGCCCGCCTTGACCAGCCCGGCCAGCGCCTGCAATTGGTCGTGGATGGAGGTGACTTCCTTGTCCTTGCTCGGGTCGAAGTAGGCCATGCCGAACATCGGGGCGTTGCGCACCGGCCAATGCATTTGGTACAGGTCGATCACATCGGTTTGCAAGCGCTGGAGGCTGGCGTCACACGCGGCGCGGATGTCTTCTGGCGTGAGGTTGGGGCTGCCGCCCCGCACCCACGGCATGTTGCGCGAAGGCCCCGCCACCTTGGTGGCCAGCACCACCCGCTGGCGCACCCCGGGACGGCTGGCGAACCACTGGCCGAGGATGGTTTCGGTGGCACCAAACGTCTCGGCCTTGGGCGGGACCGAATACATCTCGGCCGTGTCCAAAAAGTTCACGCCGCGCGCCAGCGCGTGGTCCAGCAAGGCATGGGACTCGGGCTGCGCCACCTGCTCGCCGAAGGTCATGGTGCCCAAACAAATCGCGGGCACGCGGATGCCGCTGGTGCCAAGGAGGGTGTGCTTCATGGGTTGGCCTGGTGGGTTGATGGGTGGGCGGCGGTGGGCACGGTGACCTGCTGAACCGCTTGGGGACATGGCGCCCACCGCCCCGAGCAAGTTTAGTCGGCGGCGTATCATCATTGAACCAAGTGGCGCCACGCGCGCCGCACACCGCGCCACCGTGCGCACCACCCAAGAGGAGCTTGAACATGAAAACGACCGCTGTGACCCTGTCCTGCGTGGCGCTGCTGGCTGGCTTGACCGCCTGCACCAACATGAGCCAGACCCAACAAGACACCGGCAAAGGCGCTGCGATTGGCGCCGCGGCGGGCGCGGTGATCGGCGCGATGACCGGCAACTCCGGCACGGCCGCCCGGGGCGCCGCCATTGGCGGTGCGCTGGGCGCTGGCGCGGGCTACCTGTGGTCGCAAAAAATGCAAGAACAAAAACGCGCCATGGAGCAGGCCACGCAAGGCACGGGCGTGGCGGTGTCGCAAACCGCCGACAACCGCCTCAAGCTGGACATTCCGAGCGACGTGTCGTTTGACGTCGGTCGCTCGGCCATCAAATCCAACTTCGCGCCAGTGCTCGACAAGTTCGCCACCAGCCTGCAACAGCACCAGGCCACCACGGTGACCATCATCGGCCACACCGACAGCACCGGCAGCGATGCGATCAACAACCCGCTGTCGGTGGACCGCGCCGCGAGCGCGCGCGATTACCTGGTGGGCCGCGGTGTGGCGGTGGCCCGCATCGGCATCGACGGTCGCGGCTCCCGCGAACCGGTGGCCGACAACGCCACCGCCCAGGGCCGCAACGCCAACCGCCGGGTGGAAATCTACGTGGCCGAGCCGGTGCAGGCTGCCCAGCGCTGACCTGGCGACGCACCGGGGCCACACGCTGGCGGTGGGGCGAAACGCAGGCCACCGCCCCGGGCCGGGTCCGCCTCGAGAACGGGCGAACACCGGCCCGAAAAATCTGCAAAAACAGCTTTTTGGGGCCACCCAGTGCGGTTTTTTGCCCAAACCAGTCGTTAGCCCCCGCGGCTCCTTGCTTTCCAGCTATTGAAAACATAGCGATCTGAACGGCGCCGTCCCAACCCAGCGAGCGCACCAGCCGGGCTGCAAACCCCGGGCCGCGGAGGTATGGGCCGCACGGCTTCGTATCATCGCCACATGTACACCCCCCGTCTTGACTCGCGCAGCGAATTCGTCACGCTGCGCCGCTTGCGTTACCACCTCCGCACGTGGGGCACCCCCCAGCCGGGCCGACCGCCACTGGTGATGGTGCACGGGTGGATGGACGTGTCGGCGTCGTTCCAGTTCGTGGTGGACGCGATGACCGAAGACCGCCACATCGTCGCGCCCGACTGGCGCGGCTATGGCCTCACCGAATGGCCAAAGGGCGACTGCTACTGGTTCCCCGACTACCTCGCCGATCTGGACGCGCTCATCGACCACCTGTCGCCCGACCAGCCCGTGGACCTGCTGGGCCACAGCCTGGGCGGCAACGTCGCCACCATCTACAGCGGCGTGCGCCCAGAGCGCGTTCGGCGGCTGGTCAACCTGGAGGGGTTTGGCATGCCCGCCGCCACGCCCGCGCAAGCACCGGGGCGATTGGCCCGCTGGATGGATGAACTCAAGGCGCTGCACCGGGGCGAGACCGCCCTGCGTGCCTACCCCAGCGCCGACGGTGTGGCCCGGCGGCTGATGAAAACCAACCCCCGCCTGACACCCGAAAAAGCCAACTGGCTGGCCCGCCACTGGGCACGCGAAAACGCCCACGGCGAGTGGGACATCCTGGGCGATCCGGCCCACAAGCTGACCAACCCCCATCTCACCCGGGTCGAGGAGGTGCTGGCGATCTACCGCCGCATCACCGCTCCCGTGCTGGCGGTGGAAGCCAGCGACAACCAGATGGACACCTGGTGGAAAGGCCAATACAACCTGGCCGAATACCACGAGCGGCTCCAGGCGGTGCCTCAGGTGGAGATCGCCCACATCGGCGACGCCGGACACATGCTGCACCACGACCAACCGCTGGCACTGGCCCAGGCGGTGGAAGCGTTTTTGACCTGATCCGTCTGCGGCGAGCCACACCGGGGCCAGCCCACCGGCGTGAGAAAATCCGGGTTTTGGCCAACCGCACCGGACCCGCACCATGGACGCAGAACGCATCAACGCCATCGGCACCCAACTGACCGACCTCGCCGCCCGAACCCAAGAGTTACGGGGGTATCTTTGACTACGATCAAAAAGCCCGTCGGCTGCTAGAAGTCAACGCCGCCCTGGAAGACCCCGCGGTCTGGAACGACCCGAAACACGCCCAGGAACTGGGCCGTGAGAAGAAGTCCCTCGAAGGGGTGGTCGCCACCCTGGACCGGCTGCAAAACGAGCTGGCCGACAACAGCGAGCTGTTCGAGATGAGCCGCGACGAGGGCGACGAGAATGGCCTGCTGGCGATCGAGGCGGACGCCGCCACCCTGGCCAAGGACGTGGAGGCGCTCGAATTCCGCCGCATGTTCAACAACCCGGCCGACCCGCTCAACGCGTTCCTGGACATCCAGGCCGGTGCCGGGGGCACCGAGGCCTGCGACTGGGCCAGCATGCTGCTGCGCCAGTACCTGAAGTACGCCGAACGCAAGGGCTTCAAGACGCAGATCGAAGACGAGTCTCCAGGCGACACCGCCGGGATCAAGGGCGCCACCATCAAGATTGAAGGGGAATACGCCTTCGGCCTGCTGCGCACCGAAACCGGTGTGCACCGTTTGGTCCGCAAAAGCCCGTTCGACTCGGCGGGTGGTCGCCACACCAGCTTTGCCAGCGTGTTCGTGTACCCCGAGATCGACGACTCGATCGAGATCGAGATCAACCCGGCCGATGTGCG
>JAIXXF010000007.1 GCA_027490925.1 Comamonadaceae bacterium
AACACCTTCACGCTGGGCCGGGCCGACTACCAGCGCCAGTACGAGCCGATCCTGTACGGATGGCCCGAGGGCGCGCAGCGTCATTGGTGCGGCGACCGCGACCAGGGCGACGTCTGGAACATCAAGAAGCCGCAGAAGAACGACCTGCATCCGACGATGAAGCCGGTGGAGTTGGTCGAGCGCGCGATCCGTAATTCGAGCCGCCCTGGCAACGTGGTGCTTGACCCGTTTGGTGGCTCCGGCACGACGCTGATCGCCGCCGAAAAGTCAGGACGGCTGGCGCGGCTGATCGAGCTCGACCCGAAGTACGCGGACGTGATCGTGCGCCGCTGGCAGGAATGGACTGGCAAGCAAGCCACCCGTGAGTCGGATGGCGCGTTGTTCGATGATCAGGCGGCGAGTGACTCCTCAGCGATTTCGCAGTGAATCACAAAGCCCGTCAGGTAAGGCAAACCGCGCGGGATGCCGTACTGCTTGCTGGTCAGGCGTCCAATCGTCCAGCCCATCCACTGCTGGGTGGCGGCGTTGATGGCGTCTGCCAGGGCGTGGCTCGCGTGCTGTTGGTTGAGGACGTCGTCGGCGAAGTGGCGTCCGTGGCGGCTGTCGAGGAAGACCCGGACTGATTCGAGGGGCTGGCTGGTGGCGTCCGAGATGGCGGTCATCGCCAAGGGCCACGCTGCGCTGGCGTGTTCGTTCATCGTGCCCCAGAAGCCCCAGGCTTCGTTCTGGGTGGCGGGTATTTGCTGGTTGGTGTTCATCTCTGGCTCCTTGGGGTTGATCGTTGCGACACCCGTAGTAACGCGCTGTTCGATTGAGAAGCCAAGCGCTGCTTGGCTTCTTTCTCGATCTTTCTGATCAGGCGATCCGGTAGACCCGCTCGCCACCTTGGGCCTTGTCCGAGACGATGGTCAGGCCGAGCTTCTTCTTGAAGGCCCCGGCAAAGGTGCCGCGCACCGTGTGCGCCTGCCAGCCGGTGGTCTGGCAGATCTGCTGCACGGTTGCGCCCTCGGGGCGCTGCAGCATCTGGATCACGGTGGCCTGCTTGCTGTTCTCCCTGGTGCGGGGCTTGGCCTCCGCGCGCTCCTTGGCCCACGTGGCCTCTGCGGCCGCGACGGTGGCCTCGATTTCGGGGGCTGTCTCCAAGGGCGCAGGCGCAGGCCGGGCGCGCCCCATCGCGTCGTAGCCCTCGGCGGCCACGAACCAGTGGGTGCCGTCGGAGGTGATCAGGGCGCGGTTGAACAAGCCGTCGAGCACCTTCTTGCGTGCGCCGCCTTTGATGTTGTCGGGGAACCAGTCGATCTTGCCGTCGGTGTGTTGGAGGGCGTAGGCCAGTATCGCGTGCTGGGCCGGGGTCAGTTGGGTGGTGGTCATTTGCTTCTCCTTGTGCAAGGGGTTGATGGGGTGACGTGATGAACGCGCTGTTCGGGAGTGAAGCCAAGCGCTATCTGCTTGGCTTCGCAGGTTCTTGATCAGTTGTTGGCCTTGTCCGACGTCGCCGTCTTGCGGCCCTGCTCGACGCCCGCGTTGAACGCGGCCTCGAGGGCGTCGCGCAGGCACCAGACCGCCACGTCGTGGAAATCGAGGCCGTCGGACTTGCGGGTTTCCAGGGTTTCGATGCCCAGCTTGCTTTGCGCGATCTGGGTCAGGAGTTGTTCGAGCTTGCTCATTGCTGCTTCCTTCGATGGTGTTGATGACGTCCGTATGAACGCGCTGTTCCAGAGAAAAGCCAAGCTGATTTCGAGTGAATGACGAACAAATGATTGAAGGGGAAACCGGTTCTCAAAATGGGCATCTCGATTCGCGCTTACGCCCGTCACCGTGGTGTGACCGACACCGCAGTTCACAAGGCCATTCGCGCGGGTCGGATCACGCCGGAGGCTGACGGCACCATTGATGCAGACCGTGCTGACCGCGAGTGGGCGCGTAACTCCGATGCGCCCAAGGCTGGGACGCGCGCTAAGGCCGTAAAGGCCGCTGTGCCGGAGGGCGGTACCGGTGTTGGCAGTGATGGGCCCGCAGCATTACCCGCTGGCGGCGCGTCCTTACTTCAGGCGCGCACGGTCAACGAGGTGGTCAAGGCGCAGACCAACAAGGTGCGGCTGGCCCGACTCAAGGGCGAGTTGGTGGATCGACCGCAGGCCATCGCCCACGTTTTCAAGCTGGCGCGCTCCGAGCGCGATGCGTGGCTGAACTGGCCCGCGCGCATCTCGGCGCAGATGGCGGCCAAGCTCAATATCGATCCGCACACGATGCACGTCGCCCTGGAGGCGGCGGTACGTGAGCACCTGCAGGAACTGGGCGAACTGCGGCCCCGGGTGGACTGATGCTGGATGTTGAATACGAAGGCGCTGCCGAAATCGAGCGCGCGTGGCGCGAAGGGCTCACACCTGATCCTCTGCTCTCAGTGTCCGAATGGTCGGATCGGCACAGGATGCTGTCCAGCAAGGCCTCGGCCGAGCCCGGTCGCTGGCGCACCAGCCGCACGCCGTACCTGAAGGCCATCATGGACTGCCTGTCGCCTACCTCGCCGGTCGAGCGCGTGGTGTTCATGAAGGCCGCACAGCTCGGTGCGACTGAAATGGGTTCGAACTGGATCGGCTACGTGATCCACCACGCGCCGGGGCCGATGATGGCTGTGTGGCCGACGGTGGATATGGCCAAGCGCAATTCCAAGCAGCGGATCGATCCGTTGATCGAGGAGTCGGCGGCACTGAGCGAGTTGATCTCGCCAGCACGGTCACGCGACTCGGGAAACACCATCCTGGCCAAGGAGTTCCGGGGTGGCGTCCTGGTGATGACCGGGGCCAACAGCGCTGTTGGACTGCGCTCGATGCCGGTTCGGTATCTGTTCCTCGACGAGGTAGACGGCTATCCACTGGACGTCGAGGGTGAAGGCGATGCGATCTCGCTGGCGGAAGCGCGCACGCGAACCTTTGCCCGCCGCAAGATCTTCATCGTCTCGACACCAACGATCTCGGGGGCGAGCGCCATCGAGCGCGAGTACGAGGCCAGTGACCAGCGCCGCTACTTCGTGCCGTGCCCGCATTGTTCGCATCGCCAGTGGCTGCGATTCGAGCAGTTGCGCTGGGAGAAGGCGCAACCCGACACGGCAGCCTACATCTGCGAGTCCTGCGATGAGCCAATTGCCGAACACCACAAGACATGGATGCTGGAGCACGGCGAGTGGCGCGCGCTGATCAGCGACGGCACCGGCAAGACGGCGGGGTTCCACCTGTCGTCGCTATACAGCCCTGTAGGCTGGCGCAGTTGGCGTGACATCGCCGCTGCGTGGGAAAGCTCCGTCAACAAGGAGTCGGGTTCGGCGGCAGCGATCAAGACCTTCAAGAACACCGAACTGGGCGAGACCTGGGTCGAGGAAGGCGAAGCGCCCGACTGGCAACGGCTGGTCGAGCGCCGTGAGGATTACCGCGTCGGCACGGTGCCGCCGGGTGGGCTGCTCCTGGTAGGTGCTGCCGACGTTCAAAAGGATCGCATCGAGGCATCCATCTGGGCCTTCGGGCGCGGCAAGGAGTCTTGGTTGGTGGAGCACCGGGTGCTAATGGGCGACACCGCCCGCGACGCGGTGTGGAAGCGACTCGCTGAGCTGCTTGCCGAAAACTGGACGCACGCCTCGGGCGCGGCGATGCCGCTGGCCCGTTTCGCGCTGGACACCGGCTTTGCGACGCAGGAGGCCTACGCCTTTGTGCGCGCCTGCCGCGACCCGCGTGTGATGCCTGTCAAGGGTGTACCGCGAGGGGCGGCATTGATCGGCACGCCAACGGCCATCGATGTCTCGCAAGGCGGCAAGAAGCTGCGCCGGGGCATCAAGGTGTTCTCGGTAGCGGTTGGCATCGCCAAGCTGGAGTTCTACAACAACCTGCGCAAGGGGGCAGACGTGAACGAGGACGGTGTGACCACGGTATTCCCGGCTGGGTTTGTCCACCTGCCAAAGATCGACGCGGAGTTCATCCAGCAGCTCTGCGCCGAGCAGTTGATCACCCGCCGCGACCGCAACGGATTCCCGATTCGGGAGTGGCAAAAGATGCGCGAGCGCAACGAAGCGCTCGACTGCTACGTGTACGCCCGCGCGGCCGCATCGGCGGCGGGTCTGGATCGCTTCGAGGAACGCCACTGGCGCGAACTGGAGCGCCAACTCGGGATGGAGAGGCCGCCGGATGAGCCGCCCCCGATTCAAGCATTCGACCCAGACGAGGCCACCCAACGCGGTGGCCTCTCTGTTTCTGCAACCCCACCACGGCGGCGCGTCATCAAGAGCCGCTGGTTGTCCTGATTTTCAGAGGAGTTTTCATGAGTCTTGCCACCCGTATCGAGAGCCTGGTCATCCGGGTCGCCCAAGAGTTCAACGACGTCCGCGCGACGGCAGGCAGTCTGGCCAGCCTGTCCACCAACGACAAGTCGAGTCTGGTCGCCGCCATCAACGAGCTCAAGGCAGCGGTCTTGTCTGCGATGGCCATCGACGACAACCAGATCGCCACCACCAGCACCTACTCGTCGAACAAGGTCGTGTCACTGCTGGACGCGCTCAAGGCAGACATTCTGGGTGGCGCGGACGCCGCCTATGACACCCTGGTGGAAATCCAGCAGGCGCTGCAGAGCGGCACCAGCGGCCTGGACGCGATTCTGGCTGCGGTCAATCTCCGTGTCCGCTTCGATGCGGCGCAGACCCTGACCGTGGCCGAGCAACTGCAGGCACGTACCAACATTGGTGCGGTCGCTGTCAGCGATGTCGGCAACACCGACACCGATTTCGTCGTGATCTTTGACGGCGCGCTGGCCTGATGAGCCTCGCTTCCAGCATCGCCGCCTTGGCGGCGCGCATCGGCTTCGAGGTCAAAACCAAGATCGATGCCACGCATCCCGGCATTGCCCGGGTGTGGGTCAGCTTCGGCTACGTGGGCGGTCAGGTCGTGATCGCCAGCTCGCACAACGTCGCCAGCGTGGTGCGCACGGCGGCTGGCCGGTACCGCGTGCATTTCGCTGTGGCGATGCCGGATACGAATTACTGCTGGACGGCACTCGCCCGTAGCAGCACCAACACCGGCCAGCAGCGCTTGGCCCTGGTGCGTGCCAGCTCCGACCTCAAGACCGCGCAGTACGTCGACGTCTCGTGTGCGACGGCCGCATCGTCGTTTGACGACTCCTCTGAAATCAACCTCGTGGTTTACCGCTGATGGCCTACACAGAAGCCCAACTCCAGGCATTGGAGACCGCGCTCGCCAAGGGCGAACACCGCGTCAGCTTCGGCGACAAGACCGTCGAGTACCGCTCGGTCGATGAGCTGAAGGCGGCGATCCGCGAAGTCAAGCGCGGCATCCTGGAGCAGGCAGCCGCCACCGGGCTATGGCCGGGTGCGCCGCGCCAGATCCGGGTCACGACCTCGAAGGGGTTCTGATGGCCTGGTATTCAAAGATCCGCAGCCTGTTCGGCCAGCAGCCCGTCCACGAAGCGGCTGGCCGTGGCCGCCGCTCGCTGGCGTGGATGCCCGGAAATCCTGGTGCTGTCGCCGCGATGTTGGCGACCAACACCGAACTGCGCATCAAGAGCCGCGACCTCGTGCGCCGCAATGCCTGGGCGCAAGCTGGTATCGAGGCCTTCGTGTCCAACGCGGTCGGCACTGGCATCAAGCCGCAGAGTCTGGCAGCGGACGAACGTTTCAAGACCGACCTCCAGGCGCTGTGGCGTGACTGGACGGAGGAAGCCGACGCTGCAGGCCAGACCGACTTCTACGGCCTGCAGGCACTGGCCTGTCGCGCGATGCTCGAAGGCGGTGAATGCCTGATCCGGCTGCGCCCGCGCCGCCCGGAGGACGGACTGGTCGTTCCTCTGCAGCTTCAGTTACTGGAGCCCGAGCATCTGCCGATCAGTCTCAACCTCGATCTGCCTTCGGGCAACGTGGTGCGCTCTGGCATCGAATTCGACAGTCTCGGTCGGCGCGTCGCCTACCACCTGTACCGCTCGCACCCCGAAGACGGTCGTCTGGCCCCCATGTCGGGCCAGGGCGGGATGGACACGGTGCGCATCGATGCGAAGGAAATCATCCACCTGTTCCGCGTCCTGCGTCCCGGCCAGATCCGGGGCGAGCCGTGGTTGTCGCGGGCCCTGGTCAAGCTCAACGAACTCGACCAGTACGACGACGCAGAACTGGTGCGCAAGAAGACCGCCGCGATGTTCGCCGGGTTCGTGACACGGCAGAACCCGGAGGACAACCTGATGGGTGAAGGCGCGGCCGATGGCGATGGCATTGCGCTCGCCGGGCTGGAACCGGGCACTTTGCAGATTCTGGAGCCCGGCGAGGACATCAAGTTTTCTGACCCGGCCGACGTCGGTGGCTCGTATGGCGAGTTCCTGCGCACGCAATTCCGTGCGGTCGCCGCTGCCATCGGTGTCACCTACGAGCAGTTGACTGGCGACCTGACAGGCGTGAACTACTCGTCTATTCGCGCCGGGATGCTGGAATTCCGGCGTCGCTGCGAGATGGTGCAGCACGGTGTGCTCGTGCATCAGATGTGCCGTCCGGTGTGGGCCGCGTGGATGAAGCAGGCCGTGCTCGCCGGTGCCATCGAAGCCCCCGGCTTCGCGCGTGGCGGCCCAGCCCGTCGCCGCCAGTACCTGCAGGTGAAGTGGATTCCCCAGGGCTGGCAGTGGGTCGATCCCGAGAAAGAGTTCAAGGCAATGCTGCTGGCCATCCGGGCAGGACTGATGAGCCGCTCGGAAGCCATTTCAGCCTTTGGTTACGACGCCGAGGACGTCGACCGCGAGATCGCCGCTGACAACCAGCGTGCCGACGACCTCGGGTTGATCTTCGACTCCGACCCGCGCCGCACGTCCAAGGACGGCGGAAGCGCCGAGCCGAACAAGAACGCTGCAGACAACACGCAAACCGGCGACTCATCGTCTGCCTGAAGGAATCCCATGACCCTGTTGCCCCATTTGGCGGCACGCCTCTACGGTGTGCCGCTGGCGATCCATCGCCCAAAACTTGATGTGATCCTGGCCGTGCTCGGCCCCCGGATCGGCTTGGCTGATTTGGCTGCACCCTCGGGCTTCACGACGCCCGCACGTCCCGCAGCCACCCAGACGACGAAAGTCGCGGTCATCCCCATCCACGGCACGCTGGTGCGCCGCACCGTGGGCCTGGAAGCCGAATCCGGCTTGACCAGCTACGCAGGGCTGACCACGCAGTTGGATGCCGCGCTGGCCAGCCCGGATGTCGCTGCCATCCTTCTCGACATCGATTCGCCGGGTGGCGAGTCGGGCGGCGTGTTCGATCTGGCCGACCGCATCCGTGCGGCTGCTAAGACGAAGCCGGTCTGGGCTGTGGCCAATGACATGGCGTTCTCGGCGGCTTACGCCCTGGCGTCTGCGGCCAGCAAGGTGTTCGTGTCGCGCACCGGCGGCGTCGGCTCGATTGGCGTCATTGCGATGCACGTCGACCAGTCCGAGAAGGATGCCCAGGACGGCGTTCGCTACACGGCGGTCTTTGCGGGAGACCGCAAGAACGATCTCAACCCACACGAGCCGATTTCCAGCGAAGCCCACGCCTTTCTCAAGGGCGAGGTCAATCGCGTCTACGGACTGTTCGTCGAGACGGTGGCCCGCAACCGGGGCATCGAGGCATCTGCCGTGCGTGACACCGAGGCGGGGCTGTTCTTCGGGCAGGCCGCCGTGGCCATCGGGCTGGCCGACGCCATCGGCACCTTCGACGACGCCCTTGCGCAGCTTTGCGAATCCGTTTCCCCACTCCCGAAGTTGGCGGCAAGCCACTCCGGTCTTTTTAGCAACCCCCAGATGGAGTCATCAATGAATGATCGAACCGACCCCGCTGCTCCTGATCGGCTTGCTGCTGATCCTGCTGGCAGTTCTTCTCAACCGGCGGCCACCGCCATGACCGTGGCCGAGGCGATTGAGGTCGCCCAGACCTGCACCTTGGCCGGGCGCACCGACCTGATCGCGGGCTTCCTCGAAGCGAAGGCATCACCCGCCAAGGTGCGCAGCCAGTTGCTGGCGGCGAAGGCCGAAGCGTCCCCCGAAATCGTCAGCCGCATCGCTCCCGATGCTGCTGCATCCACGAGCAACCCGCTGCTCGATGCCGCGAAGCAGCTCGCGGCCAAGTCCGCATCACTGAAGAAGGAGATCTGAGATGCCCACCGTGTTTTCTGAATCGATGAACTTGGGCGATCTGCTCAAGTACGAGGCCCCGAACCTCTACTCGCGCGACCGCGTCACCGTGGTCGCAGGCCAGACCCTGCCGCTGGGCGCGGTCGTCGGGATGGTCACTGCCACGGGCAAGGTCAAGCAAATCGACCCCTCGGCCACTGACGGCAGCCAGTACGCCGCTGGCGTGCTGATGCAGGCCGTCGATGCCGCCCTGGCCGAACGCCCGGACGGTCTGATGGTGGCGCGTCACGCCATCGTCGCCGACCACGCGCTGCAGTGGCCCACCGGCATCACCACCGCCGAGCAGCAGGCGGCCGTTGCCCAGCTCAAGGCGCTGGGTGTCCTCGTTCGCCAAGGAGTCTGACCATGCAGAACATCTTCGAAAACCCCGCCTTCTCGATGTCGGCGCTCACCGCCGCCATCAACTTCCTGCCCAACAACTACGACCGCCTGGGCGCGATGGGCCTGTTTGTCGACAAGCCGCAGCGTTTTCGCTCGGTGATCGTCGAGGAGCAGAACGGCGTGCTCACCCTGCTGCCGACGATGCCCCCGGGCTCGCCGGGCACCGTGGGCGTGCGCGGCAAGCGCAAGGTGCGCTCGTTCACCATCCCACACATCCCGCACGACGATGTGATCCTGCCCGAGGAAGTCCAGGGCATCCGCGCCTTTGGCTCGGAGACGGAGCTGCAGACCGTGGCGGGCGTGATGGCGCAGCACCTGCAGACGATGCGCAACAAGCACGCGATCACGCTGGAACATCTGCGCTTCGGTGCGCTCAAGGGTCAAATCCTGGATGCCGATGGCAGCGTCATCTACGACCTCTACAACGAGTTCGAGATCACGCCCAAGGAGTTCGCCTTTGACATCACCGATCCCGCCAGCGGGTTCGACGTCAAGAAGGCCTGTCTGGACGTCGTCCGCTACGTCGAGGACAACCTGCAGGGCGAGCGTATGAGCGGCCTGCACGCCTTCGTCGGCGAGGACTTCTTCGATGCGCTCACCGGGCACGACGAGGTGAAGGCCGCCTACGACCGCTGGCAGGATGGGCAAGCGCTGCGCACCGATATGCGCGCGGGCTTCACCTTTGCCGGGATCACTTTCGAAGAGCATCGCGGCCGGGCCGTCGCGCCGGGCAGTGCTGTGCGCCGATTCGTCGAACCCGATGAGGGTCACATCCTGCCGCTGGGCACGATGGACACCTTCGCCACCTACTACGCGCCTGCCGACTTCAACGAGACGGCCAACACAGTGGCGCTGCCGCTGTACGCGAAGCAGGAGCCGCGCAAGTTCGACCGGGGTACCGATCTGCACACGCAGGCCAACCCGCTGCCGCTGTGCCACCGCCCGGCGCTGCTGGTGAAACTGGTGATGGGTGGTGGCGTATGAGTCTGGTCGCCCAGATCTACGAGTCGGCCGCGAACGCTGGGCTGCTGAAGGAATGCGTTTGGTATCCGTCGAACGGTGCGCCATCGCAAAGGCATCAGGTCGGCTTTGCCGCGCCGGATGAATCCCTTCTCGACGGCCTGACCTTGAACACCGATTACGAGATGACCTACCCAGGCACGGCATTCGGGGGACTTGCTGCACGCGAGGTGGTCGAGGTCGGTGGATCGTCCTTCCAGGTGCGAGACATCCGAGCCGTGGGTGACGGCTCCGAGATCCGCGCCAAGCTCACCCGGCTGTAAACCCATGGCAGATAACTCCATCCGCGAGCGGATTCTGCTGGCGGTGATGGCGGCTGCCCGTCCCGCAGTCGAACGGCTCGGAGCCACGCTGCACCGTTCGCCCACGGTGGCCATCAGCCGCGATCTTTGCCCGGCGCTGGCGGTGTTTCCCGAGTCGGAGTCCATCGCCGAGCGCGCCAACGACCGCGTCACACGCGAACTGACCGTTCGCGTCGTGGCTCTGGCGCGGGCCGTTCCACCCGCGTCTCCCGAAACCGAGGCCGACCGCCTGCTCACCGCCGCGCACGCCGCCCTGTTCGCGGATGGCACGTTCGGTGGGTTGGCGCTCGGCATCCGTGAACAGGAGAGCGAGTGGGAGGTCGAGGACGCCGATGCCGTAGCCGTGGCCCTCCCGGCGCGTTACCGCATCACGTACCGGACGCTGGCCAATGACCTTTCAACCCTTGGATGACATCTATGACCCAACTTGTTCTGACACGCCCGCACACCCACGCGGGCAAGACGTACGGCGTCGGTGACCGGATCGAGATCGACGCGACATCAGCCGACTGGTTGATCGCGCACGGCATCGCCACGCCGGAGCCGACCGTCCCAGCACCTGAACCCTTCACTGACCCTGAACCCAAACCCCTCCAACGCAAGGAACCCAAGCAATGAGCACCTATGCCAGTTTTCAAGGCCGCGTCTTCCTCGGCAAGCGCGACACCGACGGCCTTCCCATCGAAGTGCGCTCGCCCGGCAACGTCGCCGAGCTGAAGCTCTCCCTCAAGACCGACGTCCTGGAGCACTACGAGAGCCAAACCGGCCAGCGCTCGCTGGATCACCGGATGGTCAAGCAGAAGTCCGCCACCGTGAACCTCACCATCGAGGAATTCACCAAGGAGAACCTCGCGCTGGCCCTGTACGGCAATCACGTCGTCGGCACGCCGGGCACGGTCACCGCCGAGCCGGTGGGCGGTGCAACGCCGATTGCGGGCGACCGCTACTTCCTGGCCCACCCGAAGGTGTCGTCCCTGGTCGTGGTGGATTCGGCAGGCACGCCCGCGACCCTGGTCTTGGGCACGAACTACACCGCTGACCCCGACTTCGGTGCCCTCCAGTTTCTGGATACCACCGGCCTCACCGCGCCATTCAAGGCCAGTTACGCCTACGGCGTGGCCACCGAAATCGGCATCTTCACGCAGGCTCTGCCGGAACGATTCCTGCGCCTCGAAGGCATCAACACCGCCCAGGGCAATGCCAAGGTGCTGGTCGAGCTTTACCGCGTGGCTTTCGATCCGCTGAAGGAAATCTCCTTCATTTCGGACGAGTACAACAAGTTCGAGCTTGAAGGGTCTCTGCTGGCCGACACCACCAAGCCCTTCGACGCGGTGCTGGGCCAGTTTGGCCGCATCGTACAGCTCTGATGGGGGCCGCCATGAGTGATCTGGACACCCTGATTCCGCAGTCGGTCGAATTGGTGATTGACGGCGAGCCGCTGGCCATCAAACCGCTGAAGGTCGGGCAGATGCCCGGCTTTCTGCGGGCGATCTCGCCGGTGATGCAGCAGCTCACCGCCTCCACCATTGACTGGTTGGCGTTGTTCGGCGAACGCGGCGACGACCTGCTGTCGGCCATCGCGATTGCCGTCGGCAAGCCTCGGGTGTGGGTCGACGAGCTGGCCGCTGACGAAGCGATCCTGTTGGCCGCCAAAGTGATCGAGGTGAACGCCGATTTTTTTACCCGGACGGTGATCCCGAAACTCGACGGTCTGTTCGGCCAAGTGAAGCTGCCGCCCATCGTGAAAGCGGCGGCTGGTTCGATGCCGTCCAGCACCTGATCGAGCACGGGCACCGCTTGCCCGACATCCTCGACTACACGTTGGCGCAGGTGCGCGGCTTCGTCGCAGCGACGGCGCGCACCGATGCGGCCCGCGATGCACGGCTGCTGTCCGTGATCGCCATCGGCACGCGCAGCGATGCCCGCCACCTCGACCAAACCCTCGACCGACTTACTGACAAGGCCATCGACCGTGCCTGATGACCATGCGCATTTCCGTCCAGATCGATAGCGCCGCAGCCCAGGCGCAATTGCGCCGCTGGGGCGGCGAATTCCGCGACAAGGTCAAGAAGGCAGTGTCGCGGGCGATTGCCAGCGAAGCGGTCGAACTCAAGCAGGACGTGCGCAGCCACGTCGCCAGCCAGATGGCCGTGGTCAAGAAGTCCTTCCTCAAGGGCTTTACCGCCAAGGTACTGGACAAAGACCCAAACCGACTGCCTGCGCTCTACGTGGGTTCGCGCATTCCGTGGTCGGGGATGCACGAGACCGGCGGCCAGATTGCCGGGCGGATGCTGATTCCACTGAACGGTCGGGTGGGCCGCAAGCGCTTCAAGGCGCAGGTGGCCGAGCTGATGCGCGGCGGCAATGCCTATTTCATCAAGAACGCGAAAGGAAACATCGTCCTGATGGCCGAGAACATCAAAGAGCACGACCGGCCACTGGCGGGCTTCAAGCGCCGCTACCGCAAGGCCGAGGGCATCAAGCGCCTCAAGCGCGGCGCGGACATCCCGATTGCCGTCCTGGTGCCCAGGGTCGTGCTCAAGAAGCGTATCGACGTCGAGAGGCTGGTCGCTGGTCGCATCCCGCGTCTGGCGGCGGCGGTCGAGAAGCAGATCAGCACGGTGGATTGATTCATGGCCAAGCGAATTTCCATCCTCGTCGCGCTCGAAGGGGCCGACGAGGGGCTCAAACGCGCCATCACGTCGGCCGAGCGCAGTCTCGGTGAGCTGTCGACCACCGCCAAGACCGCTGGGGCCAAGGCTGCAGCCGGAATGGCCGAGGTCAAGGCCGGGATGTCGGCCTTCGGCGATCAGGTGGCGACGGCCAAGACGCAATTGCTGGCCTTCTTGTCGATCAGCTGGGCGGGAGGAAAAGTGCAGGAGATCGTCCAGATCGCCGACGCGTGGAACATGATGTCGGCGCGCCTGAAGTTGGCGACGGCGGGCCAGCGTGAGTTCACGACCGCGCAAGCGGCCCTGTTCGACATCGCCCAGCGCATCGGTGTGCCGATTCAGGAAACGGCCACGCTGTACGGCAAGCTCCAGCAGGCTGTTCGGATGCTGGGTGGCGAGCAGAAGGACGCGCTCACGATCACCGAGAGCATCTCGCAGGCACTGCGCCTGTCGGGTGCATCGGCCACCGAAGCGCAGTCGTCCCTGCTGCAGTTCGGGCAGGCGCTCGCCTCCGGCGTGCTGCGCGGCGAGGAATTCAACTCCGTCGTCGAAAACAGCCCCCGTCTGGCGCAGGCCCTGGCCGATGGTTTGAACGTGCCCATCGGGCGGTTGCGCAAGCTGGCCGAAGAAGGCCGCTTGACCGCCGACGTGGTGGTCAATGCGCTGATGAGCCAGAAGGACAAGCTGGCCAGCGAGTACGCCCAACTGCCGCAGACCGTAAGCCAAGCCTTCGAGCGCTTGCGCAATGCCTTCGGGCAGTGGATCAACCGGGTCGACGAATCGACGGGCCTGACCAAGAAGCTGGCCGAGGCGCTGACCTTCCTGGCTAACAACCTCGACACGGTGATGCAGTGGCTCAAGCGGATCGCCGAGGTTGGGCTCGCGGTGCTGATCTATCGCCTGATCCCGGCGCTCATCACCGCTTGGCAGACCGCCGGTGCGGCTGCCGTCACCGCAGCCAGTGCCACTGCTGCCGCCTGGACGACTGCGAATCTGTCGGTGTCGGCGGCCGTGGCCAGCGTCGGCTTGCTCAAGACGGCGTTCGCCGTGCTGGGCGCGTTCCTGGTCGGCTGGGAGATAGGGACGTGGCTGTCGGAGAAATTCGAGATCGTCCGCAAGGCAGGCATTTTCATGGTCGAAGTGCTGGTCAAGGCGGTCGAGCAGTTGCGATACCGCTGGGAGGCATTCGCCGCCATCTTCACCTCGGACACGATTGCCGAGGCGACCAAGCGCCACGAGGCCCGTCTCGCGGAGATGAACCAGATCTTCGCGCAGATGTACGCCGACGCGACCAAGGGGGCGGATGCTGCCAAGGGCGCGATGAATACCGCCGCGACGGCTGCGGAGGAAATCGCCAAGCGGCTCGAAGCCGTGCGTCAGGGCACACAGGAGGCCGTCGGTCGCGGCGTCGAGGCCGTCCATAGCGCCCTGGAGAAGCTGAAATCCCGCCTCGGTGAGGTCGAGCAGGCCGTCGGCAAGGCCAATCAGACGGTCAACGACGCCACCGCCAAAATGGCCGAGGCCTACAAGGGCCTGACGTCCATCGTCGAGGCCAACCTGCTGCGCCAGATCGAAGCGGTCAAGGCGCGCTATCAGCAGGAACAGTCGGCGCTGGAGACATCCAAGCAGTCCGAAGCTGCGCTGATCACCAAGTCGACGCAGTTGCTGACGGAAGCCCTCACGCAGCAGACCACGTTGCGGCGGCAGTCCACGACAGACACGCTGAAGCTCATTGACGATGAGTCCAAGGCGCGGATCGAGTCGGCTCGCCGCCAGGGTCAGACGGAAGAAGAGCGCCGCGCCAACGTCCAGCGGGTCGAAAACGACATCCTGGCCACCAAGCGCCAGACGATGACGCAGGCGCTGGCCGAGTACCGGCAGCACATCGATGCGCTCAACGCTGAGGCCAACCGACATCTGACCGAGATCAAGCGCATCGAGGAGGAGAAGCGCCAGCTCTCGATGACGACCGAGGAACGTGTCCGCGACATCCGTCGGCAGGGCATGACCGATTTCGAGGCGACGGAAGATCGCAAGCGCCAGATCGCTGAGTACCAGGGGAAGGCACGTGAGGCGCTGGCCAACGGCGAGTTCGAGCAGGCTCGGCAACTCGCCCAAAAGGCGATGGACTTGGCCGCACAGGTGGCCAGCTCGCAAACCAGTGAAGCCAAGCGCGGCGAAGACGCCCGCAAGCAGTCCGAGCAGGCGGTTTCGCAGGTCACCCTGCTTGAGTCGCAATCACGCGATGCCTATCGCAAGCAGGAATACGCGCAAGCCGAAGCCCTGATGCGCCAAGCAGACGCGTTGCGCGCTGAACTGGCCCAGAAGACCAAGGATGCTGACGCACAGATCGCACAAGGCAAGGATGGCGTCAATCAAGCCATCCAGCGCATCCGGGAGTCCGAGGAGATTCTCAACAAGACCCTCGATGCCGAAGCCAAGGCGCACCAGACTGCCGCCCAGTCGGCATTGACAGCGCGCGACCAAATCCAGCAGACCCTCACCCAGACCGAAAACCAGATCGACCAAATCACGGCGAAGCTGAAAGATGGTCTGAAGATCACGCTGGACGCCGATGCGACCCGCTTCGACCAAGCCATCGCCGATCTGGACAAGGCCCTGGCAGAAAAAGAGTACCTGCTCAAAATTCAGGCCGATTTGCAGGAGGCCGAGAAGAAGCTGCAGCAGTACGAACAACTGCTGAAAGAGGGCAAGACACTCCCGGTCGATGCCGACGTGTCCAAGGCCAAGGAGGCGCTGGACAAGCTCAAGACCTACGCCGACCAGAACTCACAGTTCGAGCTGAAGGTGGCGACCGAGAAGGCGCAGGCCGCGATCACCAACGTCGAGGGGATGATCAAGGCGCTGGATCGCATCCAGACCGAGTCCCGGCATCAGGTCAGCACCAATGCCGACGCAGCCCGCTCGGAAATCATGAGTCTCAACGGAGCCAACACCTCGAGCACGCACACGATCTATGTGCGCAAGGTAGAGGCAAACGCGACTGGCGGTTTGGTGGGCGGTGGCGTGCGCCGCTTCGCTGACGGCGGCGCTGTTGCCCCGGCCTTTCCCCGAATGAGCGGTGGATCGGTTCCCGGCTCTGGCCACCACGACACCGTGCCGCGCACCTTGGAAGCCGGGGCCTTCGTGATTCGCAAGGCGGCGGTGCAGAAGTACGGCGGCGGTGCGCTCTCACGGCTGGCCAACGGTGTCGCCCGATTCGCCGTCGGTGGTCGCGTGCAGGCCTTTGGCAACGGTCGACCCCAAGGTACAGATCCCGACGGCAAACCGTTAGTCCCGAAGAAGAACCGGGAGGCAGTCGAGGCGATGAAGATGATCGACCTCGGCCTGCAGGGGATGAACGAGTACACCAATTGGCTCCAGTGGAACTACGGTGCCTCGGTCAGTCTGGACATGCGCAGCAAGACGATGGATAGCTACGGCAAGCAGGCCCAGCAGGATCGACGTGCGCTGGAGGACTTCATCAGCCGCAAGACGCTCACCGGCAACGAGCGGCAGAACCTGGAGCGCATCAAGCAGACGTGGCGGCAGGCGATGGCCCAGCCGCTGCTTTGGGGCAAAGACTTGGAGCGCGAACTGATCGACTACATGGAGCAGAACCAGGGCGAGTTCTACCGGCGCGGTGGCATGGCCAAGTCGGACACCGTCCCGGCGATGCTCACGCCGGGCGAGTTCGTCGTGAACAAGGATGCCGTGTCCCGCTACGGCGCTGGCTTCTTCGAAGCGATCAACAACCTGTCTGCCCCGGCACAAGCTCTGGCCGGTCGCGCGCTTGCGGGCGTTCAGGGCTTCGCCACCGGCGGCCTGGTGCAGCCAAGTGGCTCGCGGTTGGCCCGACCGGTGTTGGCGGCCGATGCTGGGCCCAGCCGCACGGTACGCGTGGAACTGTCCTCGGGACAGAAAAAGGTCAACGCCACCGTCGACGCACGAGACGAGTCTCGTCTGCTGCAACTGCTGGACGCTGCCCGCGCCCGCACTGCCTGAAGGTTTCCCGATGCATCTGACGAACCTCGAAACCGGGGTGGCTTTGCCATTGCCCGATGACTTGCTGTGGAGCGACGAACACACGTGGTCGCCCGCTGTGGCGACCACGTCTTACCTCATCACCGGAGCCTTGCTGATCCAGTCTGCCACCCGGCAAGCCGGTCGCCCCATCACGCTGGTGGGCGCACCCGACATGGCTTGGGTCACGCGGGCCACGGTCGAGCAACTACGGGCCTGGGCCGCGCTTCCAGTCGGCAGTGCTACCGGCCGATTCGGCTTGACCTTCGCCGATGGCCGATCGTTCACCGTGGCTTTCCGCCACGCGGAAACGGCCATTGATGCAGAGCCTGTGCTGGGCATCCCGGCCCGTGCCGACACCGACTTCTATCGCCTGACCCTTCGATTCCTGGAGATCTGAAATGCCGATCCAATCCGGCGACGTGAAATTGCTGAAGTCCGCCGTGATGGCGGATGTGCCCGAGGGCGGTGGCGCGCCCACGGGCAACACCATTGCCGATGGCGTCTCGAACGCCATCTTTCCTGACATCTCCGAGCTGGATCGCGCCGGGGGTCGGGTCAACCTGCGCAAGTCCTTCGTGTCGGTGCAGACCGACGACACCGACACCTACTTCGGTGCCAACGTGATCGTGGCCGAGCCGCCGCAGGATGCGCGCGTCAGCGTCACGCTGTTCAGCACCGAGAAGACCTTCGACACCCGCGAGCAGGCGCAAGTCCGCATCGAGGCATACCTCAACAAGGGCCCGGAGTGGGCTGGCTACCTGTTCGAGAACCACATCGCCGGTCAGCGGGTGATCCAGCTTTTCCAGCGCACCACAGACACCGTTCCCAATGTCGGCCAGACGCTGGTCTTGATCGAGAACGAGGGACTGGGCACCCAGAAGGAACAGTACATCCGGGCCACCTCGGTATCCGTTGTCGAGCGCACCTTCACTTACGACGGCGACAAGGACTACAAGGCCAGCATCGTCACGGTCGACATCAGCGACGCACTGCGCTACGACTTCACCGGCTCGCCTGCAAGCCGCACGTTCACCCGGGCCGCGAACAGCACCAAGACGCGCGACACGGTCGTGGCGGACGCCGGTACCTATGTCGGGGTGGTACCGCTGACGCAGGCTGCAGCAGTTGGCGACTTCACGATCAAGGGCACCTCGATCTACACGCAGTTGGTGCCGAGCGCGCAGACCGAGACGCCGATCTCCTTCGTTCCTCCCTACGCGGCTGCAGGATTGCCGGTTCCCGGTGCAGTGGCGGTGAGCTATACGGCCTACCACGCCTGGACAACCAGCATCAAATTCAACCTGCCGGGCGGTTGCTTACCCGGGTCGCTGACCATCCAGACCGACGGCATCACGATCTTCGATGACGCGGGTCTGCTCAAGACCGCCAGTGGAACGATAGGCACCATTGATTACGCCAACGGCATCCTGACCCTGAACTCGGGGACGATGTCGAACGCGAAGGCCATCACCTACACGCCCGCCGCGCAGATTCTGCGTGCGCCGCAAAGCTCGGAGATCCCGGTCACGCCCGAGTCGCGCAGCCAGTCCTACGTGGGCACGGTCAACCCGGTGCCGCAGCCCGGCACGCTGTCGATCAGTTACATGGCCCAAGGGCGCTGGTATGTGCTGTCCGATAGTGGTAACGGCTCGCTCAAGGGCCTGGACGCCAGCTACGGCGCGGGCACCTTCAACAGGAATACCGGAGCCTTCGTGGTCACGCTGGGCGCATTGCCCGACGTGGGCAGTTCGCTCGTGCTGACCTGGAACGTGCCGACGCAGGAGACGCAGCAGCCGTCGACTACCCTCAAGGCGGCGCAGAGTCTTGCATTGAATCCGCCCGCAGGGACGGCGGTACAACCCGGCTCGCTCACTGTGTCCTGGGAGTACGGCGGCACCAAGACGGCAACGGCGGCCACGTCGGGCGTGCTGTCGGGTGCCGCCACTGGCAGTCTGAGCGTGGCGCAGAACCGCGTGGACTTCGCGCCCAATGTGCTGCCAGCGGTGGGCACGCAACTCACCGTGAGCTACTTCGCGGGCCCGAAGCAGGAAGATTCGTTTGCGCATCCGTCACGCAACGGATCGGGGCTGTTGCCGGTCACCGCGACCCTTGGGGCCATCGAGCCGGGTTCGCTCGAAGTCGAGTGGAACACTTTCACCGACGAGGCGGTTCTCGGCGCGTACACCTTCGCTCAACTGCAGGAAATGGGCATCGCCGTGTCGATCTGGCGCGATCCCACACAGATCGCCCGAGATGACGGTGTTGGTGGCGTGGTGCTCAACGGAGCAGTCGTCGGCTCCGTGAGCTACGCGACGGGTCAGGTGACCTTCAATCCGGATGTATCGATCCGCATTCCACGCCCGGTCTACACGGCTGTCGCCATCAATGGCACCGGTCGGTGGCGGTTGAACTACGGTGGCATCGCCTACGTCGATGCGCCATCGCTGTACCCCAACGACGAGTCCGGCTACGTCAAGCTGCGCTACAACAGCGCGGGCTCGACCAGCAACCAGTCCGAGACCTTCCAGTTCCTCCCGGCCTTTAAGTTGGTGCCGGGGGTGAATGCCCAGGTGGTGACGGGCACGGTGCTTCTCTCCATCAGTGGGGCGCAGCCGTGGGGCGACAACGGCCAGGGCACGCTGCGCGAGTTCACCACCAGCGGCTGGGTCACGCGCGGCACGATCAACTACCTGTCTGGGGACGTGGCGCTGACGTCCTGGACGGCAGGAACGAACAACGCCATCACGCGAGCCAGTTGCGTGACCACGGTCGGCGAGAACATTTCAAGCGAGTTCGTCTTCCGCACCGGCGCGGCCCCGCTGCGCCCGGGCTCGCTGTCGATCCAGTACGCCCGTGCGGTCGGCGGCACGCAAAGCGTGACGGCTGGAATCGACGGCAAGATCGATGCGACCGGCGTTAGCGGCGGTGTCGATTACGAAACCGGGCTGGTACGGGTTCGCTTCGGCACGATGGTCACTGCGGCCGGGAACGAGAGCCAACCGTGGTACGCCGCCGACCGGGTGGGCACGGACGGCAAGATCTTCCGGCCTGAGCCGGTGGCTGCCTCCAGCGTGCGCTACAGCGCGGTGGCCTACAGCTACCTGCCGCTGGATGCCGATCTGCTTGGTATCGACCCGGTGCGTCTGCCCAGCGATGGGCGCGTGCCGATCTTCCGTCCTGGTGGCTTCGCCGTGGTGGGCCACACCGGCAAGATCACCACCTCGGTCAGCAACGGCCAGACCATCAACTGCGCACGGGTGCGCCTGTCGCGTGTGCGCGTCGTTGGCCACGACGGGGCGGTGATCAACACCGGGTACTCCGCCGATCTGGAAGCTGGCACCGTCACCTTCCTCAACGTGGCGGGCTACAGCCAGCCCGTGACCATCGAGCACCGCATCGAGGACATGGCCGTGGTGTGCGATGTGCAGATCAGCGGTGAGATCAGCTTCACGCGCGCCCTGACGCACGAATATCCGCTGGGGAGTCACGTCTCCAGCGCGCTGGTGGCCGGTGACCTGTTTGCCCGCGTCAATCTGGTGTTCGACCAGTCGACGTGGAACGGCGCGTGGTCGGATGCCTTGTCGGGCAGCTCGGCAACAGCGACGTTCAACAACACGCAGTACCCGATCCGCGTGACGAACCGAGGGGCACTGACCGAGCGTTGGATCGTGCGCCTGACCAACAGCACCTCGTTCGAAGTCATCGGCGAGAACGTCGGCGTGATCGCCACGGGCAACACCAGCGCGGATTGCGCACCCAACAACCCGGCGACCGGCGTGCCGTACTTCCATCTGCCTGCGCTCGGCTGGGGCAACGGCTGGGCCACCGGCAACGTGCTGCGCTTCAACACCATCGGCGCGCAGTTCCCGGTCTGGGTGGTGCGCACTGTCCAGCAGGGACCGGAATCCGTGCCCGACGACAACTTCACGTTGCTGATTCGCGGGGATGTTGACACGCCTTGACGGCGTGGGTGGACACCCTTTGAACCCGACTTTTTGCAGGAACCCATGAAATGACCGACCTGACCGTCAAATACTTCAACAGCGGCATGACCGGCGCACCGCAGATCGCCAACAACTGGGGCGATCTGGTGACGATGCTTGATGCCTGCCTCGTCAACGGCTTCGCCTTGAAGGCCATCGACACGCTGACCTTCGCCGATGGCATCGCCACGGCCACCATTTCCACCGGCCACGCCTATCGGCCTTTTCAGGTGGTCGAGATCGCTGGAGCCGAGCAGCTTGAGTACAACGGTTCATTCCGTGTGCTGTCGACGACCACGACCACCTTCACCTATGCGGTGACCGGAGCGCCGGTGTCGCCCGCGACGACGACCACTAACCTGAGCGCCAAAGTGGCTCCACTTGGGTGGGAGAAGCCGTTCGCGGGGACGAGCAAGGCCGCCTATCGCAGCAAAAACCCACAGTCGCCGCAGAACATCCTGCTGATCGACAACAGCCTCAAGACGCCCAACTACACGACGGGGTGGGCGAAGTGGGCCAACGTCGGGATCGTGGAAGACCTGTCCGACATCGACACCATCGTTGGCGCACAGGCTCCGTATGACCCGAACAACCCGACGCAGAACTGGAAACAGGTCACCGCCAGCCAGTGGGGTTGGTACAAATGGTTCCACGCACGTGGCCCCCAGTACGAAAGCAACGGCGACAGCGGCGGCGGAGGTCGCAACTGGGTGTTGATCGGTGACGACCGTCTGTTCTTCCTGTTCTGCACCAATGCAGCGGGCTATGGCTGGTATGGCCGCAACAGCTATTGCTTCGGCGATCTGATCAGCTTCAAACCCGGTGACAACTACGCGACGGTGCTGGCCGCCGACGACAACTACTCGGGGATGAGCAACTACTGGAGCTATCCAGGGCAGTTCAGCGGCTACGGGCTGGTTTCGTCCCTGGATTTCACCGGCAAGGTGCTGCTGCGCAATCACACCCAACTCGGCAATCCAGTCCGGTTCGGACTCACGTCGCTGAACACCAACAACGGCCAGCAGATCTGCGGTCGGGGCCCGATGCCGTTCCCGAATGGCGCGGACTACAGCTTGTGGCTGTTGCCCACCTACGTGCGGCAGGAGGACGGGCATATGCGCGGCATCCTGCCCGGGATGCTGTGGATGCCGCAAGACCGCCCCTACAGCGATCAGACCATCGTGGACAACGTGGTCGGTCAGGCGGGCAAGCGCTTCTTGCTAGTCAGGACGCAGTACAGCTCGGAAACCGAAGGCGCGCAGATCGCGTTCGACATCACCGGGCCTTGGAGGTAAGCCATGAGCTACCCGCTGAGTGAGTCCTTCGTCACGGCACCTGTCACCGGCTACACCGCAGTTCTTGGAGGCATGGCCGCGACCCACAACAGTGCGCAGCAGTCCATCGACATCTCGGCCCCGAACAGCCAGTCCATCCTGCGCTTCAACGAAACCGCCCACGGTGACTTCTGGTTCGAGGCGGATGTTGAGTTTCTGACCGACCCGAGCGCCCGCAAGCACATCGGCCTGTGGATGACCACTGGCAACGGTTCCGAGGGCTACCGGTTCGCACATATTGACGGTGCCTGGAGCGTGACCCGCTGGAACAGCGGCTTTGGCGACGGCGCGGCAGTGACGGGCGGCGTCAACGATGGAGCGAAACCGGTCGCGGGCGTCGCCGACGTGGCCCCGACCTTCAACGTCGGCCAGCGGTTGACCCTGCGCTGCGAGGTGATCGTCGGAGCCTTCGATGCCAACGGTGTGCCGTGGGCGCGCCTGATCCAATTCAAAGCCGGTGGCGTGCTGATGTTCCAAGTCGGGGATGCCGCTTACCGGGGCAAGCTGATTCCGGGCGTGTTCCTATACGGGGCCACAGCACGCGTCCACGCCATTGCCGGTGACACACCGTCGGGGCTGCCCGCGTTTCCCGCGACGGTGGCCGTGAACGCCGCCGATGACCTGTTGCCGTTGGCCGGTGGATCGACATCGGTGGTGCCTGATCCTGCCGCCAACATTGGCGTGAATGCCGACTGTGACCTGATGCGATTGAACAGCCCCAACTCTGAGCTGTGGAGCCGCAGCGGCGGCTACGACTGGCACTTCCACCCAATTCCGAACGGCCGCAAGGACATCCATTTCAGTGGCCACGGCTTCATCGCCGGAACCGTCAAAGAGAAGGGTCAGCCCGATCAGCCCCTGGTGCGGCGGGTGCAACTGGTCAGCGAGAACACCCGTGTCTTGGTGGCGGAGACCTGGAGCGACACCGAGGGTGCGTACCGGTTCGATCTGATCGACCCGTCCCAGCGATACACCGTGGTCAGCTACGACCACAAGCAGATGTACCGCGCCGTGATAGCTGACAACCTACGCCCGGAGATGATGCCGTGACCGTTGCCATCACTGTCGAACACAACGAGGCGCGGCTGGCGGGAACCCTGGCATTTCTGGATGCAGGCAGCAACCCGGCGCGTCTGCGCATCTACGGCGGCACCCGACCGGCTACACCGGCGACGACGCCGACGAGCGCGATGCTGGTCGAGATCAGGCTCACCAAGCCTGCAGGCACGATTGCAGGCGGGCTCCTGACGCTGGCGCAGCAGGAGGATGGCTTGATCACCAGCACCGGCGTTGCTTCGTGGGCGCGGCTGGTCAATGGCAACGAAGTCACGGCGCTGGATCTGGACTGCAGCGGCACCGATGGCAGTGGCGATGTGAAGCTGGCCAGCACCAATCTCTATCTGGGTGGCGACGCCCGGATGGTGTCGGCGATCCTGGGGTAGCCCGTGCCGAGTGCATCCAGCGAATTGACGCTGGCCGCCACGCTTCCAGCACCCGAAGTCAGCATCGCGTTCGACCCACCTCTGGTCAACCTGCTGTTCGATCAGCCTGCCGCCACCGACGCCATCTTGGTGTTCGGAGCGGGCTTTGTCGCACCGCGCGACGACCTGGTGGTGCTGGCCAGCCTGCCGCTGCCGGTTGTCTCGATCAAGTTCATCCCGCCAGCGCGGGCCGAACTGCTGGCCGAGCTACCTGCCTTGACGGTCAGCACGTTGCTGCTGCGCCCGAGCGTGCCCTTGGACGTGGCGAGCGCAAGTCTTCCCGGTGTCGTGTTCTCCGGCGAGGTCAGGTACTACTCGCGCACGCAGCGACCGACGGTTGGCCAGACCGCTCACCCTTGGCAATTGGCGAGACAAACCGAGGACGGTGCCACGCAGGGCCAGCAGGACGCTGGCGCTACACCCGCAGGCTGGGCCGTGTTCTGGCGACGCACCTTGGGTGTTCCTCAAGGCATCGAGCACAGGTTGCCGCCAGTGCTGGCGGCAGCGCCCGAGCAACGAGGCGCTCGCCACCAGGATGCGACCCGGCTGCAGGATTCGACGTGGTTTGCGCACCAGGACGCCACGCGGTTTGAAGCGGCCCGACGCGGTCTGTTCCAGAACGCAGGCCCTCTGCGGAATGCCACGCGGTTCCGGCATCAGGACGGTGACCGCACGAAGCGCGCCGGGAGAGTGTCCCTGTGGCAAAGCGCTGTGTTGGTGGTACGCGGCCAGGGGAGCGATTTTCAGACCGCACGGCCGCAAATGAAGGGCTGGCGCGGCAGGTATCAGGAGGCGATGCCGCCGCCACCGGGCATCAGCCGGTGGGTGGTGCCCGAGCCCCCTGTTCCGCAGCCTTGCTACACGTCGAGCCCGCACCTGCTGTTTGCCGCGCTGGCCGTGACCGATGGGCATCTGCTGTTCCTTTGTGAAAACCACGTCACCCCGCCGCCACCCGATGGGGAGCCGGTGGTCGTTCCTGTTCGGAGGGTCTATTTCGTGATCAACAACGTGACCCTGTACCGCGTGTCCGATGGCTCGCCGGTGCCGGTGTTCAACCTCTCGCTGTCGCTCGATGCATCGTCCTGGGCGTGGGGCTTCGATGCGGTGCTGCCTGCGAAAGCCGAGGCACTGGTCGCGGGCAGCGCATCCGGGCCCGTCGAACTCGTGGCCAGCGTCAACGGCACCTCGTTTCGCGTGCTGGCCGAGAGCATCAGCCGCGAGCGCATTTTCGGTGACGCCAGCATCCGCATCTCCGGACGGGGGCGCAACGCCGTTCTGGCCGCGCCTTACGCGCCGGTGATGACGTTCTCGAACACCGAGGGCCGCACTGCTCGGCAGTTGATGGACGACGTGCTCACGGTCAACGGCATCCCGCTGGGCTGGGCGGTCGATTGGGGCCTGACGGACTGGAACGTCCCCGCCAATGCGTTCGCGCAGCAGGGATCGTGGATCGACGCACTGACCGCCATTGCCGGTGCTGCAGGTGGCTACTTGATTCCGCATCCATCGGCCCAGAGCATCCGCGTGCGTCATCGCTACCCGGTGGCTCCTTGGGAGTGGAGCACCGTCACACCTGACTTCGTGTTGCCGGTCGATGCCGTCGCCCGGGAGTCGCTGCGCTGGTTGGAAAAGCCAGCCTACAACCGCGTGTTCGTTTCCGGGCAGGACGTCGGCGTGCTCGGGCAGGTGACCCGAGCGGGGACTGCCGGAGATGTGCTGGCACCGATGGTCGTCGATCCGCTGATCACCGAAGCGGCGGCCGCGCGTCAGCGTGGCATCGCCGTGCTGGCCGACACCGGTCACCAGATCGAGGTCAGCCTGCGCCTGCCTGTGCTCGCCGAGACCGGGATCATCGAGCCCGGCGCGTTCGTGGAGTACCAGGACGGCAGCGTCACCCGCCTGGGCATCGTCCGCGCGACCCAAGTGGAAGCCGGGATGCCCGAGGTCTGGCAGACGCTGGGAGTGCAGGCCTATGCATAACCTCTACGAGCAGTTTCGCCAACTGATCCCCGACCCGCCGCTGCAGGCGGGCACCGTGATCGACGTCGGCTCCGGCGTGGTCACTGTCGCATTGCCCGGTGGTGGCCGAATCAAGGCGCGGGGCTCTGCGGCCCTTGGCCAGAAGGTGTTCGTCCGCGACGAGGCCATCGAAGGTATCGCCCCCAGCCTGACGCTGGAAATCATCGAGATCTGAAACCGAACTGATTCAACCCTGAGACCCGCCCTGATGCTCACGCATCGGGCGGGTTTCGCATTTCTGGAGCACGCAAATGAACGCACCGACTGTGACAGAGGGCATGGTGACCATGCCCAAGGACGAATTCGAAGAACTGCTGGAGCGCGTCGCCGAACGCGGCGCTCGCCACGCGCTGGCTGACGTGGGCCTCGATGGCGAAGACGCTGCCAGCGACATCCGCGAGCTGCGGGGCCTGCTGGAAGCCTTCAACACGGCCAAGCACACCGCGTGGCAAACGGTGGTCAAGGTGATCACCACCGGCTTTCTGCTGGCGTTGGTAGCAGGCGCAGTCATCAAGCTCAAGCTGATGGGAGGCCCCCAATGATCGAGACATTGCTCGGTGGCCTCCTCGGCGGGGTCTTCCGTCTCGCACCCGAAATCCTCAAGTGGCTGGATCGCAAGGGCGAACGCGGCCACGAGCTGGCGATGCAGGACAAGGCGCTGGAGTTCGAGAAAATTCGCGGTGCGCTGCGAATGGACGAGATCGGCGCGAGTGCCGAATCTGCCTGGAACGTCGGTGCCGTCGATGCACTGCGCGAAGCCGTCCGCACCCAAGGCGAAAAGACCGGCGTGCGCTGGGCCGACGCGTTGTCGGTCAGTGTGCGCCCGGTAATCACCTACTGGTTCATGGCGCTGTACTGTGCGGCCAAGACGGCTGCTTTCGCGGCCGCCGTCACCGCTGGCGCTGGCTGGGGCACGGCCATCCTGCACGCCTGGACGGAAGCCGATCAGGCGCTGTGGGCCGGGGTTCTGAACTTCTGGTTCCTCGGGCGCGTGTTCGACCGGGTGCGCTCGTGACCGGGGTGCCGAAAACGGCCATCGATCTGGCTAAGCGCTTCGAAGGCTTCCACCGGGTGCCGAAGGCCGATCCTGGACGGGCGCATCCGTACATCTGCCCAGCGGGCTACTGGACGATTGGCTACGGCCATCTGTGCGAGCCGACGCACCCGCCGATCACGGAGGCCGAGGCCGAGATCTATCTGGCGCGCGACCTTCAAGCGGCCCTGGGCGGGACGCTGCGCTACTGCCCGGTGCTGGCTACAGAACCCGAGGGGCGACTCGCGGCCATCGTTGATTTCACTTTCAACCTTGGTGCGGGGCGGCTGCAGACCTCAACGCTACGGCGGCGGGTGAACCAGCGGAACTGGATTGAGGCCGGACAGGAGTTGCGCCGATGGGTCTATGGCGGCGGGAAAGTGTTGCCGGGACTTCTCGCACGACGTGAGGCTGAGGCCGCTTGGCTGCTTCGCAACGACTGATCCCGAACCGCGCGAAAGAGCTTGGCTTTACCGCCGAACAGCGCGTTCATGTCACCCACGCAAACACGGAGCATTGCTCATGAGCAACAGATTCAAAGTCGCCGTCATCGACGACGTGACCTCACGCAACATCAACGCCAGCTTGCAAGACCACCTGCTCGACCTGTTCGAGTCGGCCATGAAATCTGTGGCAACGACACTGGTGCGCGAGGCCAAATTCGACACCACCGACTTCGCCACCGCCAAGGGGCGCGGCTGCGAGGGGTTCACGCTGCTGGTGAGCCGCACCCGCGCCGACTCACCTGACGGCTGGTTCGGCGCGTTTCAGCGCGGCGACGAACGCCTCGACGTCATCGGCCACCTGGAATAGGCGGTCAATCGTCCAGTTCGGGAACGTCCCAGTCTGCTGGGCGCGCCTCGCCGGTCTGGTAGAACTGCTTCACCAGTTTCACGTACTCCAGAAAATCGCGATTCTCCGTGGCCAGCCGGTTGGCCATGTCCCAATCGATCTCGTCGCGCTCGCGAGCGGGAATCAGCACCTGACTATCGGCAGGGTTGTCCACGTCCAGCTTGATAAAGCCAATGCCGTGGGCCGCGAACAGCATCCGCAGTTCCTTGAGCGTGTCGGTGCCGCCGATTTCCGCCGCGACCAGATAGCCGAAGTTGGCCCACGACGAATTCGACACCGCCTGAAAGAAGCACTCGCGCACGTTCGAGCGGTTGATCAGCAGCTTGGCCTCGAACGACCACAGCTTGGTTCGCTTGTCGGAATACTGCGTCACGCAGTCGCGCACTTCGCGGTGCCATTCCTTGCCCAAATCCTCCATGCCCACCACGTCCGGGTACAGCCAGCGGTTTCCGTTTGGCCCGCGCTTGTTGGACGAGCGCTTCTCGTCGACGCGCTTGGAGAACACACCGAACTCCTCCCACAGATAGTGCGACAGCAGCGGATACAGCGCGTGTTCGTCGATCTTGGGCTGCCCTGCGTCCTCCGCTGACGTGGCCACAGACCCGTCACTCTCGACTGCCGCCACCTCGGCGCTGTCCGACCGTTCCGAGTAGTAATGCTTGCGCGGCCGCCCCTCAGTCGTTTTCAGCTCCAGATGCTTCTTTTGCAGGCGCGGCAACTGCGAGCTGATCTCTCGTACGATCTGCTGCACCAGTTCGGCATCCGTTTCGAGGCGTTGGCTGCTCTGCTTCTTGGCCTGACATTGCTCGGGATAGGTAGCAAATACCCACTCGGCGATCTGCCGCGCGGTGAACTTCTCATCCGGGTGCGCCTTGAGGTAGCCGACAACGGTCTTTGCCAGATTCAATTCCATATCCATCCCCCTTTCGCATCGATCTGTTGATTTCCACGTAAATCTAACCCCCTAGAGACAAGTTTTTTCATTCAATTTTGACCCCTTGAATACAGTTCTCTGCTTGTTTTTTAAGCAGAGGGGATCAAGGAGTGATCAAAGT
>JAIXXF010000009.1 GCA_027490925.1 Comamonadaceae bacterium
CTCCCCACTCTTGCCCCCGCGCTTTTGCAGCAGCTTGACATCGGTGATGACCATGCCGCGGTCCACCGCTTTGCACATGGCGTAGATGGTCAGCAGGGCGACCTGGGGGTCAACCAAGGTTTGGGTTGGATCGAGCAGGCGCCCAACGGGTTTCTGACCAGAAGAGTCAACAACTGACGAAGTTCGCCAAAACAGAATTTGCTTTTGTTACATTCAGAAAAGACCATATAAAAAGTGCGCCTTTTTGGGCAGAACTTGTCTGGAAGTCCAAGGTGGTCTGTCCTCCAGCCATCGACGCCTATTGCCGGCTCGACCCGGCGCTTCGTTTCAATCCGAGGAAACTGATAACCATGAAAAATCAACTGACTCTCGCTCTGTCGCTCGTGTCTGCCGTCATTCTTTCCAGTTGTGGAGGGGGGGGAGGAGCTTCGATATCCAGCGGAACCAGCCTAGCCGACGGGACAATTGCAGTGGGCGCGCCGATCGCCGGCGCTCTGGTCACCGCCCGGGACGTCAATGGCAGAACCTCGAACACCGTCACCGCAGGCGCTGATGGCAGGTATTCAGGTCTGAATCTTTCCGGGCTGACCGCGCCCATCATCATCGAGGCGACCGGAGAGCTTGGCCAAACGCCGCTCAAACTATCTACCCCTTTAAACAATGCGTCTGGTGGCACCGTCAACGTCACACCCCTGACCACGGCCCTTTCAGCAATGTTGGCAGGGGGTGATCCTGAGCAGCTCACCACATCGGCCATTACTCCTGCCAGGCTGGCCGAGGCCAAGGAGAAACTGGCCCAAGTGATTGCCCCTGTGGCAACGACATTGAACGTGTCGAGCGCTGCGGATCCTGTCACCACGGCCTTTGTAGCCAACAGCACCGGATTTGACCAATTGCTCGATGCACTGGATATTCGGTACCGCAACGGTACCATCGTGATGTCGAACCGGCTGCAAAAGGTCCAGGAAGGCCAAACCGACAGTGATCTGTCCAGTGTGACGGTCACGGTTTCTGCCAATAGTACGCCCAGCATTGCCGGCAACCTGCCTGCGGGAACCAACATCAGTTTGTCATGGCTCAACGACATGGCCACCAAGGTCAACGCATGTTTTGCGCTGTCGCACTCGGTGCGAGTCACCGCGGCAAACGATGCAGCGGGCGTTCCAATTGCATCCGCAATCCACCCGACTTGCGGCGAATTCGTGCACAGCGACTACCTCACGAACAGCTATGACTTCAAGCAGCGCTGGGTGTATGCATTAAAAGACGCCACCTTCAACAACAGCAACTTCAAAATTCAACTGCGTTACGTGGTTGAGAATGCCTTTGGCACCGGCGACGATGCGTACGTGGTGAACGTTCACTTCAAGGACAGCGACGGCAACGGCTACACCCGGCCAGAAGTGGTTCGAAAGGTGGGCAGCAATTACGTGCTGTATGGCAACCAGCGTCAGGCCGAGGCTTATGTGGAGCCCGTCATCACGCGGATCCAGGACCATGCAGACGGCACTTCATCGGGCAACAGGATCGAAGGTCGCCTTAGGTTTGTGCTGACCCCGCACCGAGACTTCAACACCGTCACAAGAACCGGCTCTTTCAATTACACCAGCGGCAAGCCAGCGCCTGTGTACGCCTGTGCCTGGGTGACGGGTCTGGGCTTGCCGGGCGATGGCGTGGCAGGCAGTGATGGCAACCCCCGTGGCGGCGTCTTGATCAAGGTGCCGCGCAGTGACTATGTGGCACGGCAGGATTACATGGCGGTGCACGCGAAGTTTGCCGACAACTTCGACCCGGTTGGCACACTCGAAGACCGGAAGTTGCTGCTCAAGGCCTGCGCCACAAGGGAGTTCGCCAATGGGGCTTGGGAAGTGGGATCTTTCAACACCAACAACCAGTTCACCCTGGACGCCGCAAAGATTAACAACGCCGGCACCTTCACCTGGCCAACCAGCAGCGCCCTTTCGTGGCCCAGCACGAGCACGTCGTACGCAGGAACGGGCGGCAGCCATAGAACGGCCACCTACCGGGTGGCGGCGGTCACGGACGCGGTGAAGGCCGCCTACAAGCCCACCGTCATGCCTACTTACACGTTTTACGCCTTCAAGCACAGCGCTCTGCCCACAAACCTGTATGCCACTTCGGGATCGGACCGGTCAACGCCCATCATTCCGAGCACCACCGCCGGGGAGACAGCAACCAACAATTTTTTTGCCAGCGGGCTCATCCTCAAGTCGCGCATGGTCGGTGCCATGCCCTATCTGGAAACAAACGCCAACGGCATGTACACCGGGAATAGCAAATTCAGCGCGGTCACCACGGTCAAGCTCAACGCCTTCCTGGGCGCCGGGGCGCCTGCGATAGCCAACGGCGGCGCGCTTGATTTGGAGTGGACCGTGGAAGGCGGTGGAACTGGCGTAGACCGGGTCGGCTATTCCTGCTGGGCAAATTGGAACAACAGCATCACCTCTACCCCTAATGAAGTACGCTGGGGTCCCAGTTCATCGAGCAACAGTTGGGGCATTCCTCGCAGCATGAGCAGCAAGATCTTTACCCTGGAGGAGGAGTGCGAATCACTGAGCGCCCGCGAGCTGCGCGCAGCTTCGGGTAGCACCTCTGCAATCAACTCGTACACCAAGTACCGCGAAGTCTGGACCCGCAGCTACGATGCGGAGAACCGTCAGATTCAAGGGGTGACTTACGCCAAACGCTAAGGCTTGCGCTTTTAGCAGCCTAGGCTGCGCATTGCGAACACCGCCTTAAAACGAAGGCGGCTGTCACTGTCGGGTCGGGGGCAAGTCAGTATGGGCCTCCCTTGACTTATCGGCAGTTCCTGACAGCGTTGCGCAACCCTGGCCATGGCCCACACAGGCCCCGTCTGTGTGGGCCTTCTCTTTAGGTGGCTCCCTGAGGCCCACGTCTTCACGGCTGCTGCTGTGCATCTGTGGCTTTGCGAAACTGTCGCCAGGCTAGAGATGGTCTGCACAAGCCCGTTTTGTCATTGCGAGCAAAGCGTGGCAATCCAAAAAAAGTGCTCAATCAGAGGCTTATGGATCGCCACGTCGCTGCGCTCCTCGAGATGACGCTGTTTTGCAGATTCTCCCTAGGGCGGCCCCCAGGCGGCCAAAGATCGCTGGCTCGTCCAGGACAAAGACCTACTCCCCCACCACCCACTCCCCACTCTTGCCCCCGCGCTTTTGCAGCAGCTTGACATCGGTGATCACCATGCCGCGGTCCACCGCCTTGCACATGTCGTAGATGGTGAGCAGGGCGACTTGGACGGCGGTCAGGGCTTCCATTTCGACGCCGGTGGGGCCCACGGTTTCGGCGGTGGCGGTGCAGCTCACGCCGTCGCCGCCGGTTTCAAATTCGAGCGCGACGCGGGTCAGGGCCAGCGGGTGGCATAGCGGAATGAGTTCGCTGGTTTTCTTGGCCGCCATGATGCCGGCCAGGCGCGCCACGCCCAGCACATCGCCTTTGCGGGCCGATCCCTGCACAATGGCATCGAGCGTTTGCGGCTGCATGCGAATGCGGCCGCCCGCAACCGCCACGCGGTGGGTGGCGGCCTTGGCGGCCACATCGACCATATGGGCCTGGCCTTGCGCGTCAAAATGGGTCAGACCGGTATCCGAAGCCATCGTTAAACCTTCCTTTACAACCAGCTGGCATCATAAGAGCATGGCCACCACCCCCGACATGACGCCGGCCTGCTCCGTGCGCCGCTCCAAGCCGCCGCGTTGGCGCGCCGGCCTGCTGGCGGCTGTGCTTGCGCTGAGCGGCCCGCTGGCGCCCGCACAGCCTGGGGGCGCGCAGGCGCTGCCGGCGCTGGGCGATGGCGTCGAGGTTTCGATGGCCAGCGAGCGGCGCCTGGGCGACCGCATCGCCACCGGCATCTACCGCGACCCGGCCTGGCTCGACGATGCGGTGCTGGGCGACTACCTTCAGGCCATCTGGCAACCGCTGGTGCAGGCCGCGCTGCGGCGCGGCGATCTCAGCACCGATTTA
>JAIXXF010000040.1 GCA_027490925.1 Comamonadaceae bacterium
CTCGGGCAGGTAGCGGCCGGCTTGGCGCATGAGCCACACGGGGGTGTGTTCGGTGGCTTGGCGCCAGCAGGCGCGCAAAAAGGTGTCGTTTCGCACTGGGGCAGGGACTGCAGGCTCGGTCATGGGGGGATTGTGGCAGGGCAAGGGGGGGCCAACGCTGCGCTGTCGAGAGGGCACCCGCGCCACCCGACTGACCGTGTTGCGACCGCCTGCGCCCCGATCGTCCCTGGCAAGCCCTTGGTTGGACCGCCCGCATCGCCAAGCATCGGAAGCGACGGCACGTGGCCGGTGGGCTCGGCCTGCCTAGAATGGGCATCACCCTATGGGAGCCCCTTTTGTGAACCACCCGCTGCCCGCTCAAGCCCTGCAACTGCGCTCGCTGATCGAGGCCGAGGGTCACCTGACCCTCTCGCTGGTTGAGGTACCGGTGCCCACCCCGCGGGACGACGAGGTGCTGATCCGCGTCGAGGCCGCGCCTGTCAACCCGTCGGATCAAGGGCTGTTGCTGGGCCCGGCGCAGTGGGCGCAGGCCCGGCTCAGCGGCACCGCCGAGCGCCCGGTGCTGAGGGCGCCGGTGCCGCCGCAAGCCATGGCCAGCGTCGCCGGCCGGGTGGGGCAGTCGATGCCAGTGGGCAACGAGGGTGCGGGCACAGTGGTGGCAGCGGGCGCGCACCCTGCGGCGCAGGCCCTGCTGGGCCGGCGGGTCGCCGCAATGGGGGGCGCGATGTACAGCCAGTATCGGGCGGTGCCGTCTTCCCAATGCCTCGCACTGCCCGACGGCGTGGCCGTGGAACAAGGCGCGTCCAGCTTCATCAACCCCTTGACCGCCCTGGGCATGTTGGAGACCCTGCGCAGCCAGGGCCACCGCGCGCTGGTGCACACCGCCGCGGCGTCCAACCTGGGGCAAATGCTGAACCGCCTTTGCCTGAAAGACGGCATCGGGCTGGTCAACATCGTGCGTTCGCCTGCGCAGGCCGCGCTGCTGCGCGCGCAAGGTGCCACGCAGGTCTGTGATACCAGCGCCCCGAGCTTCATGGCCGACCTCACCCTTGCCTTGCGGGCCACCAGCGCCACGTTGGCGTTCGACGCGGTGGGCGGCGGCCCGCTCGCCGGGCAGATCCTGTCGGCCATGGAGGCGGCGCTCAGCCACACCCTCACCAGCTACAGCCGTTACGGCACGGCCGTGCCCAAGCAGGTCTACATTTACGGCGGTCTCGACACCTCGCCCACCGTGGTCAACCGCAACTTCGGCATGACCTGGGGCCTGGGTGGCTGGCTGCTGTTCCCTTACCTCGAACATCTGGGGCCCGACGCGACGGCGGCCCTCAAAGCGCGGGTGGCGAGCGAGCTCACCACCACTTTCCAGAGCCACTACGCGGGCCGGATGAGCCTAGCCGAGGCGCTGTCGCCCGAACGCATCGCACAGTACGCGGCGCGTGCGACTGGCGCGAAGTGGCTGATCACCCCCAACGCCTGAAGGAGGCACGATGAAACCCTGGTTGAACACAGCGCTGGCGAGCGCGTTGGCATTGTCGTTGTGTGGCGTGGCCCTGGCCGATCCGGTGGGCGAGGTCAGCACCACCTTCAAACTGCTGAGCCCGAACGACAAAATCGTGGTGGATGTGTTTGACGACCCCGATGTGGACGGCGTGGCCTGCTACCTGTCGCACGCCAAAACCGGTGGCTACAAAGGCGCGCTGGGCCTGGCCGAAGACACGTCCGACGCGTCGGTGGCGTGCCGACAGGTGGGCACCATCGGGTTCAAGAACAAGATCCCCTTGCAAGAAGAGGTGTTCAACGCCCGTTCGTCGTTTCTCTTCAAGCGGGTGCGCGTGGTCCGCATGGTGGACGCCAAACGCAACACACTGGTGTATTTGGTCTATTCCGACAAGATCATCGACGGCAGCCCCAAAAACAGCGTGACCGCGGTGCCCGTGCCGGCCGGGCTGGTGATCCCGGTGAAGTGATGGTGCGGGGTTCGGGGGTCGGGCAAGCGTGGGCTGGCCGCCTGGCCGCCGCTGGGCTTTGGGTGGTGCTGGTGGGCTGCGCCAACCGGGGCCCAGCGCCCACCGAGGACGCGCCGGCCACCGGCGAGGCGACACGACCGCTGACCGAGGGCCGGTTGGCACAGGCCGCGGTGGCCCCATTGACCGACCTCAATCTGCTGAAAGCCAAAATCCCACCGGTGCTCCAGGCGGCGCTGAAAACGCCCTATGGCCGCCCGCAGCGCCCGGGTTGCGAGGCGATCGCTGGGGAGGTGCTGGCGTTGGACAAGGTCCTGGGCGCCGACCTCGACACCCCCGCCACCGCCAGCAACCCCAGTCTGGTCGAGCGGGGCAGCGCCGCGGCCGAGGACGCGGTGGTGGGTGCGGTGCGAAAGACCACCGAGGGCATCGTCCCGTTTCGGGGCTGGGTGCGCCAACTGACCGGTGCCGAGCGCGACGCGAAAGAGGTGGCCGCCGCGGTCGCCGCTGGCGCGGTGCGGCGTGCGTACCTCAAGGGCTTGGGTCAGGCCCAGGGCTGCTCTGGCGCGGCGGCCCCCAAGCCCTGACCGATGCGACCGACACGGCGTTTCCGAGCCCCATCGTTCGCCCGCATCACCCCAACGCGAAAGGGCGCGGCACGGACGCAAAGGTCGCGCTCAGCTGCCCCGGTGGCGCCAGTGCTCCACCTTCAGGCAGGCGTTCTCCACCACCAGCAGCCCCGCCGCTTCGGCTTTGGCCTTTGCCGCGGCATGGGCGATGCCGATCTGCATCCACACGCCGGCCGCACCGATGGCAATCGCTTCGTCCACCACGGGGGGCACGTCGTCGCTGTTGCGGAAGATGTTGACCAAGTCAATGCGTTCGTGCTGCGCTGCTTCGGCGAGGGACGCATAGGCTTTTTCGCCCAGCACGCCGCCGCCCTGGGCGCTCACCAGCGGGTTGATGGGAATGATGCGGTAGCCCAGGCTCTGCATGACCCTGGACACGCCAATACTCTCGCGGTGTGGCTTCGGGCTGAGGCCCACCACGGCGATGGTTTTGCAGGTCTGCAGCTGGTGGCGAATGGTCGCTTCCCGGTCCATGCGGGTACCGCTCACACGGCCCTCTTCAGGGCTTGGTCGATGTCCCACAGAATGTCGTCCACATCCTCAATCCCCACGCTCAGCCGCACCATGTCGGCGCTCACACCGGCCCGGCTCAGCTCGGCCTCGCTCAGCTGGCGGTGGGTGGTGGACGCGGGGTGGATCACCAGCGTTTTGGCGTCGCCAATGTTAGCGAGGTGGCTCAGGAATTCACAGGCGTCGATGAAGCGTTCGCCCGCCCGGGCGGGGTCGGCGGCCCGGATGCCGAAGGTCAGAATGCCCGAGCCCATGGGCCCGCCATCCAGCGCACGGAACTGCTTTTTCGCCAGGGCGTGGTTCGGCGATTCAGGCAGGCCCGGGTAGTTGACCCACGCCACCTGCGGGTGGTGTTGCAGGTGCCGCGCCACCGCCAGCGCGTTGCGGCTGTGCGCCTGCATGCGCAGGTGCAGGGTCTCGATGCCTTGCAGGATCAGCCAAGCGCTCAGGGGCGCCAGCGAGGCACCGAAGCTGCGGTTGATCTCCATCCGCGCTTTCATGGTGTAGCCAAAGTCGCCAAAGGTCTCGTAGAACTTCACGCCGTGGTACGCGGGCGAAGGTTCGGTGAACTCAGGGAAGTTGCCATTGGCCCAGTTGAATTTGCCCGATTCGACAACCACACCCGCCATGGTGGTGCCGTGCCCGCCCAGGTATTTGGTGGCGCTGTGCACCACGATGTCGGCGCCGAACGCAAACGGGTTGCAGACATAGGGGCTGGCCACGGTGTTGTCGATCACCAGCGGCAGGCCGTGGTCGTGCGCTACTTTGGACACTGCTTCAATGTCCAGCACATTCACCAGCGGGTTGCCAATCGTCTCCCCATACAGTGCGCGGGTGTTGGGGCGGATGGCGCGGCGAAAGTGGTCGGGGTTGGCGGGGTCGACGAAGGTGGTCTCGATGCCCAACCGCGCAAAGCCCACACCCAGCTGTCCCACTGTGCCGCCGTACAGCGTGCTGGCCGCCACGATGTGATCGCCGGTTTTCAGAATGGCCAGCAGCGCGGTCATTTGCGCGGCCATGCCGGTGCTGCAGGCCAACGCAGCCCGCCCGCCCTCGAGCGATGCCACGCGCTCTTCCAGCACCGCCACCGTGGGGTTGCTGATGCGGCTGTACACGTTGCCGAAGGTTTGCAGGTTGAACAGGCTGGTCGCGTGGTCGGCGGAGTCGAACACGAAGCTGGTGGTCTGGTGGATGGGCGTGGCCCGAGCGCCGCTCACCGGGTCGGGCACCGCGCCGGCGTGGATGGCGCGGGTGGCGAAGGCGTACGTGCGCTCGGCGCTCCCGGCCGGGGGCCTGCCCGAGCCGTCCGGGGGATGGGTGCTCATGGCCCGAACGGCCGCTGCTGCGGCCGCCTCGACGAAATCACGCCGGTGTTGACGCCGAACCAGCCGAGGCCGCCGTACAGCCGCGCATGTTCGATCTTCACGCAGCGGTCGAGCACCACGTCCAACCCGGCGGCTTGCGCCTTGGCCGCAGCCGTGTGGTTGAGCACGCCGATCTGTTGCCACAGGCACTTTGCGCCAATGGCGATCGCCTCGTCGGCGATGGACGGGATGTCCTCCGTCTTGCGGAAGCAGTCCACCAGGTCGATGCGCTGGCCCTGTCTGGCCAGGGCCGCGGCCGCAGCGGTCACGCTGGGGTGGCAGGGTTCACCCAGCACCTCCGTCACGCCCGGATTCACCGGCACGATGCGGTAGCCCTGGGCCTGCATGTACTTGGCGGCAAAAAAACTGGGCCTGTGCCATTGCGCCGACAGCCCTACCACTGCGATGGTTCGGCACCCGGCCAAGATGCGCCGCAGGTCGCTGATGCTGCTCATGCGGCCATCTTAGCCGCCGGGTGCTCAGCCGGCGTACTTGATGGAGCAGCCGTAGGGCTTGGTGGTGGCAGCGCTGATCGGCTTGCCTGCCAGCGCCTCGTTCAGGCCTTGGCGCACGTAGTTGGTGGCGGTGGCGATGTCTTTGGGGTTGGCCGATGGCACGCTGTCAATGCCCCCCGCGTACACCAGCGTGCCCTTGGGATCGACGATGTACATGTGCGGCGTGGTGCGGGCGGCATAGGCTTTGCCCACGGTGCCTTTTTCGTCCATCAGCGTGGCGGTCGGTGTGGCCTTCTGCTGGGCCACCCAGGCGGCCAGGTCGGCCGGTTTGCGGTAATCGTTGTTGCCGGTTTCGGTGGAGTTGATGGCCAGCCACACCACACCCTTGGCGGTGAATTCTTTTTGCAGCGCCTGCATGTTGCCCGACCCGTAGTGCTTGACCACAAAGGGGCAGCCAGGGTTGGTCCATTCCAGCACCACGTGCTTGCCCTTGAAGTCGCTCAACTTGACCGGCTTGCCTTGGGTGTCCAGCGCGGTGAAGTCCGGCGCGCTTTGGCCGACGGTGGCGGCGTGGGCCGCGCCCACCACCGTGCCGGTAGCGGCGGTGGCAGCGAGCAGCAGGCGAATCAGGGAGCGGCGGTTCATGGTATGTCCTTTCATGGCGAGGGATGGAATGGGGGCAGACAGCCAAACACTGGCATTGGCCATCGGTGGGCTCACGTCCGCAGACGGGCCAGCGCGGCGCGGACCTGGTCCACGCTCAGAATCTCAGACAGCACGACGGGCGCTTGGCCTGGCGCGTAGAACACATAGACAGGGACCCCGGTGCGGCCCAGCGCGGTCAGGGCGGCGGTGATGGCGGGGTCGCGCCGGGTCCAGTCCGCACGCAGCAGCGTGACCTGCTTCGCATGGAAATCGGCCAACACTTCTCCATTGGCCAGCGTGGTGGTTTTGTTGTACTGGCAGGTCACGCACCACGCGGCGGTGAAGTCCACGAATACCGGTCGGCCCGATGCCAGCAGCTGTTCCACCCGGCCTGGCTGCCAGGTTTGCCAACGGCCCGCAGTGGACGCGACAGCGGCAGTGGGGTCGGTGGCGGCGCCATCGGCTGAAAATGAGGCCCCTACGGCCTCGGTGCCGTTGGCATGGCTCAGTTCGATGACTTTCGGGCCCACAGCCCATGTGAAAATAATCAAAAGTGCTATGGAAATAGTAGCAAGTACGGTGCGGGCGCGTCCGCCCAGACCGCCCGCCCAGACCGCCATGCCGAGCAACACCAGCAGCACCAACAACGCCGCAGCGCCGTCGATGCCGCTTTGCTGGCCCAGCACCCAGACCAGCCAGACCACGGTGGCGAACATCGGGAAGGCCATGGCCTGGCGGAAGGTCGCCATCCACGCGCCAGGGCGCGGCAGCCAGCGCACCACCGCGGGCGACAAGCTGGCGGCCAGGTAGGGCAGTGCCATGCCCAGCCCCAGAGCGGCGAACACCGCCAGCGCTTGCAGCGCGGGCAGGCCCACGGCGAACCCCAGCGACGCGCCCATGAACGGCGCGGTGCAGGGCGAAGCCACCGCCACCGCCAGCACGCCCGACAAACCCGCGTTGGCTGCGGGGTGTTGGGCTTCCAGTGTGGCCAGGCGGCTGGGCAGCCACTGCCCGAACTCGAACAGCCCCGCCAAATTCAGCCCGATGAGGGTGAACAACACCGCCAGCCCGGCCACCACCCCCGGCGACTGCAGCTGAAAGCCCCAACCCAACTGCTCGCCTGCCGCGCGCAGGGCCAGCATCAGGCCCCCCAGCGACAGGAACGACAACACCACCCCGGCGGTGTAGGCCAGGCCGTTGGCGCGGTGTGCCCGCCGATCGCTGCCGTGCTGCGCGAACCCCAGCAGCTTGATCGCCAACACCGGGAACACGCAGGGCATCAGGTTCAAGATCAAGCCCCCCAGCAGCGCCCCGACCAGGGCGGCCCACAGGCCGAGCGCGGGAGCAGCGTTTGGAGCGCTGGCGGCGGCGTTGGCGCGCAAGGCATCGTCCAGTGCCTGGGACACCGGTTTGGCGGCGGACAGGGTCGGCCATGTGCCCACCACGGTTGCCTCGGCCCGCCAGCCTCGGCGTGGCGTGGCGCCGTCAAGGGTCAGCACCAGCGGCATCGTGGCGGGGCTCTGGCTACGCTGGGGCGACAACGGCACGCTGGCGGTCCAGGTGTCGCCCTGCCAGGCCTGGGTCCAAGCGCCGGCGGTTTCGATCACATCGGCGGTTTCAGGAAACAACCCGAGCGCCTGGCCCCGCGCCGCAGCGGGCAGACCGGACACGCGCACCGAAAGGCGGTCGCCTGCCAGAGTGACGGTGCTGGTGCCTGCAAGCGCCTGGGGTTGTGCCGCCTGCGCCGCCTCAAAGGCGGCTGCGTGCAGTGCTGTGGAGCCTTTCACCGGCAACGACAGCGTGAATTCGCCTTCTTCAGGAATGCATTCTTTCCGGCAGACCAGCCAATTGGCCTTGAGTTGAATGGGCACTGTGCTGCCCAGCAGTGGCGGTTTGAAATCGGGCCCGATCGTCAGCGGCACAGGCAGCAGCACGGTGTGTTCGTAGCCGTAATTCGCCAGCGTGCCGATGGGGATTTTTTTGGGCAGCGGCCACTGGATGTCGCCGGCGCTCACGCCGGCGGGGAGTTGCCATTGCAGCTGCGTGGGCAGACCCGAGTCGCCAGCGTTTTTCCAATAGGTGTGCCAATCGGGCTGGTGAGCGATCTGCAGGCCTACCCACACCGGCCGCCCGGGGGCCAAGCCCTCGGGCGCGTGCGCCATCAGCTCCGCCCGCACCTGCGGTGTGGTGACCACCGCGGCGGTCGGGCTTTGGGCCGCTGCCGCCGCCGGGGTCAGCACGGCCAGCGCCAACCACAGAGCACCGCACAGCGTCCCGGACAACCCCCACGCCAGGCGGGCCAGGGCACGGCGGGGGCGGCAGCCCAGCGCGAACGGCAGCGAAAAAGCGAACATCATGGCGAGGTGTGAGCGGGCACTGGCGGTGAAGTTCCGCCCGGCACCACAGGGGAGTAGGCATGGCGCGAATGGGTCGATCACGCCGTGGGTGGGCAGATGTTAGCGCGTACACCGCCCGAAGGGACCCACTTGGCTGGCTATGATGTGGCGATGTCGGTCCCCCATTCCGCGACAGGCCCCCGACGCTGGGCCGACCTCACCAGCCCCGATTTCGCCGCGCTGGACCCGGCGAGCACGGTGGCGGTGTTGCCACTGGGTGCGACCGAACAACATGGGCCACACCTGCCGTTGGGTGTTGATACCACCCTGGCCGACGGCATGCTGCGGGCCGCGTGGCCCCACCTCGCCCCGGAGTTGCCGGTTTGGTGCCTGCCCACACAAGCGGTGGGCTACAGCCCCGAGCACCAAGCTTTTGCAGGGACCCTGAGCCTGAAGCCCGACACCGTGATCCGCCTGTGGACCGACATCGCCGAAGGCGTGGCCGCAGCTGGGGTCAAAAAGCTTGTGTTGTTCAACGCCCATGGCGGGCATGTGGGGCCCATGGACATGGTCGCGCGCGACCTCCGGGTCCGCCTGGGCCTGCTGGTGTACAGCGTGAGCTGGTTCAACCTGCCGCTCCCAGCCGATGTGGAAGCCCTGTTCCCGGCCGACGAGCACCGCTTTGGGGTGCACGCGGGTGCGGTGGAGACCTCACTGATGTTGGCGCTCGCTCCGGACCACGTCCGCATGGCACAGGCGCAGAACTTCCACTCCAGCTCGCGTCACCGGGCCGCCACCAGCCCGATCCTCGGCAACGGCAAAAGCGCCAAACTTGCTTGGGCAATGCAAGACATCAACCCCGCAGGCGCGGCGGGCGGCGCCGCGGGCGCCACAGCCGCCCATGGCCACGCCGTGCTGCAGGCGGTGGGCCGGGCACTGGCCGACCTGCTGACCGAGGTGAGTCGGCTGCCGCTGAGCACCTTGGTCGACCCCCGTTGACCCCGCCTGCGCGGTTCGGCAGTGCCTGGGCGTGGGGTGGGTGCCGCGGTTGGCATCCATCGTGCATGGTGAGGAGGCACACCACTGCCGGTCCGTCCATGACCACCAAGCCGCCGCTGCCCCCATTCACCGCCGACACCGCGGCGCTGAAAGCCCGCCTGGCCGAAGACGCCTGGAACACACGCGACCCCGACCGGGTGGTGCCGGTCTACACACCCGACACCGTGTGGCGCAACCGCGCCGAGTTTTTGCGCGGGCACGCCGACGTCGCGGCGTTCTTGCGGCGCAAGTGGACGCGAGAGCTGGATTACCGGCTGATCAAGGAGGTGTGGGCGTTCTCCGGTCACCGCATTGCCGCCCGGTTTGCCTACGAATGGCATGACGATGCGGGTCAGTGGTACCGCAGCCACGGCAACGAGCAATGGGAGTTCAACGCACAAGGATTCATGCAGCGGCGCCTCGACAGCATCAACGACCAGCCGATCCAAGCGGGGATCGGCTTTTTTTCTGGCCGCTGGGACGCCGCCCGGACGACCACCCCGGCTTGAGCGAGCTGGGTCTGTGAGCCCCATGATGGCACGCGCCCGGTCGCGGGCCGCACCAGGCTGGTGCGGCTGAACCGCTCGCGCCCAAGGCCCCTCCCGCTCGTTATCCTGTTCCCAATGGCCGACCCCGCGCTGCACGTCTTGACGCCCACGGCCACGCCGGCCGGGGCCTTGTCGCACCCGTTGTGGCAGCACCCGCTCGGGCTGCTGTTGGAGTCCACCGGCGATGGGATCTTTGGTGTGGACCTCGACGGCCTCTGCGTCTTCATCAACCGCGCCGGTGCCCAGATGTTGGGTTACGAGCCCGCGCAGGTGCTGGGCCGCAACATGCACGCGCTCACCCACCACTCGCACGCCGACGGATCGCCCTACCCAGACACCGATTGCCCCCTATTCAATGCCTTCCGCCGAGGCCTGCCCTGCCGCATCGACACCGAGGTGTTCTGGCGGCGCGACCACACCGCCTTCGCGGTGGCTTATTCGAGCTACCCCATCGTCGATGGCGACGAGGTGCGCGGTGCGGTCATCACCTTTGTGGACATCACCGAGCGAAAGCGCGCGGCCGATGCCTTGCAAAAGGCCAAGGACGAGCTGGAACTGCGCGTGGCCGAACGCACACAGGCCTTGTCCGACGCGTTGGGTCAGCTGCGCGAACTGGCGGCGTACTCCGAAAACGTGCGCGAAGACGAGCGCACCCGGATCGCCCGCGAGGTCCACGACGAACTCGGCAGCCTGCTGGTGGCCCTCAAGATGGACGTGAACTGGCTGGACAAACGCCTGGGCGAAGAGCCCCAGCGAGACCCCGACGCTGCGCAGGCCATGCGCGACCGCATGCGCCACAAGTGCCAGAACATGAGCCGGTTGATTGAAAACGCGGTGGACAACGTGGGCCGCATCATCACGGACCTGCGGCCCAGCATCCTGGACCACCAGGGCCTGTGGGCCGCGTTGGAATGGCAGGCACACGAGTTTGCGCAGGCCGGGGAACTCGCCCTGGACTGGGACCTGCAGGTCGCCCCGGTGTGGAGCCCCCCGGCCCAGCTGCCATGGCGGTGTTCCGCATCTTTCAAGAGATGCTCAGCAACGTGGGCCGCCACGCCCGTGCCACCGCGGTGGCGGTCCATTTGCGGGCCGATGCCCAACGGCTCTGTCTCACCGTGCGGGACAATGGGCAGGGCGCCGCCGCGTCGGCGTTCGAGGCGTCCAACGCCTATGGCGTCATGGGCATGCGGGAGCGGGCCCGCCATTTCGGTGGTTCGATCGAGATCTCAAGCCAGATCGGCTACGGGGCCGTGTTCCGGCTGACCCTGCCCATGGACCATGACTGACGCCGTGCGGGTCCTAATCGGCGAGCCAACTATGTACGGCTATGGGCACCCTTGTGGTGCCCATTTTTTTGTACCGCTGCTTCGAGCAAAGCAGCCTTCTTCCCCCGCATCAGCACCCGCTTTCCATCGAAGCGAATTTCCCCGACGAACTGGTGCATGTAGCGCTTTGTGGCACCGCTGCCACTGTCCATCAGGCGTGCTCTCAACGCCGTACCAAATGCCTCCAGCTGCTTGACAGTGAGCATGGATGCGGGCATTTCCTTTTGTCGCCTCGACGTCACCGAAAAGATCATCAGCACCAAGGTCAGCAAAGGCATCCAATGGGCCGGCGTGGCCAAGAAGGTGGGCGAGTCCAAAGAGTGGACCACCGCGTTGTGCCTGGGGCAGATGACCGCCACCGCCGCGCAGACCAAAGTGCTGGGCAAGGTTCTCGGCCTCACCGCCGAAGAACAAAAATGGCTGCAGGTGGTGCCCTACAAGGGCTCGTTGCCGACGGCGGTGCCAACCGACCCGCTGATCTACCGCTGGTACGAGATCGTGAGCGACTACGGCACCACCATCAAGGAGCTGATCCACGAGGAGTTTGGAGACGGCATCATGAGTGCGATCGACTTCAGCATGGACATCGTCCGCCAACCCGACCCCAAGGGCAACCGCGTGAACGTGGTGCTCTCGGACAAGTTCCTGCCGTACAAGACCTACTGACCCGTCGTCAGCGCTGCCTCGGCGGCGGCGGGCCGCTCGGCCCTTGGGGGACTCACGCGTGGGTGACCAACGGGCCGTGCTCGGGCGCGCTGAGGTGCGGCAGGGTGTTGAAGGTCAACAGCGTGTGGCGACGGGCGCTGAAAGCGAACTCGGACAACGCGCTGTTACGGATGCGCAGGTTGAGCTCGATCGTGGTCTCGGGCGCGGTGCCGAGCACATGCCCCACCGCGGTGGCAATGGGCCCGCCGCTGGACACCAGCAGCACGGGGCCGCTGCACTGGTTGCGCACGTGTTCCAGGGCCGCCACCACGCCCGCGCGGAAGTCGTTGTAACTGGGCATGCCGCGCGGCGTGACCACGCCAGCCATCCACTGGGTCAGCCCGTCGCGCAGCAGGCGGAAATGGTGGCGATACGCTTCGGGCGTGTCGGGCTTGGCCAGGGCCTGTGGGTGAATGGCGGCGATCACCGCTTCGGCGTCGTATTCGTTCAGGCCGGGCCACACCAGGGGTGCCGGCGGGGACGGCCACTGCGCCCCCTCCACAATGCCCGCCCAGGTCTGGGCGTGGCGCTTCAAGCCACCGATGAGCACCGACTCGAAGGCCTGGCCGTGGCGGCAAAAGTGCTCGCCTAACAGCACGCTTTGCTGGTGGCCAAGCGGGCTCAGTTGGTCGTAGTTGGCCGCACCAAACGAGGCCTGGCCGTGGCGCACAAGAGTCAGATGTCCCATGGCCAGATTGTGCTGGCGCCGCCCCGGCGCGGGCTGTCTCTGCTGCGACCACTCGGGTATTCCACCCACAGCGGTCGTCAGGCGGCGCCCAGCAGCTCCCAGCGTTCGAGCGCCTCCAGCAGCGCGTCGTCGATGGCGGCGTTGCGCGCGGTCAACTGCTGGGCGCGGGCCGGGTCTTTCACAAACACCGCGCCATCGGCCAGCTCGGCCTGGATCGCTTGCTGCTCGGCTTCCAGCGCCGTGATGCGTTGCGGCAGCTCGTCCAGTTCGCGTTGCTCCTTGTAGCTCAACTTCTTTTTTGATAGCGCGGAAGCCTTATTCGTTGTGGGCTGGAGCGTGTTTTTGATCGAATTCTCGGCCGCAGGGACGTTTTTCTCTGTGCCTTGCCCATTTTTGGCCTTGGCGGCGGCGATGGCGTTTTTGCTGGCGATCTCCGCCGCCCGGCGCGACTGGGTCAGCCAGTCTTGCACATCGCCTTCGTACTCGCGCCACCGGCCCTCGCCCTCGTAGGCAAGCGTGCTGGTGACCACATTGTCCAAAAAGCGCCGGTCGTGGCTGACCAGAAAAACGGTGCCGTCGTAGTTTTGCAGCAGGTCCTCCAACAGCTCCAGTGTGTCGATGTCGAGGTCGTTGGTGGGTTCGTCCAACACCAGCACGTTGGCCGGTCGCGCAAACAACCGTGCCAGCAACAGGCGGTTGCGCTCGCCGCCGCTGAGCGAACGCACGGGCGAGTTGGCGCGGGCCGGTGAAAACAGAAAGTCGCCCAGGTAGCTTTTGACGTGTTTGCGTTGGCCGCCGATCTCGATCCATTCGCTGCCCGGGCTGATGAAGTCTTCCAGCGTGGCGTCCAGGTCGAGGGTGTTGCGCATTTGGTCGAAGTAGGCCACCTGCAGGTTCGCGCCCTGGCGCACTTTGCCCATGTCGGGTTGCAGCTCGCCCAAAATCAGCTTGAGCAAAGTGGTTTTGCCCGCGCCGTTGGGCCCGATCAAACCGACTTTGTCGCCACGCAGCAGCGTCCCACTGAATTGCTGGACGATGCGCTTGGGCCCGTACGACAGGCACACATCGGTTAGCTCGGCCACGATCTTGCCGCTGGGGGCGCCCGACGCGAGGTCCAGCTTGACGCTGCCCAGCGCTTCGCGGCGGGCGGCGCGCTGCGCCCGCAACTTTTCCAGCCGCCCGATGCGGCTTTGGCTGCGTGTGCGGCGGGCCTCCACGCCTTTGCGGATCCACACCTCTTCTTGTGCCAGCAGCTTGTCGGCCTTGGCTGCAATCACCGCTTCCTGCGCCAGCTGCTCTTCTTTTTGCACCAGGTATTGCGCAAAGTTGCCTGGGTAAGACATCAAGTGGCCGCGGTCCAGCTCCACGATGCGTGTGGCCACCCTGTCCAAAAAGGCCCGGTCGTGGGTGATGGTCACCACGCTGCCCTTGAAGTCGATGAGAAGCTCCTCCAGCCAGCTGATCGAATCCAGGTCGAGGTGGTTGGTGGGTTCGTCCAGCAGCAGCACGTCTGGCCTTGCCACCAGCGCTTGGGCGAGGGCCACGCGCTTTTTGGTTCCGCCCGACAACATGCCGACGCGGGCTGTGGGGTCCAAGTGCAGGCGGTGCAAGGTTTCTTCCACCCGCTGCTCCCAGTTCCAGGCGTCGTATGCCTCGATTTCCGACTGCAACGCGTCCAGGTCGATGCCGTCCGCGCCAGACAAATACAGGTCCCGCACCGCAATGGCTTTGCCGAGTCCTGCACTGGCCGACTCAAACACGGTGGCTTCCGCGTCCAGCACCGGCTCTTGCGCCACAAAGGCCACCCGCACATTCGTCTGCAGGTGCAACACGCCGTCGTCGGGTTTCTCGAAGCCACCCAAAATCTTGAGCAGCGAGGATTTGCCCGCGCCGTTGCGCCCGATAAGGCCGACACGCTCGCTGGCCTCCAGGGCAAAGTCGGCGTGGTCAAGCAAGGCAACATGGCCAAAAGCCAGTTGCGCGTTCAATAGTGTCATCAGGGCCATGGGGCGGGATTATCCGGGGCGGGGCTGGGGACACCGCTCTAACGCCGCTTCAACAGGGCTTTTATAGTGGCTTGCGCAGCCTTGTGGCTGGAAGGACGACTTGTGGAACTGACGATCAACGGCACCCGCAGCCCTGTGGCGGTGGACGGTGCCATGCCCCTGTTGTGGGTGCTCCGTGACGTGCTCAACCTCACCGGCACCAAGTTCGGTTGCGGCATTGCCGCCTGCGGTGCCTGCACCGTTCGCGTGAACGGCCGGGCCGTGCGTTCCTGCGTGACCCCGGCGGCCTCTGTGGCCGGCCAGCGCATTCAGACCATTGAGGGATTGTCTGGGCCAGCCGGACTGCACCCGTTGCAGCAAGCCTGGATCGCCGAACAGGTGCCGCAGTGTGGCTACTGCCAAAGTGGCATGCTCATGGCGGCTGCGGCGCTGCTGGAGGAAAAGCCCCAGCCCACCGATGCCGACATCGACGCCGCCATCACCAACCTGTGCCGCTGCGGCACTTACCAGCGGGTGCGGGCCGCCATCCACCGCGCCGCGAACGCCCGGAGGTCTGCATGAAGCGCCGCGCCTTTTTGTTGACCGCAGGCGCTGCGGGCAGCGCCTTGCTGGTGGGCTGTGTCACATCGGCCCCGGAGGGGCGTTTAGGCTCGGGCAAAGAGCTGGCGGCCGGGCCTGGTGAGGTGTCGCTCAATGGCTGGGTCAAGGTACAGGGCGATGGCCGTGTGGTGCTGGCCATGCCCCGCGCGGAAATGGGGCAAGGTGTCCACACCGCCCTGCCCATGTTGGTGGCCGAAGAGCTGGGGATTGCGCTTGATCAGATCTCGCTCGTGCCAGCCGCACCCGAACGTCTGTACGGCAACGTGGCCATGTTCGTGGCCAGCTTGCCCATCCACCCCCGGGAGCTGGAGGTGGGCGAACCGTCTGCCGCCATCCGCCTGACGCGATGGGTTGTGGGGCAGGGCGCCGCGCAGCTGGGCGTCAACGCCACTGGCGGGTCATCCAGCGTGGCCGATGCGTGGGAAACCATGCGTCTCGCGGGGGCCACCGCCCGGGTGGCGCTGGTGCAAGCCGCTGCCCAGGCTTGGGGCGTGGACGCGGCATCGGTCAGTGTCGCCCAGGGTCGTCTGAGCCACCCCTCTGGCAAAAGCGCCCATTTCGGTGAGTTTGCGGTCCGTGCCGCCGGTCAAGAGCCGCGCGACGTGGCGCTCAAAGCCCGCGCCGACTGGCAGCTCATCGGCACCTCCCCGCCGAGGCGTGATGTGCCCAGCAAAGTCGATGGCTCGGCCCAGTTCGGATTGGACGTGCGCCAGCCCAACCAGGTCTACGCGGCCATGCGGTTCAACCCGCAGCGCGGCGGCTCGGTGGCAAGTGTTCGCAACGAGGCTGAAGTACGCGCTCTACCCGGCGTGCTGGGTGTGGTTACGGTGCCACCGCTGTCCGGGGGGACCGGCGGTGTCGCGGTGATCGCGGCGAACTGGTGGCAGGCCAAAGAGGCCACCCAACGGCTGGACATTCAATGGGCCAACCCGGAGGGTGTGCTGCCCAGCACCGAGGCGATCGCCCAGGATCTGGCCCAGCGTGCGCAAGGCGACGGGGGCTGGACCTTCCACCGCCGGGGCGATCGACCCGCCGACTCAAGCGCCAAAGTGTTGCAAGCCAGTTACAGCGCGCCGTATCTGGCCCATGCCACGCTGGAACCCATGAATGCCACCGCATGGTTTACCGCGCCAGACCGCTTGGAGCTTTGGCTACCCAGCCAGGTGCCTGGCTTGGTGCGGTCGGCCGCTGCACGCGCCACTGGCCTCGGCGCCGACCGCATCGTCGTCTACACCACCCTGCTGGGTGGGGGGTTTGGTCGTCGGCTTGAGGTGGACGTGGCCGCGCAAGCCGCTTGCATCGCCCAAGCGTTGCCCGGTCGTGCGGTCCAGTTGATCTGGACCCGAGAACAAGACTTTCAGCACGATTTCTACCGGCCTGCCCAGGCCGCTCACCTCCGTGCATGGGTGCAGGGCGATCAAGTGGCGGGATTGGAGATCCAATCGGCGGGCGACGCGGTCACCCCCCGCTGGCTGTCCCGCACCCTCCCGTGGTTGGCTGGGCCTGTCGACCTTCCGGACCGCAGCACCGCAGAAGGCCTGTTTGACCTGCCGTACAACTTGCCTTATCAACGCATGCGACATGTCGCCACCCACAGCGATGTGCCCGTGGGCTATTGGCGCAGCGTGGGGCATTCGCACAACGCATTTTTTTCGGAGAGCTTCATCGACGAAGTGGCTGCCAGCCTCCAGCAGGACCCGGTTGCCCTGCGCCTGAAGTGGTTGGCAGACGCGCCGCGCCACAAGGCGGTGTTGGAGCGGTGTGCAAAAGAAGCCTCTTGGGGCACGGCTCTGCCCAAAGGCCACGCGCGGGGGGTGGCGTTGCACGCGTCGTTTGGATCGGTCGTCGCGCAGGTCGTGGAAGCGTCTTTGGTAAACGGTGTCCCCAAAGTGCACCGGGTGGTCTGCGTGATCGATTGCGGCAGGGTGGTCCACCCCGACATCGTTAAGCAGCAGATGGAAGGTGCCGTCCTGTTTGCGCTGTCGGCTGCCCTGTATGGACACATCCAGATAGAGAAGGGCGTGACCGTGCCAGACAATTTCAGCAGCCAGCCGTTGGTGCCGCTGAGCGCCGCGCCGCTGGTCCAGTGCCACATCATGGACAGCAACGGTTTGCCGACAGGCGTGGGTGAGCCCGGTGTGCCGCCTTTGGCACCAGCCCTTGCAAACGCTCTCTTCACCCTCACAGGCGCACGGCACCGGTCGCTGCCCCTGGTGGCGGCAGCGACGTGATGTAGCTTTTGTGAAAAAGCAGAACGGGTTGGTTGCAGCACGGGAAAACCCGTGCTACAATTTCAGGCTTGGTTGATTTCAGACGGCTACTACCATAGTGCTGTAAGCAGTCAAAGTCAATCAATGGAGTGGATAGGTTGGGAAAGCAAAGCCCGACAACTTCTTCAAAAAGTTTGACCGGTGATAAAAAGCTGGTATATAATTCAAGGCTTCGCTGATCGCAGCGAGTCTGGCAAAGCAAGGCGGCGTAAGTCGTTGGTGTGATGCAAAGTTCCTTAAAAACATACAGCCGATAAGCGTGGGCGTTTGAAGGCGATTGCCAAGTTCTTCGGAACTGGGTCTTAACTGACCTGAAAACGCTCATGAAGTAAATAGATATGAAACTCAGAAATGAGGTTCGTGTCGATTCCAATTTATGAGTTGCTCGAGACTGTTAAAGGTTGAGGGCGAAAAAATCAAGATCGAACTATAGAGTTTGATCCTGGCTCAGATTGAACGCTGGCGGCATGCCTTACACATGCAAGTCGAACGGCAGCACGGGAGCAATCCTGGTGGCGAGTGGCGAACGGGTGAGTAATACATCGGAACGTGCCCAATCGTGGGGGATAACGTAGCGAAAGCTACGCTAATACCGCATACGATCTACGGATGAAAGCGGGGGATCGCAAGACCTCGCGCGAGTGGAGCGGCCGATGGCAGATTAGGTAGTTGGTGA
>JAIXXF010000028.1 GCA_027490925.1 Comamonadaceae bacterium
CACCACTGGGGGCGCAAGCTGCGCGCGCTCGGTCACCAGGTGCGCCTGATTGCCCCTCAGTACGTCAAGCCCTACGTCAAGTCGCAAAAGAACGACGCAGCCGATGCTGCCGCCATTTGCGAGGCGGCCACCCGCGGGCACATGCGCTTTGTGAGCCTCAAAACCGTCGATCAGCAAAGCGTGCTGGCCCTGCACACGGTGCGCAGCGGCTTTGTCAAGCAGCGCACGGCGCTGTCCAACCAGATCCGCGGCCTGCTGACCGAGTTTGGCGTGGTGGTGCCCCAGGGCTTGAGCAAGCTCAGTGGGCAATTGCCCGTCGCTGTGGCCGACCAGAACAACGAGCTCCCCGACACGATGCGTAATCTGTTTCGAACGCTGCACGCGGAGCTTGCGCACATCGATGACCTGGTGGCCCGTCTTGAGCACCAGATTCGGGTGTGGGCCAACCAAGACGAGGCGGCCAAGCGCCTGCAGCAAATCCCGGGGATCGGCCCGATCACCGCCAGCGCGCTGGCCGCCAGCGTGGGCGATGCCCGTCAGTTTGAGGACGGACGCCAGATGTCGGCCTGGATGGGCCTGGTGCCCCGCCAGCACTCCAGCGGGGGCAAGAGCGTGCTGCTGGGCATCACCAAGCGGGGCGACAAGTACCTGCGCACCTTGCTCATCCACGGCGCACGAGCGGCCCTGAGGGCTTACCAGCGAAACCCGGGCAAGATGCCGGAGCACCTAGCGCAGTTGCTGCAGCGCAAACACCCCAACGTGGTGTGCGTGGCGCTGGCCAGCCGCAATGCCCGCGTGGCCTGGGCCATGCTGAGCCGTCGACAGGACTACCAAGGCCGACACGCGGCCAATGCTCATGCGCTGCCCGAAGTGCCAGCGCTGCCGGCAGCGCTGGCCTGATCAAAGTCCGGGCCAACACGATCCACCCCGAATGAACCCCGGTTAACGTCAAGGAGAAGCACCCAGAGTTGCGCAGACTGTCAAAGCGATAGAAGGCCCCTTCGGTCAGACCGAGGGTCGGAAAAACCCGGTCATTGCGACGCACTTCGAGTGCACTACCTCGCTTGGGATCCGACCCGCTAAACCCATCTGGGACAGTGCACAAGCACATCAAAGTCCGAATGTACGGTTGCAACCTCTCCGATTGAGCACAAAGTCACAAAAACAGTTTGCTAAACAGGGAGCGTCCATGTACGCGATGACGGGGTGGGGCGCGATGACACCGCCACCTCGTCATTGCGAGGCGCACAGCGCCGTGGCAATCCATGCCTTGGTGCAACCGCCGATGGATCGCTTCGTGCCTCGCGATGACGGGTCAGGGGGTGCGCTGACGGGTTGGGGGCGCGATGGCAAAGCGAGGCGAGTCCGCCTCGCGTTCAAAGGCGAGCCATGGGATGGTCGGCGCCGCCCATCTGGTCGGTGATGCTTTGTGCAGCCGTTTGCAAGACCTCACGCGCCTGGACCAAGGTCATGGTGGCGTCGCGCTGCTTGAGGTAGGGCATGTTCAACGAGGCGATGGCGCCCGGGTGCACATTGTCGAAAATCGGAAACACCACGTCGGTGATGCCAGGCACCGTATCGCTTCTGGACTGCTCGTAGCCGCGCCGCCGTATCGTCTCAAACTTGAGCCTTAGGGAGCGCAGATTCAATTTTTCGGGCGCCGAATTGCGCTGCATTTCCTCGATCATCCAGGCGGCAATTTCGGGCGGCGCAAAGGCGGTCAGCACCCGAGCGGAGGCGAGGTCTGGCCTGAAGGGAAAGTGCGAACCGAGCCTGACGCTAAATCCCAAAGGTTCGGGCGTGTGTACGCAAGCAACCACGACGAGCCGCTGATCCTGGTGCATGCTCAGGTGCAAGGACTGCCGAGTCCTTTGTGCGACCTCATGCATTTGCACGGCCGCAATTTGTGACAAGTCGCGCATGGGCAGCGACTGCATGCCCAAATCAAAGAGCTTGAGCGTGAGCGTAAAGCCGGTGTCCCTGCGCTTGAGGTAGCCCCGATCGACCAGCACCTCGAGCATACGGTAGATCTCGCTCGCTGATCGGCCTAAGCTGGAGGCCAGTTGGAGCAGGCTCTGCCCCTGACCGCCATGGGTCAGTTGCTCCAAGATATCCAAGCCTTTTTCCAGCGCAGGCGCGGAGTAGCCGCCACCGGCACGGCGCCGGTCTGGCTTGGGGGGTCGTTCGGACTGCTTGCTCACCACCATGGCGCAAGTCTAGGTCCTTTTTGCTGTGCAGTGTCATGCGCCACCGCCTCGATGGCCTAGCGCGGCTCAAGGGTAAGTACTGATTCGTGCCACCACCCTGAGTGCGATCATTTGCACGTTCCATCCATGAATTCCACTTTCATATTTGAAAGACTTCGATCATGAGTCAGGTGCTCAGCGACGAGCAAGTCCAGCGTTACGCGCGAGACGGATACATCTCGCCGATTGACGTGTTTAACGAGCAGGACGTCGGCTCATTCAATGAGAAGCTGCAGCGGTTTCGCCAGCGTCTCGATCTCAACGGCAAGATTGCCGGGCGCTACAACCAAAAGCCCCATCTGCTTTTGCCCTGGGCCAACCAGATCGTGCGCCATCCGCGCATCCTCGATGCGGTCGAGCAAATCCTGGGGCCCAACATCTTGTGCTGGGCCTCACAGTTTTTCGCCAAGGACCCGGGCGACAACGCCTATGTGTCCTGGCACCAGGACGGCAACTACTGGGGCCTGTCGTCGGTCGATGTGGTGACTGCCTGGGTCGCCTTGACGCCCAGCACGATCGAGTCGGGTTGCATGAACGTGGTGCCGGGCTCACAGGTCAGGCGGGTCGAGCACACCGACACCTACAGCGATGACAACATGCTCTCGCGCGGACAAGAAATTGCCGTGACCGTCTCGCCCGAGGAAGCCAAGCCCATCGTGCTGCAACCGGGCCAGATGTCGCTGCACCATGTGATGATTTTTCATGGCTCTGAACCCAACCGCGCCGATCACCCCCGGGTCGGTTTTGCGATTCGCTACGTGCCCACCCATGTGCGGCAAACCGCAGGCGACAAAGACAGCGCCATGCTGGTGCGGGGGGTCGACACCTATCACCACTTTGAACATGAGCGCGAGCCGGACGAGGAGTTTTCCGACGCCGCGATGGCCCAGCACCGCCAAGTGGTCGAGCGTCAGCTGGCCATCTTGTACGCAGGGGCCAAAAAGCGCAAGGACTGAACCGCAAGCCTGTCTGCCTTTTTCAACCAGCCTGATCCATCACACAAGGAGACCTCCATGAAAAGACGCGAATTTGCCACCTTGGCCACTGCAACCGTCTTGGGCGCGCCCGCCCTGGCACAAGAAACCATCAGGATTCGATTGGCCCACCCACTGTCGACCACCGAGCCGGCCCACTTGGCGGCCGAGTTTTTTGCCAGGAACGTGGCGCAGCGGACCAACAACCGGGTTCAGATTCAGTTATTTCCCGGCGAGCAGCTTGGGCCCGCCAAAGATGTCAACGAGATGATTCGCCAGGGTGCGAACGTGATGAACATCACCGACCCGGGCTATCTGTCCGATTTTGTGCCCGACATCGGCGTGCTCAACGGGCCCTACCTGATCAGTGATCCACGGGACTACAACAAGCTCTTGGCCTCGGACTGGTACAAGGGAGTCGAAAAAAGGCTGGAGACCGCCGGTTTCCGCCTGGTCATGGCCAATGGATTTTTTGGCCAGCGGCACATGATTTCCAACAAGCCGGTGCGCAAGCCCGAAGACATGGCTGGCATGACGGTGCGGGTGCCCCCGAACACCATGTGGCTCGAGACGTTCAAGGCCATGGGCGGGCGCCCGACCACGGTGCAGTGGTCCGAGGTCTACAACGCGCTGCAGCAAAACGTGGTGACCACTGCCGAAGCGCCTTTGGGCTCGCTGTGGGGGTCCAAGCTGCACGAGGTACGCAAAGTCATCTCGATGACGGGCCACTTCACCGCCTTCCTCATGTGGCCGATCAATGTCGGCTATTTCAACAAGCTACCGGCCGATGTGCAGCGGGTGCTGCTCGAGGAAGGAAGGCGTGCCGGTGACGAGATGACGCGCCTGACGCTCGAGCTGCAAAACGATTACATCAACAAGTTCAAAGCCGCCGGCGTGCAGTTTGTCACCGATGTCGACGTGCCGGCCTTCCAGCGCGCCACAGCTTCGGTCTACAAGGCCTTCCCCAAGTGGACCCCGGGCTTGCACGACACCGTGATCGCAGCGCTGCGCAAGTAAGCACCCCCCGAGCTCAAGCCCGGGCTCGGGCCTGGGCGACGGGCTCTGAACCCAGACAGGAGCAACTGTGCTCAAGCGATGGATCGATCAGTTCGAGGAGATCGTGGCCTGCGGCGCGCTCATCGTCGTCGTGGGCGCGGTGTGTTGGGGCGTGGTGACGCGCTACATCACCGAGCAGCCGGCGGCCTGGGCCAGCGAGGTCGCCACCTTGTCGTTTGCCTGGCTGGTGTTCTTCGGAGCGGCCGCCTGCATCAAATACAAGCTGCACCCGGCCATTGACATGCTGGTCAAGCACTTGCCAGCGGCCGGGCAGTTGCTGGTGCGCTGGCTCAACCACGCGCTGATGCTCGGCTTTTGCGCCTTCATGGCAATCTACGGGGGCATGTTTGCGATCAGTTCCTGGGACAACCCCAGTCCTGTTCTGCGCCTGCCGATGACGGTGCTCTACGGTCCGGTGGCGCTGTGCTTTGCCTTGATGGCGGTTCGCTATCTGCAAGTCTTGTGGGGCCGGTCGTGGGAGATCGACGGCGCGAGGGAAACCCATGCTGGTTGATTGGCTGCCCGGCATCTTGATGCTGGTGTTGTTCATGCTGGAGACGCCGATCGCCTTTGCGATTGCGATTTCGGCGCTGTCGTTCTTCCTGCTCGACGGCGGCATTCCGCTGAAGATCTTTGCGCAGAAGATGGTCAGCGCGACCGATTCCTACCCGCTGCTGTCGATTCCCTTCTTTGTGCTCGCCGGCGCCATCATGAACAAGGCGGGCATAACCTCTAGGCTGCTGGCCCTGGCCGACGCCATGGTGGGGCATATGACCGGCGCGCTGGCCCAAATGTGCACCTTGCTGGCCACCATGCTCGGCGGCCTGACGGCGTCGTCGTCGGCCGACGCGGCCATGCTGTCGAAGGTGCTGGGGCCGCAAATGGTGCGCACCGGCTACAGCCCGGCGTTTGCGGCCGTCATCACGTCGAGCGCGGCCATCATCACCTCGCTCATCCCGCCTTCGATCGGCTTGATCATCTACGGCTATATCGCCGATGTCTCGGTCGGCCGACTTTTCATCGGCGGCATCATTCCCGGCTTGTTGCTGGCTCTGTCGCTCATGCTGGTGACTTGGTACATCTCCAAAAAGCGGGGGTATCTGCCTTTGCGCCAGCACTACGCCGGACATGGGGCGGTCTGGACCGCGTTCAAGCAGGCGATCTGGGCGCTGTCGATTCCGGTGTTCATCATCGTGGGCATCCGCTACGGCATCTTCACGCCGACCGAGGCGGGCGCCATGACGGTGATCTACACCATAGCCGTGGGTCTGTTTGCCTACCGCAGCCTGAGTTGGCGGGACCTGCCGCGCGTGCTCAAGGAAACCGCGCTCGACACCAGCTCGGTCATGCTGATGATCTGCGCCGCATCGGCCTTTGGCTTTTACCTGGCCTGGGAGCGCATCCCGCCGCAGATGGCCGGCTGGCTGGTCACGGTGACGCAAGATCCGCTGTACTTGCTGCTGCTCATCAACGCGGCCCTGCTGGTCTTGGGGACCGCGATCGAAGGCACGTCGGCGCTGATCATCCTGACGCCGATTTTTGTGCCCATCTTGCTCAAGCTGCAGGTCGATCC
>JAIXXF010000027.1 GCA_027490925.1 Comamonadaceae bacterium
CCCACGCACAAGGCCAGCCGCATTGATGAGCTGCTGCCGCACCGCTGGCAGCCCTCTGACAATTAATCATCAGACAGGGCTGGCCGCAGCGGTCAACATGGGTTCGCTGCACGCTTACGACACATCCACCCCGAAACGTTCTGCACTGAACCATTGCGGTACCAAGCAGCAATCGGCCAAGGTCGGTGTGTCGCCCACACAACAGGTGCCGGTCAACGGATGACCCGCCAACTGTTGCTCCAAGCCCGACAAACCCAGGGTAATCCAGTGTTGGACCCAGGCGTTTTTCTGTTCCTCATTCACACCCAAGGTGGCGCCGAGGTACTTCAGCACACGCAGGTTGTTCAAGGGATGGATGTCGCACGCGATGCCCAGCGCGATTTGCCGTACCCGCGCCCGGACCTCGGGTGGACTCGGCAACAGAGGTGGTTGGGGGTGGCGCTCCTCCAGGTACTCGATGATCGCGATCGACTGCGCCAGGTCAATGCCCTGATCGCTGAAAACCGGTACCAGCGCCTGCGGGTTTTTGGCTCGAAACGCCGCGCTGAACTGCTGACCGCCATCGCGGTTCAGGTGCACAAATTCATGCCGCGCCTGCAGGCCCTTAAGGTTGAGCGCTATGCGCACCCGGTAAGCGGCGGAGCTGCGGAAGTAGGAGTAAAGAACCGTTTGCATGAGGTCGTTTTCAGGCGGTGAACAAGGCCGTCATCTGTTCCCGTAGCCACTGGTTGGCCGGGTCCTTGTGATTCTTGGCGTGCCAAAAGAGGTTGATGGCGATGTCGGGCAAGGCCGCAGGGTGTGCGCAGTAGGTCAAACCGAACGGCTCCGCCACACGCTGGGCAAATGCCTCAGGAACGGTGGCCAGCAAGTCGGTGGTTTGCAGGATGTGGCCCACCGCCACAAAGTGCGGCACCTCCAGCCGAATCCGGCGTTGCACCCCGGCGCGCTCCAGCAGTTCATCGATGCGGCCATGGCCGGTACCGGCCGACGCCACCACCACGTGCTCGGCCGCCACAAACTCCTTAAGACTAACGGCCCGCCGTGCCAGACGGTGCCCCCGCCGCAACATGCACACGTACCGCTGCTTAAGCAGGCGCCGCTGGAAGAACCCGGCCTTGAGTTGCGGCAGCAGACCCACCGCCAGATCGACCTTACCAAGCTCCATGTCCTCTTTCAGACTGGCAACCGAGTTGCGCACGGTGCTGATGGTCACCCCGGGCGCACAGGGCGACAGCGCCTGCATCAAGGCGGGCAAGAAATAGATCTCACCAATGTCGGTCATGGCAATGGTGAAAGTACGCTGACTGGTCAGCGGGTCAAAGGCACTGCGCTGATTGACCGCGCCTTCCAGCATGCTCAGCGCTACAGCCACCGGCTCGGCCAATTGCTGGGCAAATGGCGTCGGCTCCATGCCCCGCGGTGTGCGCAGGAACAGCTCATCCCCCAGGGCGGTGCGGAGCCGGGCCAACGCATTGCTGACCGCAGGCTGGGTCACGTTCAGCGTCTCGGCGACCCGTGCCACACGGCCCTGAATACGCAGCTGGTTGAATACCACCAGCAGGTTGAGATCGAGGTCGTTCAAGTCCATGACCCGCATCATCGACCATCGCCCGACGGACGGCAACAGCCCTCGACTTGGACAGCCATCAATGCGAAGCACCCTCGGGCCACAGTACCCAATAGGCGCACCAGAAAAACATTCCCTCATCACAAAGGGTGATGTTTTTCATTCATCGCATCCACTTTACTGATGGCTTGGAACCACCGATCATGGGCCGGTCTACATCCACAACACCATGGCAGCCCTACCGGACACCGCCGCACAGCGCGCTGAGTTCTACCAGCGAATCTCCGAGCACCACATGACCCCGTTGTGGGAAGTGCTGGGCGCGCTGGTGCCGCCCCGGCCGAGCTCACCTGCACTTCCAGCCCTATGGCGGTACAACAACCTGCGGCCGCATGTGCTGGACGCAGGCCATCTGATCACCGCCGAGGAAGCCGAACGCCGCGTTCTGGTCCTGGAGAACCCTGGCCTGCGTGGCCAGTCGTGCATCACACAGTCGCTCTATGCCGGCTTGCAGCTCATCCTGCCCGGTGAAGTGGCTCCGGCCCATCGCCACACCCAGTCGGCCCTGCGGCTGGTCATGGAGGGCCAGGGGGCCTACACCGCCGTGGACGGCGAACGCACACGGATGCAGCGCGGCGACTTCATCCTGACACCCGCCTGGACCTGGCACGACCACGGCAACGAGGGCAAGGAACCTGTGGTGTGGCTGGACGGGCTGGACATTCCTTTGGTTCGTTCTTTTGACGCCGGTTTTTCCGAAAAGTCGGGCATCACGACGCAGATTCCCGAACGGCCAGAAGGCGATGCGCTCGCACGCTATGGCAGCAACCTGCTGCCAGTGGACTACGCACCCACAGCGGCTGATCCTGCCCGCGTCTTTGTTTACCCCTTCGAAAAAACATGCGAAGCCATGCGGCAGATCGCGCGCACAACGCCCGACCCGCACTTGGGCCACAAATTGCGCTTTGTCAACCCAGCCACTGGCGCTTCCCCGTTGCCCACCATGGGTGCTTGCGTGCAGCGGCTGCCGGCTGGCTTTGAAACCCGACCGGTACGCGCCACGGATGGCACCGTGGTGCTCTGTTTGGAAGGCCACGGCCATGTGTCCGTGGGAAACCAGGACTGGGCATTTGGCGAAAACGATGTGTTTGTGGTGCCCTCTTGGCACGCCCTAAGCTTGCATGCCCGTTCGGATACCTTGCTGTTCAGTTTTTCTGACCGTCCCGTGCAACAGACCCTGGGTCTGTTGCGAGAGGAACGACTTTGACCCGAGAGAAACATTCCATGCCTGACGCCGTTTCCTACGTCATCGCCCCGCCGGCCGTGCATTCACTGGCCATCGCCGGCACTGCCGATCGCTTTCCCGTCAACCGCATCTTTTGCGTCGGCCGCAATTACGCCGCCCACGCGCGCGAAATGGGCAAGGACCCCGACCGTGAACCGCCGTTCTTTTTCATGAAACCAGCGCAGGCGCTGGTCGATGCCTCGGCACCGACCACCATCGCCTACCCACCAAAAACGGCCAATTTCCACCATGAAATTGAACTGGTGGTGGCCATTGGCAGGGGTGGCAGCAACATAGCCGCAGCAGATGCTCTTACCCATGTCTATGGCTACGCCGTCGGACTGGACATGACGCGGCGCGATCTGCAGCTGGCCGCCCGCGATGCCGGCCGCCCCTGGGAATTTGGGAAATCCTTCGCACACTCGGCCCCCATTGGCGCCCTGCACCGCGCGGCCGATATTGGACACCCTTCACAGGCCACCATTACGCTGGCTGTGAACGGCAAGTCGCGGCAGTCGTCGGACATCGCCAAGCTGATCTGGTCGGTGGCCGAATGCATTGCGGTGCTGTCGCACCACGATCCGCTGGAGCCCGGAGACCTGATCATGACCGGCACGCCCGAAGGCGTGGCCGCCGTACTGCCGGGCGATGTGATGCACGCCAGTATCGGCCTGCTGGGCGACATCACGGTCACTGTACGAGACGCTGCCCATGCTTGAACCTGCTCCCAAACCATTGACCGTATTCCCGGACGAAGTGGTCTGGGAAGGCAACGGCAGCAGCCGCATCCCCTTCAAGGCCTACACCGATCCCGCTCTGCACCAGCGCGAGCTGGAGCGCTTTTTCTACCGCAAGCACTGGTGCTATGTGGGGCTGGAAGCCGAGGTCCCTAACGTGGGCGACTTCCGCCGCAGCGTGATTGGCGAGCGCTCGGTCATCATGGTGCGCGACACCGATGGTCAGATCAATGTGGTCGAGAACGTCTGCGCCCACCGTGGCATGCAGTTCTGCCGCGCGCGCAATGGCAACCAGAAAGAATTCGTGTGTCCCTACCACCAGTGGAACTACACCCTCAAGGGTGACCTGCAGGGCGTGCCCTTCCGGCGCGGCGTGCGGCAAGACGGCAAGGTCAACGGCGGTATGCCAGCCGACTTCAAGACCGAGGAGCACAGCCTCAACAAGCTCAAGGTCGCCACCCGTGGTGGCGTGGTATTCGCGTCGTTTGACCACGAGGTGGAGTCGCTCGAAGACTTCATGGGCCCGGCGATCCTGGGCTACTTTGACCGCCTGTTCAATGGCCGCAAACTCAAGATCCTCGGCTACAACCGCCAGCGTATTCCAGGCAACTGGAAGCTGATGCAGGAAAACATCAAAGACCCCTACCATCCCGGTTTACTGCACACTTGGTTCGTCACCTTTGGACTTTGGCGCGCCGACAACAAGGCCGAGCTCAAGATGGACGCGTACCACCGCCACGCGGCCATGGTCTCGACCCGAGGCAACGCCGGCAAAGCTTCGGAGGTGTCGCAGGTGTCCAGCTTCAAGGCCAGCATGACGCTGCACGACGCGCGCTTTTTGGACATCGTGCCAGAAGACTGGTGGGGCGGCCCCACGGCTGTGATGACCACGTTGTTCCCCAGCGTCATACTGCAGCAGCAGGTCAACAGCGTCTCAACCCGCCACATTCAGCCCGACGGCCACGGCGCGTTCGACTTCGTCTGGACCCATTTCGGTTTCGAGGACGACACACCCGAGATGGAGAAGCGCCGGTTGCGCCAGGCCAACCTGTTCGGTCCGGCAGGTTTCGTCTCCGCCGACGACGGCGAGGTGATTGAGTTCTCGCAGCAAGGTTTTGAGCAAAAGCCCTACCATCGCACCCTGGCAGAGTTGGGTGGCCGCGAGGTCGAGGACACCGACCACATGGTGACCGAAACCCTGATTCGTGGCATGTACGCGTACTGGCGCAAGGTCATGGAGGACTGAGGCCGTGGATTCCAACGACTACTTCGCGCTGAGCCAGCTTTATGCCCGCTACGCCCAAGCGGTGGACTCCGGCGACTGGGATTTGTGGCCCGAATTCTTCACCGAAGAATGCAGCTACCGCCTGCAACCACGCGAAAACCATGAGCGCGGCTTTGCGTTGGCCACCCTGTCCTTTGAGAGCAAGGGCATGCTGAAAGATCGCGTCTACGGGATCCGCGACACGCTGTTCCACGACCCCTACTACCAGCGCCACGTGGTTGGCGCACCACTGGTGCACCGGGTTGACGGCGACCGCATTTTCTCCGAGGCCAACTACGCCGTGTTTCGCACCAAGCTCGACGCCCTGAGCACGGTATTCAACGTCGGGCGCTACCTCGACACCGTGGTACGCACGCCCGAGGGCCTGAAGTTTCAGGAACGGCTGTGCATCTACGACAGCGAAATGATCCCCAACTCCATCATTTACCCAATATGAGCCATGCCGAACCCGAGTGGCTGGATGCCGCCGCTGAGAGCGAGGTGGTGGACTGGCAGTTGCTGGCGGTGCCCCTGGCCGACCGCGAGATCGCCCTATTCAGCGTGGACGGAAACGTCTTCGCCACCGATAACCTGTGCACCCACGGCAACGCCCGGCTCTGCGACGGCTTTCTGGAAGGCCACGAGATCGAATGCCCCCTGCACCAGGGCCGGTTTGATGTCAGGACCGGCGCTGCCACCTGCTCGCCGGCCACCAGGCCAGTACGTACTTATCCTGTCAAAACCGACGACGGGCGCATCTGGGTACAGCTCGCGTGAGGCAACTACAGCCAGCCAACCAAGGGTTCGCACTGTCGGGGTACGGCAGTAATTGCACTATGTTTCTTGTCACTGAAACATAGTGCACTGCAGTGCCGCGACATGCGGTGTACAGAGTCGCCCCCCAACCACTCCCAGTGCCTTCTTAAAATCGCGAATGGTGTCCCGCCAAAGCGGGTCATCGCCACCACCGTACCCTGCATGGATTTCGCTAACTTTCTGATCCAGTTGCTCAACAGCCTGCAGTACGGGCTGTTGCTGTTCATGCTGGCCGCGGGCCTGACGCTGATCTTCGGCATCATGGGCGTGGTCAATTTGGCCCACGGCAGCTTCTACATGCTGGGCGCCTACCTCGCCTTCGCGTTGAGCCCCATGTTCGGCAGCTTGACGCTGGCGATCTTGGGCGGCGCGGTGATCGCGGTGGTGTTCGGCTTGGTCTTGGAGCGGCTGCTGTTCCGCCATTTCTATCAGCGCGACCACTTGGACCAAGTGTTGCTCACCTTTGGATTGATTTACATCTTTGAGGAGCTTCGCTCCATGCTGTGGGGCGATGACGTGCATGGCGTGGCCATTCCAGAGGCGTTGGCTTGGTCCATCCCGCTCACGGATAACCTGTCCTACCCGGGCTATCGCCTTTTCATGATGGGCGTTTGCGTGGCACTGGCCTTGGGCTTATACGCTTTGATCTCCAAAACCCGGCTGGGCATGAAAATCCGCGCGGGCGCTTTCAACAGAGACATGGCAGAAGCCCTGGGTATCAATATCCAACGCATTCACGCGCTGGTGTTCGCCTTGGGGGTGGGTCTGGCGGCCGTGGCGGGCATGATCGCCGCACCCATTGCCAGCGTGTACCCCAACATGGGGGCGTCGGTGTTGATCACCTGTTTCGTGGTGGTGGTGATTGGCGGCATCGGCTCGGTGCGCGGCGCGCTGGTCGCGGCGCTGTTGGTGGGTTTGGTTGATACCTTTGGCAAGGTGTTGCTGCCGTCGCTGGCGGGCATGTTGGTCTACATGCTGATGGCTGGGGTGTTGCTCTGGAAACCGGAAGGGCTGTTCAAGCAATGAGCCTCCACAAGTCCCCCATCGAACACCTGCCCGCCAGCGTGCAGGTGCTGCTCGCCTTGGGTGTGGTGGCGCTGGCCATCTTTCCGTTCTCCAGCACCGATTTTTACGTTCAGATGGTCACCCGCATGATGATCATGGCGATCTTCGCGATGAGCCTGGATCTGCTCCAAGGCGTTACTGGCTTGGTGTCGCTGGGCCATGCGGCGTACTTCGGGCTGGCAGGGTATGCGCTGGCCTTTCTCACCCCGGCGGGCGAACCAGTGAGTCTGTGGTGGTCGTTGCCGCTGGCTGTCGCTGGCTCTGCGGTCGCAGCGCTGGTCATCGGCTTCTTTGTGGTCCGTACCTACGGCATTTACTTCATCATGGTGACGATGGCGTTCGCCCAGATGGTGTTCTACGTCTTTTTCGACAACCGCAGCTTGGGGGGCTCAGACGGGCTGTACGTCAATTTCAGGCCCACGGCGGGTTGGTTTGACCTGGACAACAAGCAGGTGTTTTATTACGTCACACTCGCGCTTTTGATCGGTGTTTATGCGTTTCTACGGCGCTTGCTGTGGAGCCCATTTGGTCGCGCGCTGGCAGGCATCCGCATCAACGAGCACCGCATGCGGGCCATGGGTTTTGGCACCTTTGGCTACAAACTGAGTGCTTTCACACTGGCGGGTGCGCTGGCTGGATTGGCTGGCTACCTGTGGGCTGCGCAAACTGGCTTCGTCAACCCCGACCTGATGGGTTTCCACGCCAGCGCCCATGTGATCATGATGGTGATCCTGGGCGGTATGGGCAACTTTGCTGGGGCGGTGGTGGGCGCGTTCGCTTTTGAAACCTTGCTGCACACCTTCAAAGACCTGCCCCAGGTGGCGGGCTTCCACCTCGGCAAACACTGGCAGTTGTCCATGGGGTTGTTCATCGTGCTGGTGGTGATGTTCGCGCCGCGCGGGCTGCTGGGCTTGGCGCACAGCATGAGCGAGCGCTTGGGCGCGCGGTTGGGAGCACGGTCCGCAGCGAGCGGTGCCGATGCGGCGGAGCACCACCGTGGCTGACGCGCTGCTGAACGCCCAGGGTTTGACCAAACGCTTTGGCGGGCTGGCTGCGGTGAACGGTGTGTCGTTGGAACTCCACCGCAACCGCATCCATGCGGTGATTGGGCCCAACGGCGCTGGCAAGTCCACGCTGACACATTTGTTGTCTGGAGATCTGCGCCCCACGTCCGGCAGCATCGTTTTGTCAGGTCACAACGTGACCGGCTGGACACCCGAGAAAATCTCCCGACAGGGTTTGGGACGCAGTTACCAAAAAACCAACGTCTTTTTGCCTTTCACCGTCTGGGATAACGTGCGTTTGGCCGCCCAGTCGCGCACGCCCATGGCGGCGCGCTGGCTCAGCCGCGCCAGTGCGTTTGCCGACATCAACCGGCGCACCGAGCGAGCCCTTCGGCTCGCGGGCCTGGACCATCGCAGCCGGGTGGTGGCGGGGGAGACCAGCCACGGCGAACAGCGGCAGCTGGAAATCGCCATGGCCCTGGCCACCGAGCCGCAGGTGCTGCTGCTCGACGAACCCCTGGCGGGGATGGGTGTGGCCGAAGCCGAGCGCATGGTGACATTGCTTCACCAGATCAAACAAGACCACGCGATGCTGTTGGTCGAGCACGACATGGACGCGGTCTTCGCCCTGGCCGACCAACTCACAGTCATGGTGAACGGACAGGTCATTGCCAGCGGTGCCCCGGCCGAGATCCGCGCAGACGTCGCCGTACAAGCAGCCTACCTGGGCGAGGAAACGCACTGATGGCGGACCTGCTGATCCACACACAGGGCCTGCACACCCACTACGGGGCAAGCCACATCCTGCGCGGGATCAACCTGTCGGTGGCCCATGGCGAGACGGTGGGCTTGATGGGGCGCAACGGCATGGGCAAAAGCACGCTGCTGAAAAGCATCATGGGCTTGGTCAAGCCCAGCGCCGGGTCGGTGTCGGTCATGGGCCGAGACATGACTGGGCGCGCGCCCTTTGAGATCGCCCAACTCGGCGTGGCCTACGTGCCAGAAGGCCGGGGCATCTTCGGCAACCTGAGCGTGGCAGAGAACCTGCAAATGGCGGCACGTGCAGGCACCCGCGGCCAGCGCGACTGGACCTTTGACCGGGTGATGGAGACCTTCCCTCGCCTCAAGGAACGGCTGAGGCACGGGGGCCAGCAACTCAGTGGTGGCGAGCAGCAGATGCTCACCATCGGCCGGGCCCTGATGACCAACCCCGACCTGCTCATATTGGACGAGGCGACCGAAGGTCTGGCCCCATTGATCGCACGTGAGATCTGGCGCATTTGCGCTCTGATTCGCGAAAGCGGCATTGGCAGTGTCATCGTCGACAAGAATTGGAAACACGTCACCCAGGTCACCCAACGCAACCTCATCCTCGTGAAGGGCGAGGTGGTGTTCGAGGGCAGCTCCAACGCACTGATCGCCCAGCCGGAACTGCTGGCACAACACCTGGGCGTCTGAACCGCCCGAGACACACGCCCCAGGCGCCCAGCACGTCCACCGGCATCAAGGACGTTTTTTGACGGTGGCGCTGTCGGCGGTGCCCAAATCAAGCGAAATCCGATTCTGGCCCATTTAAAATCAAGCGATTACGCTATTAACTTCATAGCAAATACCACCATGGCCATTTCCCCGTTGAAGCCACTTCGCGGTGTGCGCGTGCTCAGCCTGAGCCTCAATTTGCCGGGCCCCGCCGCGCTGATGCGCTGCCGTCAGATGGGCGCTACTTGCGTCAAGCTGGAGCCACCGACCCCTGCGGATTCACCCTCCAGCCGTTCTGGCGACCCGATGGCGCACTACAGCCCCACCACGTATGCCGATCTTCACCAAGGCGTTCGCGTTGTACAGGCCGACCTGAAGACCGACAAAGGCCAGAGGGTCTTGCACCGCGAACTGGCCAAGGCCGACGTGCTGCTGACCTCCTTCCGCCCAACGGCGCTGACCAAACTGGGCTTGGCCTGGAACGCCCTGCACAAGCGCTACCCGGCGCTGAGCCAGGTCGCCATCGTCGGTGCGCCCGGTGACCGCGCGGAAGAACCGGGCCACGACCTCACTTACTTGGCCGATAACGACCTCATCACCGGCCTCGATTTACCACCCACGCTGTACGCCGACATGGGTGGCGCGTTGCAAGCCAGTGAAGCGGTGCTCCAGGCGGTGCTGCACCAGCGCAGCGCAGCGAGCAAGGGCAGAGGTGTGTACGTGGAATCCGCACTGTCAGAAGCCGCCCGTTGGTTGGCCCTGCCCCGGGCCTGGGGCCTGACATTGCCTGGTTCGGCCATTGGGGGGGCACACGCGGGGTACCAGGTCTACCCTTGCAAAAATGGCCGGGTGGCCGTGGCGGCGCTGGAGCCGCATTTCGCGACCGCCCTGTGTGCCGCCGCGGGTGTGCCGATTGCCAGCCCCAAAGGCCTGCTCACCCCGGCCGTTCGGCACGCGATCGCGGCGTGGCTGTTGACGCGAACACGCAAACAACTCGACGCCTTGGCGGTGAGCAAGGACATTCCCTTACACACCCTGCCCTGAGCGCCAGACTACTGCACTCCCAGCGCTAAAAATGGCGCTTCAAGCCACGGTGGCGGCAGCCACCAGCCGTTGGGTGTAAGCGTGTTGAGGCGCGCCCAGAACCTGCGCCACGGGACCGGACTCCACGACCTCGCCGTCCTTCATCACCAGCACGTTGTGCGCCATGGCACGGACCACGTCCACATCATGGGTAATGAACAAATAGCTCAACCCGCGTTCGCGCTGCAGGCGTTGCAGCAGCTGCAGCACCTGTTTTTGAATGGTCACATCCAACGCGCTGGTGGGCTCGTCCAGCACCAGCAGCGACGGTTGCACGATCAGGGCCCGGGCGATGGCGATGCGCTGACGCTGTCCGCCTGAGAACTCATGCGGGTAGCGTTGCAACAGGCCAGGAAATTGCGCTTCGGTCATGCCCACATCGGCCAAAGCCTGCTCAACCCGCTGGCGGCGATCCACTTTGGGCAATGCGGGTTCGTGCACCAGCAGCCCCTCCCCCACGATGTCTTCCACCACCATGCGCGGCGACAGCGACGAGAACGGGTCCTGGAACACCACCTGGACCTTGCGGCGCATGGCTTGGTTGTGAACCGGGTTGCGGCCCCAGACCTGGCCCACGACCTGGAGCATGCCTTGGCTTGGCATCAGCCCGAGCGTGGCCAGCGCCAGGGTGGATTTGCCCGAGCCAGACTCGCCCACCACGCCCAGCGTCTCTCCGGGGGCGATGTGAAAGTCGGCCGCCTTCACTGCCACGAATGCACCTTTGCTGAACCAGCCCGCCACCCCGGGCTTGTTGATTGGATAGGCCACCCGAAGCGCACCGGCCTGCAAAGGCAGCGGATCTGACGGGCTGATTCGCGGGTCACACAGGTCACGCGCTGGCCGGCTGTCGATCAGCTTGGCGGTGTAAGCGTGCTGGGGCTGGGCGAACACCGCCGCGACGCGGCCCTGTTCCACGAGGTGGCCGTTCTCCATGACTGCCACCCGGTCGGCGAAGCGGCGCACCAGGTTCAGGTCATGGGTGATCATCAGCACAGACATGCCGGTCTGGCGCTGCAGGTCGCCGAGCAGGTCGAGGATCTGCGCCCTGAGGGTGACATCCAACGCGGTGGTCGGTTCGTCGGCCAACAGCAACTTCGGCTTGCAAGCCAAGGCCATGGCGATCATCGCGCGCTGGCGTTGCCCGCCCGAGAGCTGGTGTGGGTAGGCGCCTGCGCGACGCCGCGGCTCGGGCACGCCGGTGCTGGCGAGCAACTCCACCGCACTGTCCATCGCCTGACGGCGGGCCAGGCCCTGCTTCAGCTCCAACACCTCAGCGATTTGATTTCCCACACTGAAAAGCGGATTGAGCGCCGTCATCGGCTCTTGAAAAATCACCGCGATCTCGTCACCGCGGATGCCCCGCAACTCGCGCTCGCTCAGCGACAGCAGGTCACGCCCACCGAACAAGGCTTGTCCAGTGATGTCGGCATTCAGCACCAGCCGCAACAGACTGAGCGCGGTCACGGTTTTACCCGAGCCAGACTCACCCACCAGCGCCAACTTTTCGCCTGGCGCGATGGCGAAATCGATCCTATGCACGACCTCCTTGCCCCCAAAGGCGACCCGGAGGTTCTTGACATCGAGCAAGGGCTGCAGGGACATGCCAGACTCAAGCGGAGTGACCGTCATTGGTCGGCTTTCCGGGGGTCCAGGGCGTCGCGCAGCGCATCACCCATGAAGGTCAGCAGCAGCAAGGTGGCCACCAACACTGCGAATGTGGATAGCGAAATCCACCACGCGTCGATATTGTTTTTGCCTTGCGAGAGCAGCTCGCCCAGGCTGGGGGTGCCAGGCGGCACGCCCAGCCCCAAAAAGTCGAGCGAGGTGAGCGCCAAAATCGCACCGCTCATGCGGAAGGGCAAAAAGGTCACCACTGGCGTCAGGCTGTTGGGCAGCACGTGGCGACGGATGATCTGCCAGTTGCTCACGCCCAGCGCGCGGGCGGCGCGCACATAGTCCAATTGACGGTTGCGAAGAAACTCGGCACGCACGTAGTCAGACAATCCCATCCAACCAAACAGGCTCAACAACACCAGCAGCAGCGCGACGCTGGGCGCAAAAATCGCACTGAAGATGATGAGCAGATACAGCTCTGGCATCGAACTCCACACCTCGATAAAGCGCTGAAACGCCAAGTCCGTTTTGCCACCGAAAAAACCCTGGATTGCGCCCGTCACCACGCCCAATAGCACACCCGTGGCCGTGAGGGCCAAGGCGAACAACACACTGACTCGAAAGCCATAGATCAGCTGAGCCAACAAGTCGCGCCCGCGGTCGTCGGTACCGAGCAGGTTATCGCGCATGGGGCGCGAAGGGTTTGGTTCGGTGGCAAAGTAATTGAGGGTTTTCGGACCGTAGGGATTGGGTGCATAGATGGCCCAATTGCCGCCTTGAAACAAGCGCTCACGGATGAAGGGGTCTAAAAAGTCGGTGGGGGTGTCAAAGTCTCCACCAAACACTTTTTCAGGGTAGTCTTTGGCCATGGGAAAGTAAAACTGGTTCTCGTAACGCACCAGCAACGGCCGGTCATTGGAGATGAGCTCGGCACAGAGGCTCAGCAACACCATGGCACAGAAGACCAGTAGGCTGCGGTAACCCAACTTGTTGCGCCTGAACCGCAACCACGCGCGGCGACCAGGGGACATTGACACGGTGCTCATGGGTCTAGTCGAACTTCACGCGTGGATCGACCCAGATGTAGCAGAGGTCCGAGACCAACTTGGTCATCAAACCAATGAGGGTGAACAAGTACAGCGTCCCCAACACCACCGGGTAGTCGCGCCGGATCACGCTTTCAAAGCTCAGCAGCCCAAGGCCGTCTAAAGAAAACAGCGTCTCGATCAGCAACGCACCCGTGAAAAAGGCACCAATGAACGCTGCCGGAAAGCCGGTGACGATGGGGATCAGTGCATTGCGGAACACGTGTTTCCAGAGCACCTGCCTTTCGCCCAGACCCTTGGCACGGGCGGTCACCACGTACTGTTTGCGGATCTCTTCCAAAAAGGCGTTCTTGGTCAGCATGGCAGTGACCGCAAAACTGCCCAGCACCATGGCCGTGACGGGCATGGCGATGTGCCATAGGTAATCGGTGACGCGGGCTGCCCAACCCAACTCCTCCCAGTTGCTGGACGTCAGCCCGCGCAGCGGAAACCACTGCAGCTGCCCGCCGAAAACCACCAGCAGCGCCACACCCAAAACAAACCCGGGAATGGCGTAACCCACCAACACCAGCAGGGTCGTTACCAGATCGAACCGCGATCCGGCACGCACCGCCTTGGCGACCCCCAACGGCACAGCGACCAAATAGCTTATGAAAAATGTCCACAGCCCCAGGCTGATGGAGACCGGGAGCTTCTCCCATATGAGCTGCGCCACATCTTTGTTTTGGAAGAAGCTCTTGCCCAAATCAAAACGCGCGAACTGCCCCAGCATTTGAAAAAAGCGCTCGTGGGAGGGTTTGTCAAAGCCGTACAAGGCCTTAATCTGCTCGACCCGCTTCGGGTCCACACCCTGGGCTCCGCGGTAGCTGAGACCGCCCTCCGCCCCAGCCCCCGTGCCGGCTTTTGCTTCTGCCAAGTACTGTTCCACCGGTCCGCCAGGCACAAACTGCACCACTGCAAAGGTGATGAGAAGCACCCCCAGCAACGTGGGCACCATCAGCAAAACGCGTTTGAGAACGTAGACGAGCATGGCTACTTGGCCCACCAGGTATCGATCGCCCACAGTTCGCCGGTTGCGTAGGGGGGCATGCCGGTCGGGCGTTGCAGGCGCCGGGCGTTGTACGCCATGCGGTGGGTACCTGCGGTCCATTGTGGGATGAGCACGTGGCTGTGCGCGATGACCCGCTCCAGCGCGTGGCAAGCCGGCAGCAGCTCGGCTTTGGACTTGGCGGCGGTGACGGCGGCGATCAGCGCGTCCACCGCGGGACTTTTCATGCCGGTGTGGTTGCCAGAGTCTTCTGTGTCGGCCGCTTTGCTGCCAAACAGATCGGCCAGCTCCTGTCCGGGATTGTGGGTACCTTGGTAGGCCAAGGTGGTCACGTCGAACTCGAACTTCTGCAGGCGCTGCTGGTAGAGCGCAAAGTCCACTGGCCTGAACTTGAGTGCGATCCCCAGCTTCTCCAGGTTGCGGGCCCACGGCGTGACCACCCTGGCGCCGGCCTCGTTGCTGTCCAGGTACTCAATCACCATGGCCTCGCCCTGGGCGTTGCGCAGCGCGCCGTCGCGCACCTCCCAACCGGCTTCTTTTAACAAAGTCTGGGCGCGCCGCAGGTTGGCCCGCAGGGACGAGTCTCCATCGGTCCGCGGGGGGACGGTCATCGGGCCAAAGGCGGCGTCAGGCACTTGGCCGCGCCACGGGCTCAGCAGCGCCAGCTCTGCTGGGCTGGGCAGCCCGGTGGCCTGGCAGTCGGTGTTACCGAACAAGCCGTTCACACGCTGATAAGCGTTGTAGAACATCTGCCGGTTCATCCACTCGTAGTCCATCGCCAAGCCCAGGGCCTCGCGAACGCGGGGATCTTTGAATGGCGCCCGGCGGGTGTTGAGCACATAGCTTTGGAAGCCCGACGGTTGACGATGCTTGAATTCGCCTTTGGCCAATTCGCCAGAATCAAAACGTTTGCCACTCACCCGCCGCGCCCAGTCGCCCGCCGAGAAAAAGCGCATCAAGTCGAATTCACCGGCCTTGAGCGCTTCCAGCCGGGCGGTGTTGTCTTTGTAGATCTTCACCGTCACCCGGTCAAAGTTGCCAAGGCCGCGCTTCACGGCCAAGTCCCGAGCCCAATAGCTGGGGTCGCGCACATAGGTGATGTCTTTACCAAAGCGCACAGGGCCTATCTTGTACGGGCCGCTGCCGATGGGAATGTCGGTCACAACCTGGTCGAACGGCTTGGCTTTGCCGTTTTCAATACCCCACTGCCTACTGAACACGGGCAAGCCTCCGACGGTGAGCGGCAGTTCGCGGTTGGGTTTCTTGAATCGGTAGCGCACGGTGCGCTCGCCCAGCACCTCGACGCCTGCCACGTCCTCCAGCAGCGTTTTGAAGGCGGGCGAGGTGAACGGGCCGATCAAGGTGTCGTAGCTGTGCTTCACGTCGGCGGCCAGCACTGGATCGCCGTTGTGGAAGCGGGCCTCGGGACGCAGCTTGAAGGTGGCGCTCAGGCCGTCGGGCGCGACCACCACGTCCTCGGCCAGCAGTCCATAACCCGAACCGGTTTCGTCCAGCGCGCCGGTGAGCAGCGAGTCGAACATCAGGTTGGACAGGTAGGCGGGCGCAGACCCTTTGATGGTGAACGGGTTGTATTTGTCGAAGGTGGAGATGCGGGAATTACTCACCAGCCGAAGCTCTCCCCCTTTGGGTGCGGCCGGGTTGGCGTAGTCGAAATGGGTGAAGCCTGCGGGGTACTTCAAGTCGCCCCACAGCGCATAACCGTGGGCCGCCCAAGTCGGCACTACACACCAGCACAGGCACCAGAGCACAAAACCACGCATGCGACAATTCTGCACAGTTTTCATCTAGGACCGATCCATGGGTTTTCTCACCGGAAAAAAATTGTTGATCACTGGCGTTCTGAGCAACCGCTCGATCGCTTATGGCATTGCCAAAGCCTGCCACGCGCAGGGCGCAGAGCTGGCCTTCAGCTACGTGGGCGAGCGCTTCAAGGACCGCATCACCGAATTCGCGGCCGACTTCGACTCCCAACTGATTTTTGACTGCGACGTTGGCGACGACGCTCAGATCGCCCAGCTCTTCACCGACCTGGCCAAGACCTGGCCGACCTTTGACGGTTTCGTGCACAGCATCGGCTACGCCCCGCGCGAGGCGATCGCAGGCGACTTCCTGGACGGCCTGAGCCGAGATGGTTTCAAGATCGCACACGACATCAGCGCGTACAGCTTTCCTGCCATGGCCAAAGCCGCCCTGCCCTATTTGAATGACCGAGCTGCGTTGCTGACGCTGACCTACCTTGGCGCGATCCGCACCGTGCCCAACTACAACACCATGGGCCTGGCCAAAGCCAGCCTGGAAGCGTCGGTGCGCTATTTGGCCGAGTCGCTCGGCGCCAAGGGCCGGGGACTGCGCGCCAACGGGATCAGCGCGGGGCCAATCAAAACGCTGGCGGCCAGCGGCATCAAGGGCTTCGGCAAAATCCTGAGTGTGGTGGCCGAATCGTCACCGATCCGCCGCAACGTGACCATTGAGGATGTCGGTAACGTGGCAGCGTTTTTGATGAGCGACCTCGCGGCAGGTGTGACCGCCGAGATCACATATGTGGACGGCGGCTTCAGCCAAGTGGTGGGCGGCATCGCCGAACCGGTCGCTGAATGAGGCCCCTTGTCTGAAAACAGCGGCTCGGCCGCCCATTCGCCGATTCTCAGATCGAATCAGCGCCCAGCCCCCGTTTCGCTTGATTCGCTTGCTATTTAATAGATAGCACTTGCAAAAGAATGGGGCTCAGCGCCCCATGGTGACTGGCCCAGTCTCATGTGATTCGTCACTGACGAGCGGAGCGCAGAGCGCTGGTCAAGGACGCCGGTCAGCGCTGTGTCAACCCGGTCACTTCACGCAATCGGCGTAGTAGCGGGTCTTGCCGTCGGCGTCTTCTGCCTCCACCAGGCCGTGGATGTCGGTCTCAAACCCAGGGCACTGCGCGTTGAACTCGCGGGCGAACTTGAGGTAGTCCACGATTTTTTTGTTGAACACCTCGCCCGGGATCAACAAGGGAATGCCCGGCGGGTAAGGGGTCACCAGTCCCACCGTGATACGGCCTTCGAGGTCATCGATCTCCACCCGCTCGGTTTTGCGCAAGGCGATGTGGGCGTATGCGTCGCTGGGCTTCATGGCCGGGGTCAGATCGCTCAAGTACATGTCGGTGGTGAGCCGGGCGATGTCGTATTTGGCATACAACGCGTGTACGTGGTGGCACAGGTCTGCCAAGCCCATTCTTTCGTAGCGCGGGTACTTCTGCACGAACTCGGGCAACACTCGCCACATGGGTTGGTTCTTGGCGTAATCGTCCTTGAACTGCTGCAGAGCGGTCAGCATGCTGTTCCAGCGGCCTTTGGTGATGCCAATGGTGAACATGATGAAGAAGCTGTAAAGACCGGTCTTCTCCACCACCACGCCGTGTTCTGCGAGGAATTTGGTGACGATGCTGGCGGGGATGCCGGTCTTTGCGAACTTGCCGTTCAGGTCCATACCAGGCGTGACGATGGTGGCCTTGATTGGGTCAAGCATGTTGAAACCCGCCGCCATCTTGCCGAAACCATGCCAGTTGGCGCTGGCTTTCCCGCCTTTGCCCTCGCCCTTGATCACCCAGTCGTCAGAGCGGCCAATCCCCTCGTCCACCAACTTCTCAGGGCCCCAGACCTTGAACCACCAATCATCGCCGTACTCGTCGTCCACCTTGCGCATGGCGCGACGGAAGTCCAGCGCCTCAGCGATGCTTTCCTCCACCAGCGCGGTACCGCCAGGCGGCTCCATCATCGCAGCGGCCACGTCGCAACTGGCAATGATGCTGTATTGCGGGCTGGTGCTGGTGTGCATCAGATAGGCTTCGTTGAAGAGGTGGCGGTCGAGCTTCACGGTTTGGGAGTCCTGCACCAGCACATGGCTGGCCTGGCTGATGCCCGCCAACAACTTGTGGATGGACTGGGTGGCGTACACCACCGCGTGTTTGGGGCGGGCCCGCTTCTTGCCCATCGCGTGATAGCTGCCGTAAAAAGGGTGAAACGCCGCGTGAGGCAACCAGGCTTCGTCAAAATGCAGGTTGTCCACATAGCCGTCCAACATGGTCTTGACGGTCTCGGTGTTGTAGAGCACCCCGTCGTAGGTGGACTGGGTGAGCGTGAGTACGCGGGGCTTGATTTTGGCGGCGTCCACACCTTTGAGCAGTGGGTTGGCCTTGATCTTGGCCTTGATCGCCTCGGGCTCGAACTCGCTTTTGGGAATCGGCCCGATGATGCCGAAGTGGTTACGGGTGGGTTTCAAAAAGACTGGAACCGCACCGGTCATGATGATGGAGTGCAGCACGCTCTTGTGGCAGTTGCGGTCCACCACCACCACGTCTCCAGGGGCCACCGTGTGGTGCCAGACCATCTTGTTTGAGGTGCTGGTGCCGTTGGTGACAAAGAAGCAGTGGTCGGCATTGAAGATGCGTGCCGCGTTGCGTTCGCTGGCTCCAATGGCACCGTCGTGGTCCAACAGCTGGCCGAGCTCTTCCACCGCGTTGCACACGTCGGCGCGCAGCATGTTTTCGCCGAAAAATTGGTGGAACATCTGCCCCACCGGGCTCTTCAAAAACGCGACACCACCCGAGTGACCGGGGCAGTGCCAGGAATAAGAACCGTCTTCGGCGTAATCCAGCAACGCCTTGAAGAACGGCGGCTGCACGCCTTCGAGGTAGCTCTTGGCCTCACGGATGATGTGGCGCGCCACAAACTCCGGGGTGTCCTCGAACATATGGATGAAGCCATGCAGCTCGCGCAAGATGTCGTTCGGGATGTGGCGCGAGGTTTTGGTCTCGCCATAGACATAGATCGGTACGTCCAGGTTCTTGCGCCGCACCTCTTCAATGAAGTGGCGAAGGTTGAGCACCGCCGGGTCCAGGTCGGGGCCGACCGAGAACTCCTCGTCGTCGATCGACAAAATGAACGCGCTGGCACGAGACTGTTGCTGGGCGAACTGGCTCAGGTCACCGTAACTCGTCACGCCCAAGACCTCAAAGCCTTCTGCTTCGATGGCCTGGGCCATGGCCCGGATGCCCAACCCTGAGGTGTTTTCGGAACGGAAGTCTTCATCGATGATGATGATCGGAAAGCGGAATTTCATTCAGGCCTCGGCGACGTGCGGGTGGGGGCAGCGGTGACGGTGACGCCATCGGTGCGCCACAAATCGGGTCAAGCCGCGAAGTGTAAGGACATTGGACGTCGATCGTGTGGCATGGCCGTGCTTTTGTCCCAAAATCGGCGGATCAGAAAGCTTCAGGAGTCGAAATGTCTGATGCGACGCTTTGGTGGCTGCTGGCGGGCGGCGCGGTGGCGCTGGAATTGGCCACTGGCACGTTTTACCTGCTCATGGTCGCTGTGGGTCTGGCGGTTGGCGCGCTGGCGGCCCACGCCGGTCTGGGACTCGCAGGGCAGATTGGCGCTGCGGCTGTGGTGGGAGGGGTCGCCACCGGGTTGTGGTCGTACCGCCGTGCACGCGGCCCGGCGGCGTTGCCCGCCGCCTCCAATCCAGACGTCAACTTGGACATCGGTGCCCAGATCCACGTGGTGGCATGGGGGGGCGACCGCACTGCGCGGGTGAACCACCGCGGCAGCCAATGGCCAGCCCGTCTGGCGCCTGGTGCACCGGCCATGCCTGGCAACTACACCGTGACCGCCGTGGAGGGCAATGTCTTGGTGCTGACGCCTGCTGCCACACCACCGGCCGCACCCTGCTGACGCCCAACGTCCGTCACCCCACTTCATCCGAAAGAAATTCATGGAAATAGCCTTGGTCCTTGGCGTCATCGCCATCATCTTCATCGTTCGCACCTTCAAGATCGTGCCGCAACAAAACGCCTGGGTCGTGGAACGGTTGGGCAAGTACGACCGCACGCTGACCCCTGGGCTCAAATTCATCATCCCCTTCATTGACCGGGTGGCCTACCAGCACAGCCTGAAAGAAATCCCGTTGGATGTGCCCAGTCAGGTTTGCATCACCAAGGACAACACCCAACTGCAGGTGGATGGCATCTTGTATTTCCAAGTCACCGACCCGATGCGGGCGAGCTACGGCTCGTCCAATTACATCGTGGCGGTGACTCAACTCGCCCAAACCTCGCTGCGCAGCGTGATCGGCAAACTGGAGCTCGAGAAGACTTTTGAAGAACGCGACATCATCAACGCTCAAGTGGTTCAAGCCATCGACGAAGCAGCGCTGAACTGGGGGGTGAAGGTGCTGCGTTATGAGATCAAAGACCTGACACCGCCAAAAGAAATCCTGCACGCTATGCAGCAGCAAATCACCGCTGAACGCGAGAAGCGTGCCCTGATTGCTGCGTCCGAGGGGCGTCGCCAGGAGCAAATCAACATCGCCACAGGCGAGCGCGAAGCCTTCATTGCCCGCTCAGAGGGCGAAAAACAGGCGGCCATCAACCAAGCCCAAGGCGAAGCCGCGTCTATCACCGCTGTGGCCGAGGCCACCGCCCTCGCCATTGAACGGGTGGCCGCTGCCATTCGACAGCCGGGTGGCGAGCAAGCCGTACAGCTCAAAGTGGCTGAAAAAGCGGTTGACGCCTACAGCAAAGTCGCTTCAGAGGCCAACACCACACTGGTCGTACCGGGCAACATGTCAGAAGTGTCCGCCCTCATCACGTCGGCCATGGCAATGGTGAAATCCAACCCACGAATCGGCACCTGACCCATGCCTTTAAACGTTTTATACACCGAGTTGGTGCCTTGCTCCTACGACCCACTCACTGGTTTTTTTCGCGATGGCTGCTGCCATACCGATGCCGAAGACCATGGTACCCACGTCGTTTGTGCCCGCATGACCCAGTCGTTCCTGGAATTCTCGCTCTCGCACGGCAATGACCTCATCACGCCCAGGCCACAGTGGCGCTTTCCAGGACTCAAAGCCGGGGACCGATGGTGTTTGTGTGTCAACAGATGGCATGAAGCCTTTTTGGCAGGAGTGGCTCCTCCGGTTGTGCTCGAATCCACCCACCTGCAAGCACTACAGACGGTCTCTTTAGACGACCTCAAGCAACACGCTGTACCGCAGAGCACCTCCCCGCGCTGATACAATTGATGCATCCGGAGAGGTGGATGAGCGGTTTAAGTCGCACGCCTGGAAAGCGTGTGAGGGGTAAAACCCTCCGCGGGTTCGAATCCCGCCCTCTCCGCCAAATCAAAGCCCGAGTGAGCAATCTCACTTGGGCTTTTTCGCTACTGGGGTGGGGTCGGCGCCAGACCGCTGCTAAACGATAGAGGTGGGGATCTGTCCTGGGTTTGTGACCCTGCGGCGAGGTCACATCCATGGTCAGTGAACCAACTGTGCCAGCTTGTTCATGCAAGAGGTGGGCAGCTCCCGGAAGAGCTCCCTTGGTGCCCGAGACCGGCATCAATAATCTAAGCAAATCAAGGACTTGCGAACGCTGACGCGTAATTCGCGCGTACGTGCGTAATAGTTGGTGCCTTTTTCGCGTAATCGCCTTTGAAAGGTGATCATGCCCAACCCCGCGCTCTCGACCTGCGAAGACGTTCTCCGTCTCGTCTCCCGCTTCCTGAACCTTGTTCGCTGTGAGTTCTTCGGCAACAGTCCCAAAACCGGCGACGACCGGATGTTCCCAGGCCTGACGCCACAGCACGCCATTCACCTGGCGTCACTGGCCTCCCTCTACCGCGGGCACACCGACGCCTCGCACGAAGCCGCCATTGAGATCCATAACTGGATGCGCAAGGGAGCGGCCAAATGATCCAGCCAGCAGACCGCGGCTTCAACGACCTGGCTGTCCGCTCAGCCCAAAGCCTCGCCGAGGCCCAGAAGATCCGCGCCCTGGTCGCGAACTTCCTGTCGCTCATCCAGGCTGAGTTTTTCACCGACACACCCAAGACGGGCGCCGATCGGTTGTTCCCTGGCCTGACGCCCAACCGCGCCATCGACCTGCTGGTGCGCGCCTACGTCCTGGCCGGCTGCACAGACAGCTCGCGCCAGGCCATCGATGAGATCCAAAGCTGGCTACAGAACGGGGCCGCCCAATGAGAACAAAGACCGACTTCGAAGACGGTGTTAGCCCCAACCCTGGCGGCCCTGACTTTGACCGGCTCAACGCCAACATCCACGATGACCTGAATCCGAAGCCTCCAAGGGATACGGCCCCGCCAGGGTTCGGCTGGTACAAGCGGCCAGGCTACGTCACGGACTGCAAAAGCTTTGTGCTGGTTCCAGCCAGGGCGGGTGATCGAATGTTCAAGGACGACGTCCGGATGCTCAAAGACCTGCAGCGCCAGTACGAGGTCTTCTCGAAAAAAAAGCACGACGAGGATGCAGAGCGCGAAAAACAGCGGCTCGATAACTGGGGCGATTCCAAGAGCCCGATGCAAAAGGCCAAGGAAGCCAGCCTCACCGGCGACGCGACGCTCGACACCTTCCTGAGGATCGTCGAAGACCCCAAGCCGGTCACCGACTACGACCCAATCAAGCAAATGCCGGTGTTCACCTGGGAGAACGTGCGTGACGTGTTCCAGGCGCACAAGACCAAGACCAGCGACCGGGATGCCGTGGGCCGGATGAAATCGATCCTGCAAAAGCTTCAGGACGTGGGGCCGCTGCGCAAGATCGCGTGCTTCACGGACCTGGACAAGCTCGATGAGCTCGAAGACAGCTGCCCGAACTTTGGCGAGGTGATCCAAATGATCCGCAGCCGGATGATCCTGGCCACCAACACCGGCAAGTTCCACATCCCCCCGATCCTGATGGTCGGCCCGCCAGGCGTGGGCAAGACGCGGTTCGCCCAGGCGATGGCCAACCTGATGGACACGAGCTTCTACCGGATCTCGATGGACTCAGGGACCACCTCCACCACTCTAGTGGGGAGCGACTCGCACTGGGCCAACAGCCAGATGGGCCAGCTGGCCAAGACGCTCATCTACGGCAAGACCGCCAACCCAGTGATCGTGCTCGATGAGATGGACAAGGCCACCGAGGACGGCGCCAGGTACAGCCTGATGCACGCCCTGCACGCGCTGCTCGAGCCCGAGACGGCCCACGAATTCCGGGACCTGAGCATCCACCTGAATTTCGACATCAGCCGGGTGATCTGGATCGGTACCGCCAACAGCCTGAAGCGGGTGCCGGACTCCATTCGCAGCCGCCTGCGGATTTTCGACATCGGCCTACCAGTGGGGGATCAGATCCTCCAAGTGGCGCGCAGCGTGGCCAGGGAGGCGATCAAGCGCACCGAGGTGAAGCACTTCGAGCCGGTGTCCGATGCGCTGATGAAAGAGATGGCGGGCCACTCGCCGCGCGCCATCTCGCAAATGATCGAGCAAGGCGTGTGCAACGCGCTGTCGGCCGGTCGGATGCACCTCATGCGGACGGACGTTTTCCCCGGTGGCCACGCGCCAGCGGTGGAAGTGTCCAAGCCTGAGCCAAAGATCACCATGACCGAGGTCAGCGTCCGGGTCTTCCGCGAAGCCGACGACAAGGCCGATGCGGACAAGGACGACGCGACGGACACGGACAAGACCACGCTAGGCAAAGGTGGCGGCGGCGGCAATGGCGGCCCCACCCTGCACTGATTCACACACCAAGGAAAAAACCATGACGCACCCATTTCCCCTGCGCGGCATCGACGAGCCCAGCCCAACCTTGCTCACGCTGGCGGCCAAGTACCCGCGGCTGTTTCAGCGACTTGAGAGCATGTACATCTACGTCGAGCCGGGCTGGTACAGCCTGATTGACCAGGCGCTTGCCCAGATCGACAGGCTGCTCGATGGCGATCACGCGTCGCGCTTTTCACTTGTTCAGGCGAAGGAAAAGTTCGGCTCGCTGCGCTTCTATTACGACTACGAGGACGTCGAAAACACGGGGCCCGAGCGCATGAGCCACCGGGCTGAAGGGCTCGCCAGGATCGTCCGGGAAGCTGAAGCGGCGTCGCGCAAGACCTGTCAGGTGTGCGGCAAACCCGGACGCCTGGCCGTGCGCAGCGGGACTTACATCACCACCTGCGGCTGCCCGTGGCCGGGCCAGGATCCGTTCACCGAGGACGAGTTCGTGAAAGGCGGGTAGCTATGAAGATTTAGGTTCAGCAGCGCGAGCCGTAGGCGCAGGGATATGGCCTGAGGGTGTTGGTATCGAGTCCACGATTCCGGTCTCGGTCCAGCGCCTGGCCACCGCCTGGCGCAATCGATTGACCGCCCCCAGGACCGATTGACTGGCCACCGCCGGGCCCGATGGAGAGCCCGCCGCCGGGGCCGATGGATTGACCACCGCCAGGACCGATCGATTGACCGCCGCCGGGGCCGATGGAGTCGCAGCCACCGGGCCCAATCGAGCCAGGCACACAGTTACGCCAAGCCTGGGCGTTGGCCTGCGAGCCAATCGCGGCGAGTAAGAAAGCAGCCAAAATCATTTTTTTCATCGATGTCTCCTGGTGTTACCTGTCCTTGAATTTGAGGTCATCAGTTGTTAGATCCGCAATTCCAAAAGCCGACACCTTGCCCTTACTCATCAAGAAGGCCAGGTTGTGGTCCTTGAAGTTGTAGATGCGATCCAACTTATCCTTACTTTCATACATCGAGCTCGGCTTGCCGAACTTCTCCTCGATGTCCTTGATCGTGCTGTAGCCGTTGATCCCTGAAATTTTTGGGGAATAAATTGGCTGCCCACTGAAAAGCACGTATCTCACTCGGTCGTTTTTAAATTGAACGGCGTAAGAGTCCACGGCCTCTCCGCCCCGAGGCGGGCTCAGGTCGTACTGCCACATCTTTTCGTCACCTCGGTCGGTTGGCTCTCCTTTTGCGAATAACACATCAGCTCTTGACATGCCAATCTTCAAATCCCAGAGCTCCGTATGTGGACGGGAGCGATCTTGGTACGCGTAGTAGCCATAAGTACCTCCCGCCGCGACCCCGAAAAGACCAACTACAGCCACCACTGATTTCAGCACTATCCTTTTCCATCGCCACCGATCCTTGGTGAAAATGAAAAGCGCGATCAGCCCCAGAAAAAGAGCCGAGAGAAATATGCCGGAACCCAAGCTCATGCCGCCCCCACCTACTTAGTATGGGTGCAGTCTAATGTATTAGCTCATGGCTTCGGCGTACACCGTGACCCTGCTGTACTCGCCAAAATCCGAGTGGTAGGTGATAGCGCTGGCCTTGCGCGCTGCGATCCAACCGCCTCGTGCGGCGTAGGCATCCCGGCTGGCCAGAGTCGGGTGCTGCACCACCGTCATGCCTGAAGGCTTTTTTTCCTCGACGTGGTGCCGGTGACCGGTGTGAACGTAGCGCTGCACGGTCGCACCCCAGATTTTTGGGAACTGCGATGCAAACAGCAGCGGTAGCTGGTCGTTCTTTTTCAGGTGGCCATGATGGAATCCAAGCAGGGTCTGGCCATGCTGGTACACGTAGTACGGGAGCGGCTGATCGAGCACCTGGACGCGCGGCTCGTTTTCGTACAGCGCCTTGAACATTACACGCAGCCAGACCGAGCTGGCGAAATCGTGATCTCCAAAGGGCCATGACCACCGCCACCAGATTCTCGAATCGGGCGTCTTGGTCGAGGATAAACAGCGCCGTGACTGTTCAAGAGAATGGCACGAACCAACCCGTCCTGGAGGTTCGACGAAACGCTGTGAATGACGGCAAAGCAGCGATTGCCGTCGATCGTTCAAAGGCGCCGAACGACTGCCCCGACCCTGAGCAGAAATTGATGGCCAGCGGATCGACGACTCATACCAGACATCTGCAATCCGGAGCATGTGCATAAAAGGCTAAACCATTCGTTAGGTAAGCGCTATTCGTCAAACTAAGGATGAAGGCATTACTTGATTGATATTTTCGTCATGTGGGGTGACGACATTTGCTTTGGCGCGAGATGTCAAACATTAGAGTGATACGCGCAAGCGTTTGGCGCGCTCCTTGAAGGCACGCTCTCCACCTTCAAGAATGTCACACACGTATTGCCGAATGCGCGGGTTTTCGAGGCTACCGCTCTCATACGTAATGAGAGGTAAATGGCCGGGTCTGTGCGGTCCGCACTTCGCTACGATCACTTGATCTGCATCGGTGTTCACTACCAAGTTGGCGTTGTGGGTCACGATCACGATCTGGCGCCGCTTCTTGGCGTCGCGGAAGCGATGCACCAGCTCTTGATAGATGGACTGAGGGTCCAAATTCTCTTCGGGCTGATCGATGATCAGTGGTCGGTCATCTTCCGCATCGATGGCCAAGTACAGCAAAAGCAAGACGATGCCGCGCGTGCCAGGTGACAACTGCTCGATATCTACACCGTCATACTGCAAGCCGTAGCCAACGGTGATGTGATCGGTACTGTACAGCCAGTCTGAGATGTTGCGCGCCCATGCGCGGAACTCCGCATTTTCTGGCATGTGGGTCCGGAGCGCCGCCTCATTGGCCTTGACGAAATTGAGCAGGGCCGTGGCGGCTTGCGCAGCGTCACCGGTTGCCCACGCCGCCATCAGTCCGGCGCGCGCCGACCGCAGCAACTCACCGCGCCCCTTGAACGGGCCGTTGGTCCGCAGGTCCAACAGATATTCACCCTTGGCGGCCCACTGTGCCAGGTCCACATTTCGGCGAACCGAGAACGACAGTTTCGACAAGGAGCCGGCCGCCTCATCGATGCGCGCCTTGATGGGCGCATAGAGATCCGCAAGTTCCAGCTCTTCCTCGACGATTGCTTCGAAGATGGCGGCATAGGCGCTGCGCCGCGCATCGACCAGCGCGCGGATACGCTCGTCTGCACCCTGAATGCGCTCGATCTGATGGAGCACCTTGGTCAACGCGGTCTCGGCCTTGGTGATCTTGTCCGAGAGGGTGGTGAAGCGTTTGGCGTTCTGCGCGTCGACACCGACCAGCGTGCGCAGGCGAGCGAGCTCCCGCTCAAGGAGCGAGAGCGATTGATCCGCGAGGTTGACGTCCACGGGGATCAGCGCGACGGTCGGGTCGGGATTGGCCTGAGCCATCGGTTCGATTATTGCGGGGCCTTGCAGCGCGGCCACAGACAGGTTCGCCTGTTTGGTGCGCTCGGTCAGCAACGTGTCTACCTGGCCGGCATAGTCGAGCCTGAAGGCTTCCCAGTCAGTGGCATTGAGGCCGGCATGCTCACGCTCTTGCTTCATGTCGGCGAGCAGAGATGGCGCCTGGCGGGTGCGGAAGTCGCGCACGTCGTTTTGCAAGTGAAGCAGCGCTTGGTGTCGGCGCTTGGCTTGATCTAACAGTTGTCGCTTTGCATCGACCGCGAGTGAAACCTGTTCATGGCGCCGCGCTCGTTCTTCGTTGCCCTTGGCAACCAGCGACTTGCGGTCGATCTTGTCCTTTTCGATCGCTCGCTTCTTCTCGTCCCGGTCCTTCTCGAGCGCCTTGAGCCCGTCCTTCTTGACACGTTCGTCGGTGAGGTCTGCGGACGCCCTGGTCAGAGACTGTTGCTGGCGTTCACGCTTCTGGCGGGAAGTTTCCAGCCGAAAGCCCAGCAACTCCTGGAAAGAGTCGGCGCCTTGACGTTCGTTGAGCGGATGGGCATTGAAAATCACACGTTCGATCTCGGTGACCAAAGCGTCGTTCAAGCCTTCCGCCGAGCAGAGCTGGTCAACGAACTGCTGCGACAGGTACTGGACATACGGGCTGGCGAGCAAATCCTCCATGTCGGTCTGGTCGAGTTCGTTGCCAGTAGTTTCGCCAGATGCCCATTGCAACTCCGCTTTGCTGTCACCGAGGTACTGTTTAGCGCGAAGTATGAAGGAGCGCTCGTTCAAATGAGGAGAGAGCGCAAGACCGCCTGCTGCAATGAGATCGGCCAAGGCGGTTTTTCCCGAACCGCGCGCGCCGATCACGGCAACCAATCCCGCGTTCAGCCCAACGGCACCGTTCGCAATCCAGGGCGCATTCGTCACAGACACCGAGTTGATCGTGTGACTGTCCAATGCGCCGCGCGGTGGCTCGGTGCCGATGAAAACACGCTCTTCGGGTTCGATGCAGGCCTGGCGTAGCGAATCGAACATCAGGTCGCCCTTAATCCAGCAGCGGCGGTCGCCGTCGGGCTGCCCGGCCTTGGCTATCGAATGTGCATCCGACCCGTGCAGGCAAGGCTTGCATCCGCTGTACTGCCTTTCGAGTTCTTCAACCGTGGCCGATTCCTTGCCCAGCCAGAAGCGCACCTGCTTGGGATTTGCGCTGAATATGATGTGAGCAAGGCCCTCGACGTTCTTGCGCTGCGCCGCGAACGAGGCGGTGGCATCGCGCAGACCCGAAGTCCCGTCCTTCTCTCCGCCGGCGACGGCAATCAGGGTGTTCTTTTTGATCCACTCGTTCTTTGACCATGCCTGCTTGAGCTGGTCGAAGTTGACCTTGAACTGATTGGCACCTTCGGACCGGGCGGCCTCGTCTTCTATCAGATCTGGTTTGTGGGCGCGGCCGAGGCGGATGAGGTCGCTGCGTTGGCAGCGGTAGGACTCGCCCAGGTAGGGGAACTCGAACTCCAGCAGGAAACGCTTGATCCGGTCGATGTGGTCTGTATCATGCGGCGAGAAGAGCAAGTGGATGTTGACCGCCGATGCCTTCGCGGTTTCGATGCCCAGTCGCAGCTCGACGTTGGGGAATATCAAACCCACCCCAGGCAAACGTCCACGTCGTTTTGCGTCGACGACCTGCTCGTAGCGTTCAATGCCAAAGTAGTCGGTAATGCCGATCGCGCGAATCGGCGGGTTTGACACCTCAATGGCGTCCAGGAACGCTACCCAAGGATCTGGACCGACGTACTGGTCGTTCAGGGCGGTGCCCGGCGTGTGGATGTGAGGGTCCCATCGATGCCAGAGCGAGCCCTTTTCGCTTTGCACATCGAATTCTGCTTTCATCAAATTTTCCCTGTTTTTTGAACTTCCCCAAAGGATACATGTGCCCTACGTGAACTGCTTTCCGACACAAGGTACTCGCCAATGACCGCACTTGGTTGCGAAAGCAGCCCGACGACTACCTAACAGCGTAGGGCTCCAATCAGCCTGAAGCCGAAGGCTGTCATGGCATGGCGAAAGTCAGCACCGAGCTAAAAAAGCCAGCACTACGCCCTCACCACCGGCACATCCCCCCAATCCGTCGTGTACCTCGGCGTCCGCCTCTCTTGCTTCATCACCCACTCCCGCCTGTCACCTTCCAGCCCCGCGCTGGCGACCTTCAGGGTCCCCTTGCCAAACCGCCGATTGAGCGTGTCGAGGGCCGCCATGCGTTTCGCATCCTTCTGGGTGGATTGAACGCTTTGGGTGGCCCGTGCCTTTGGGTGCGTGGCCTCACCAGGCTGTTCATCCCCCAGGTCCAGTTCCCCCTGCCCTCGGTCCTCCGGCTGCAGGTCCAGCAGCATCACCCCGGCCTTGGCCATCGCATACCCCGGTCGGTAGATGGCTTTCATCCCGACGGTGGCCGCGTTGACCAGTTGGGCGGTGTCCGAGGTGGGTCGTCTCAGCGGCACCACGATGCTCTGGCTGTAGCTGGGTCCCGGTCGGAAGGGGCTGGTTCGGACGAAGACCAGCACCTGGTTGGCGTGGCTGTGTTGTCGGCGCAGCTTTTCAGCCGCCCGGCTGGCGAATTCGCTGACGGCTTCGATCAAAGGATTGAGTTCGGTGATGGCCTGCCCG
>JAIXXF010000006.1 GCA_027490925.1 Comamonadaceae bacterium
CGCTCATGATGAAACTCTCCTGCTGGTTGGGGGATCAACGAAACACAGCAAGACTGTAAAAAACTGTCGAGGCCCTTTTAATCAGCAAACACCGATGGGCTTTGTAGGACAAGGCCGCGGCCGGTATCCGAGCTTGACCCCAGGAGATTGTTTATGCAATTGGGGCATATGAAAAATCAAAAAAAATCGTTTGGCAAATGATGAGGCCACTCCAGAATCGCGCCTTCCTGCACAAAGGACAAAAAAGGTCGACCTCGACCAACCCAAGATTCAATCCGCCATGACACTCAAGCCCCGCCTCCTCCTCGCCGCTCTCACCCTGTCTGCCGCGGGCCTGGTGCAAGCCCAGAGCGGCCTGCTCAACGTCTCCTACGACGTTTCCCGCGAGTTCTACAAAGACCTCAATGCCGCATTCACTGCGCACTACAAAAAAACCACCGGCCAGGACATCAAGATCGATCAGTCGCACGCAGGCTCAAGCGCGCAGGCGCGCGCCGTGGCCGACGGGCTCGATGCCGATGTCGTGACCATGAACACCACCACCGACATCGACTTCCTGGCCGACAAAGGCGTGGTGGACAAGGACTGGCGCAAACGCTTTGCCCACAACGCCGCGCCCACGCATTCGACCATGCTGTTTCTGGTGCGCAATGGCAACCCCAAAGGCATCAAGGACTGGGATGACCTGACCCGGCCCGGCATCTCGGTGGTGGTGGTCAACCCCAAGACCGGAGGCAATGGCCGCATGGCCTATTTGGCCGCCTGGGGCTATGCGCGCAGCAAAGGCGCGAGCGACGCGCAAGCGGCCGAATTTGTGAGCAAGCTCTACAAAAACGTGCCGGTCCTCGCTCGCGGCGGACGCGATGCCACCGGTATCTTCCTGCAGCGCGGCATCGGCGATGTGCTGGTGACCTTCGAGTCAGAGGTGGTGTCGGTCGACAAGGAATTTGGCAGCGGCAAGGTCGATGCCGTCCATCCATCGGCCTCCATCGTCGCGGAAAACCCGGTGGCCATCGTTGAGCGCACGGTGAAAAAGAAAAACACAGCCGCGCAAGCCCAAGCCTATCTGGATTTTCTGTATTCGCCCGAAGGCCAGGAAATTGCCGCACGGCACAACATCAGGCCGCACAACGAAGCCGTCTTGAAAAGACACAGCGCCGTGTTCAAACCCATCAAGCTCTTTACCGTCGAGCAGTATTTCGGCTCGCTGGCCAACGCACAGAAGGTGCACTTCAACGATGGCGGCCAGTTCGACAAGATTTTTGGTCAGCGCTGAACCATGAGCACCGCCACGCGGGTCTTGCCCGGCTTCCAAATCACGCTGGGCTACACCCTGCTGTATCTCAGCTTGCTGGTGCTGATCCCGCTGTCGGCCTTGGTGCTCAAGACCTTCTCCTTGAGTTGGCCGCAGTTTTGGGACGCAGTGACCGCACCGCGGGTGTTGGCGGCCTATCGCTTGACCTTTGGCGCCTCGCTGATCGCTGCCACCGTCAACGCGGTGATGGGGCTGCTGCTGGCCTGGGTCCTCGTGCGCTACCACTTCCCGGGCAAAAGAATCATCGATGCCATGGTCGATCTGCCCTTCGCCCTGCCCACGGCCGTGGCGGGCATCGCGCTGACGGCCTTGTTGGCCGGCAATGGATGGATCGGCCAGTATCTGGAGCCCATGGGCGTGCAGCTGGCGTTCAACCCCAACGGGGTCGTGATTGCGCTGATCTTCATCGGCTTGCCCTTTGTGGTGCGGACCGTGCAACCGGTGCTGGCGGACGTCGAAAAAGAACTCGAAGAGGCGGCCACCTGCCTGGGCGCGACGCGCTGGCAAACCTTCAGCCGGGTGATCCTGCCGACGCTGACCCCGGCCCTCCTGACCGGTTTTGCGCTGGCCTTTGCACGCGCCATCGGGGAGTACGGCTCGGTGATTTTTATTGCAGGCAATATGCCCATGGTCTCTGAAATCACGCCGCTCATCATCATCGGCAAGCTCGAGCAATACGACTACGCCGGCGCCACCGCCGTGGCCACGGTGATGCTGCTGATTTCCTTTGTGCTGCTGCTCTTGATCAACGCGCTGCAAGCCTGGCAAAGGCGCAGGTCATGAGCCCGGCGGCAACCCTGGCCGAAGGCGCTGCAACCCCCAACGCGGGCGTGGGCAACGCTGCAACGGGCGCCGCCGCGCAGCGCCCAAGCCGCGCCCGCGGCCCATCGCCCTGGCTGCGCTGGGGCCTGATCACCCTGGCTTTGGGCTTTATGCTGCTGTTTCTGCTGCTGCCGCTGGCCGCCGTCTTTGCCGAGGCGCTGCGCAAAGGCTGGGGCGCCTACTGGCGGGCCTTGCAGGAACCGGACGCGTGGTCGGCGATTCGTTTGACGCTGATCATCGCCGCCATCGCCGTGCCACTCAATCTGGTGTTTGGTGTGGCGGCGGCCTGGGCCATTGCCAAATACGAGTTTCGCGGCAAGGCCTTTCTGACCACCCTGGTTGATTTGCCGTTTTCGGTCTCGCCCGTGGTGGCAGGTCTGATCTACGTGCTGGTCTTTGGCGCGCAGGGCTGGCTCGGGCCCTGGCTGGCTGAGCACGACATCCAGATCATTTTTGCGGTGCCGGGGATCGTCTTGGCCACGGTGTTTGTGACCTTGCCGTTCATTGCCCGCGAACTGATCCCACTGATGCAGGCACAAGGCAGCGATGAAGAGCAGGCGGCCATCGTGCTCGGCGCCACCGGCTGGCAAACCTTCTGGCATGTGACGCTGCCCAATATCAAGTGGGCTTTGATTTACGGTGTGATTTTGTGCAACGCTCGCGCCATGGGCGAGTTCGGCGCGGTCTCGGTGGTGTCGGGGCATATCCGAGGCCAGACCAACACCATGCCGCTGCACGTGGAGATTCTCTACAACGAATACCAATCGGTTGCCGCCTTCGCCGTGGCGTCCTTGCTGGCGCTGCTTGCGCTGGTGACCCTGGTGGTGCAAAGCACCGTGCATTGGCTCCATGAGCGCGAACTCAAGGCCGCAGCGCAACGGCCTGCTGATCAGCCCGGGCGGCCTGAAGAAAGTCATCCATGAGCATTGAAATTCGCCACATCTCCAAACGCTTTGGCAGCTACCACGCCCTGAGCAGCGTCGATCTGGACGTCCACAGCGGCGAGCTCATGGCCCTGCTCGGGCCATCGGGCTGCGGCAAGACCACGCTGCTGCGCATCATCGCCGGCCTCGAAAGCGCTGACGAGGGCCGCATCTTGTTTGCCGGTGAAGACACCACCGACGTGCATGTGCGCGAGCGTCAGGTGGGGTTCGTGTTTCAGCACTACGCGCTGTTTCGGCACATGACGGTGTTTGAGAACATCGCCTTTGGTCTGCGCATCAAGCCGCGCGGCCTGCGGCCAAGCTCGGCGCAGATCAAAACCAGGGTCACGGACCTGCTCAAACGGGTACAAATGGAGTCGATGGCCGATCGCTACCCGTCGCAGCTCTCGGGCGGCCAGCGTCAGCGCATCGCGCTGGCCCGGGCACTGGCTGTCGAGCCCAAAGTGTTGCTGCTCGACGAGCCCTTTGGCGCGCTCGATGCCAACGTGCGCAGGCAGCTGCGCCGCTGGCTGCGCCGGCTGCACGATGAGCTTGAGGTGACGAGCATCTTCGTCACGCACGATCAAGAAGAGGCGCTAGAGGTAGCCGATCGGGTGGTGCTCATGAACCAGGGCGCCATTGAACAGGTGGGTACGCCCCAACAGGTCTGGGACCACCCGGCCAGTGCCTTCGTGTACGGCTTTCTGGGCGACGTCAACCGGTTTGAGGGCCGGGCCCATGAGGGCCAGCTGCACCTCGATGGCTTGGTCCTGGACGCGCCCGAACACCGACAGGCCCAAAACGCACGCGCCATGGCCTATGTCCGCCCCCACGAGCTGCACGTCGAGCGCTACCGATCAGGCGCCAGCGGCATGTTGGCCCAATTGCAGCGCGCCATCGTGGTCGGCCCGATCGCCCGCCTGGAGATCGGCTCGCACGGCGACCGCCGAGCTGCGCAGCCACTGGAGGCGCATATGAACGCGGATCGCTTTGACGAACTCGGTCTTAAAGAAGGCGAAATGCTGCTCGTTTCACCGCGCAAGGCGCGGGTGTTCTTGCACGCCTGACCCCAGGGCATGTAGCGCGGCGTGGGCGATGCTCTGCGCGTCGACCCCGAAGAACTCGCGCAGCTGTGACCGTGTGTCGCTGCGGCCAAAACCGTCCGTGCCCAGGGTCAGGTAGCGGCGCCCTTCGGGCAAGTGGGCCCGAATGCTCTCTGGCAGAGCCTTGACGTAATCGGTGGCAGCGATGATCGGCCCCCGCGTGGCGGCCAGCTGCTCGGCCACGAACGGCGTGCGGCTTGCGCCATCGTGCAGGGCCGCCCGTTCACAAGCCTGCCCGTCGCGGGCCAACTCACTCCAGCTGGTCACACTGATCACGGTGCTGCTCACGCCCTGGGCTGCGAGCAACTGCGCCGCCGCAATCACCTCGGTGAGGATGGCGCCCGAACCGAGCAAGGTCACTTCTCGGCTTTGGCCAGTGCGGGTCTTGAGCACTGGCGCGTAACGGCCGAACTCGTAGCAGCCCTGAATGACCTGATCGGCCACACCCGCCGGCAAATCGGGTTGGGCGTAGTTGGCGTTCATGAGCGTGACGTAATAAAACACATCGCGCTGCTCGACCATCATCTCTTGCATGCCGCGGGCCAAGATGACCGCCAGTTCGCCGGCAAAA
>JAIXXF010000017.1 GCA_027490925.1 Comamonadaceae bacterium
GCCTCGAGCTGCTCGAAGCGGTGGCGCAGGAGATCCGTGCCGCAGGGGGGCAGGCCATGACCTGCGCGCTCGATATCCGTCAGCCGCAAGATGTCACCGCCACCATGGACCGGGTGGTCGCCGAGCTCGGCCGCATCGATGTGTTGATCAACAACGCGGCGGGCAATTTTGTCTCCCGCGCAGAGGACATCTCACCCAATGGGTGGAATACGGTCATTAACATCGTGCTCAATGGCACCGCCTATTGCACGATGGCGGCGGGCCGGCATATGCTGCGCCAGGGTTCAGGCAAGGTGCTTAGCATCAGCGCGGCCTATGCCTGGTACGGCGGGCCTGGTACGGCGCACTCGGCCGCTGCCAAGGCAGGTGTGATTGCCATGTCACAGACCCTGGCCGTTGAGTGGGGGCCGCGCAATGTGCAGATCAACTGCCTGTGCCCGGGTTTTGTCGATACCGAGCAATCGCGCACAGCGCTTTGGCCTACCGCCGAAGGCCAGCAAAAAATCATCAGCTCCATTCCGGCGGGCCGCTTTGAGACGGTGGAGGAGACGGTCGAGATCGGACTGTTCCTGTGTACCCCGATGGCCAACTACATCAATGGCGAGGTGCTGGTGGCCGATGGCGGTCAGTGGCTTAACAAGGGCGTTTTTGTTTTGCCCGAGCCTGGCCAGCGTTACAAGAAGGTGTAAAGCATGGACACCCGCCCCCTTGCATTTGTCACTGGCGCCAGCCGCAATATAGGCCGCGCCGTCGCCCTGGCGCTCGCCCGCGATGGCATCGACATCGTCTGTGTGGGCCGTGACCTGCCGATGCTGGAGGAGACGGCTGCAGCCGTTCGCGCGCTCGGCGTGCGCTCCAGCGTCATCGTGGCCGACGCCAAGAGCTCGGCCTCGATGGAGGCGGCGGTCGATGCGGCGGTGGCCGAGTATGGTCGGCTCGACATTGTGATCAACAACGCCGGCATGCTACGCGACGGTTTGCCGCAAGACATCGACCCCGATGCTTTCGCCCAGGATTTGCAGGTCAATCTGGTGGCCCAGTATGCGGTGGCGCGGCGTGCCTACCCTCAGCTCAAGGCCTCTGCCCGGCCGGTGGTCGTCAATATGGGCTCGGTGGCCGGCCAGGTGACCTTTCCGCGTTGCATTTCTTATGTCACATCCAAGGCAGCCATTGAGGGGCTGACCCGGGCTCTGGCCCTGGACTGGGCCCGCGACAAGATCCGCGTGGTGTGCATGGCGCCGGGCTATGTGGAGTCTGATATCTCCAAGGACATCTTGTCCAACGACGCTTCGCGTGACTGGATTCTCAAGCGCATTCCGTTGCGTCGCGTGGCCCAGCCTGAAGAGGTCGGTGATTTCGTCGCATTTCTGGTCTCGCCCAAGGCCAGTTTTGCGACCGGAGAAATCTACTACCTCGATGGCGGTCAGCGCATGGCGATTTGAGCCCATCGACCTTGCCTTGAGGCCACCGCATGACCGCTGCCTTAGAACGCATCGACACCCTTTTCGCTCACAACGCCAGGACGCTGCCGCGCGCACCGCACCTGCTGGAGGTCAACCAAGGCCCGTGCCAGACCTATGCCCAGACCTACGAGCGCGCAGCTCGTCTGGCCCAGGCCATGGTCAGCGCCGGCCTGAAGCCGGGCGAGCGGGTGTTGCTCTTTACTGGCAACTCGCGCGAGCTCGTCGAGCTCTTCATCGCCTGCGCGCTCGCCGGCGCGATTTGCGTGCCTGTCAACACCCTGTCGTCGGCACGTGAGCTGCTCAACACCGCGCTCGACTGCACCCCTGCCCAATTATTTGTGCATGCCCAGTTTGCTGACCGGATCGACCCGCAGCTGACGCAACAGGTGCCTGGGTTGAAGGTGGCCATCCAGGGCTCGATCGCCGGCTGGCGGGCTTACGACGAACTGCTGGCCACGCATGAGCCTCTGGCCGAACCGCTGCGCCATGATCCCGAAGACCCGGCGGTCATGATCTACAGCAGCGGCACGACTGGGCGGCCCAAAGGCATCTTGCTGCGGCATTCGGCCATCGTGCTCAATGCGCAGATGACCCAGTCGGTGGCCCGCTACCAAATGGTCGACCGCAGCATCACCTTGCTGCCGATGTTCTCTTCTTTCGGTTACTGCTGGGATTTCATCATGCCCGCGCTGGCCGGCTCCAGCGTGGTCATCCTGCCCCGATTCGATCCCGAGCAGGCTTGGCAATTGGTGCAAAAACACAGGGCCAGCATTTTGGTGGGCGTGCCCACCATGTTTGCCCGTCTGTTCGACCCGCAGACCCTCAAGGGCAAGGACATCTCCAGCGTGCGTTTGATGGACGTGGGGGGTGGCCCGGTGTCGGACCGACTCAAGCAAGACCTCAAGCAGGTGCATGGCATCGAGATCATTGAAAGCTATGGCTTGTCGGAAATCTCGCCGGTGGCTGCTGCGCAGATCCCTTTTGACGAGCAGCGGCCCGGCTCCACCGGGCCCACCCTGCCGGGCGTGGAGGTCAAGGTCATCAACGCGCAGGGTCAGATACTGCCGCCTAACACCCCAGGCGAGCTGTGCTTTCGCTCCCGGACCTTCATGGCCGGCTACTGGAAGCAGCCGGAAAAAACCGCTGAGGCCATCCGCGATGGCTGGCTGCACTCAGGCGACATCGGCGTGGTCGATGCCGACGGCCATGTCTACATCCGTGACCGCATCAAGGACATGATCGTCAGCAACGGCTTTAACGTCTACCCCAAAGAGGTGGAGAACGCCTTGTGCGAACACCCTCAGGTGCAGACCGCAGCGGTGGTGGGCGTGCCCGATGAGATCCGCGGGGAAGTCATCCACGCCTTCGTCGTGCGCAAGGATGGCGCCCAGATTCAGGAGCAGGAGTTGTTGGCGCACATGGCCACGCTGGTGGGCAAACACAAGATGCCCAGGGGCATTTCATTTGTCACCGAGCTGCCGCTGACCGCCTCGGGAAAGATTCAGCGCTTTGCGCTGCGCGAGCAACTCGAGCGAGCCAAGGGCTGAGGCCATCTCAGCTCCCAATTCAATGGCCGCCACCGCAACCCGAGCACAGCAATACGCCCTGAGCGATGCCCAGGAGGCGGTGCGCCAAGCCGCCGAGACTTTTTGTCGTGAGCGCGTCGAACCCCAAGCCCAGCACATTGATCAGCAAGACCGCTTTCCCCATGAGCTGTTCAAAGAGTTGGGGCAGCAAGGCTACATGGGCATGAGTTGCCCTGAAGAATATGGTGGCAGTGGCATGGACCTGGTCAGCGTCTGCCTGGTGCTGGAAGAGGTCTCCAAGGCCAGTGGCTCGGTGGGCAGCTCGCTCAATGCACACATCGGTCTGGCCACTACCTTGATTGCCGAGCATGGCAGCCTGGCGCAAAAGGAGCGCTACCTGCCGGCGCTGGCCAGCGGAAGATCCATCGGCGCCTTCGGTCTGACCGAGCCTTCGGGCGGCTCC
>JAIXXF010000002.1 GCA_027490925.1 Comamonadaceae bacterium
CCCGGCACAGCTCATTCCGCTTTGATGCCAGCGGCTTTGATCGTTTTGGCCCAATAGGCGGTCTCGGTTTGCACCCGCTTCTCACCTGTGCCCCGGCACAGCTCATTCCGCTTTGATGCCAGCGGCTTTGATCGTTTTGGCCCAATAGGCGGTCTCGGTTTGCACCCGCTGTGCCAGGGCGTCTGGCGGCAGGTAGCGCAGTTCGATGCCGGCGGTGTCGGCGCGTTGCTTGGTTTCGGGTTGTTCCAGCGCGCGTTTCACTTCGCCAGTCAGTTTGGCCACGACCGCAGGCGGTGTGGCGGCGGGCGCGAACAGACCCACCCAGGCTTCAAGCTGGAAATCAGGCAGGCCCGCCTCTGCGGTGGTCGGCACGTTGGGCAGGCCAGGGTGGCGGGCATTGCCGGTCACCGCCAAGGCTTTCAGCTTGCCCGATTGCACATGCTGCAACACCGACGGCGGCGTGGTGATGAACACCTGCACTTGACCGGCCAGCACGTCCTGCACCGCGGGGCCCGAACCGCGGTACGGGATGTGCGTCATGAACACCCCGGTTTGCTGTTTGAAGATCTCGGTGCCGATGTGCGAGAGCGAGCCAGTGCCTTGGGAGGCGTAGTTCAGTTTGCCGGGGTTGGCCTTGGCGTAGGCAATGAATTCTTTCAGCGTGTTGGCGGGCACGCTGGGGTGGACCGCGATCACGTTGTTGGCCACAGTGAGCAAGGCCACGGGCGCAAAGTCTTTGGCTTCCCAGGGCAGGTTGGGCGTCAGGGCGGGGTTGCCCACGTGGTAGGCGGAGTACGAAATCAGCAGGTTGTGCCCGTCGGGTTTGGTGCGCGCCACCGACCCGTACGCCACGTTGCCGCTGCCACCGGATTTGTTGTCAATCACCACCGGCTGCCCCAGCTGGCGGGTGAGCGGGTCGGTCAACAGCCGGGCGGAAGTGTCCACCACACCACCGGGTGGGTTGGGCACGGTCAGGGTGATGGGTTTGTTCGGGTAGGTTTCTTGCGCCACCGCGAGGGTGGTCAGGAGCGCGGCCAGCAAGGCCGGGGCTTGGCGCCAGAAGCGGGTCATGTCGTGTCTCCTTGTTTAAGGTGGTGCGGATTGTGTCCAAAGGCCGCGGGTTTCGCAGCTTGCCGCAGGAAAACCCCCGCGCCGCGGGCGAGGTTCACGCCTGGCGTTGCAGCCGGGCCACGTGGGCCAGCAGCGAGCGTTTGGCGACTGGCCACAAGGCGGGCGGCACGTCGTCATAGGCGTGAGGGAGCCAATCGTCCACGGTGCCATTGGGTTGGGCTTGCATGGCAGCGAGTACCTTGGCCTCACGCTTCAGGCGGTGTGCCTTCAATTGGCCAATGGCCTGGGGGGCGTTACCGATCACGTGGCCGTGGGCGGGGGCGATGTAGGCGATGGCCCGCTCGTCGCAGGCCTGGCTCAGGGCGTCCAGTGAGTCGAGGTAGGCGGTCATGTCGCCATCGGGTGGGTCGACCACCGTGGTGCTGCCGTTCAGGATGTGGTCGCCAGAAAACAGCACGCCATCTTCCACCAGCACCAGGCACAGGTGGTTGGCCGCATGGCCAGGGGTGTGGACCACCCGCAGGGTGTGCGTGACGGGTGCACCGTTGCGCTCGCGGCCGGTCAGCACGAGTTCTTCGCCATCGTCCAGCGGCCGGTCGGGGACGAAGTGGCTGGCGGCACGGGCGTTGGGGCCGGAGGGCAGGCCCAACACGGCCGGTTCGGTCTCGGTGCACAGGGCTTGCAGTGGCTTGGCACCGGGGGAGTGGTCGGGGTGGGAGTGGGTGCAGACGATGGCGTGGATCTGTCCGGGTGCCCCGGTGCGGTTCACGGCGGCCTGCCACAGCCGCTGCAGGTGGGCGGGGTCGTTCGGGCCAGGGTCAATCACCACGTAACCGGTGTCGGGGTCGCCCACCAGGTAACTGTTGGTGCCGGGGCCGGTCATGGTGCCGGGGTTGGCAGCGGTGAGGCGTTGCAGATTGTTGAGCAGCGGTACGGGGCGTTCGTGTTGCCAGTCCAGCGCGTGGCTCAGTTGGCCGTCCGGGCACACCAGTTCCAGCTCACCAAAGGGGGGCTCGTGCTCCATGTAGCGGACCACTTCACCACCCAGCAACCCGCCCCGGGGGCACGAGGTCCACAGCGGCAATTCATTGTCCGCGCAGGCCTGCAACACCGCGTCGACGCTGGCCATTCGGTGCAGGCGTTCCAGGGTGCGGATGGTGGGGAAGATCATCTCAAAGTCGCCCGCGTGGTGCCGAGCGAGTGCCAGCGCCGGGCGAATCCACACCGGCTCGAACTGTTCCGCCTCGTCGGCCACCGGGTGCTGCCCGTCGGGCATGCGGGCCACGAGAAACGGCACGTCGAAGCGCCGCGGCAGGTCGCGGTCGGTGGTCCAGTGGGCCAGGACGAACACCTCGTCGGCGGCCAGGGTCAGGCCCCGGGCGACGCACTGCGGGACGAACGCGGCTGTGCGGTCGAGCGCTGAGATGTCGTGATCGTCGGCCATCCGGCCGTCTGCGTGGCGCGCAAGCAGGATGCCAAGTTCTTCAAAACTTTCTCGGATCGCGGCGATGGCCTGGGTCAGGTGCGCGTCGCTCTGCGTGGCGCGGCGGCGCGCGTGGGCATGCGCCTGCGCATCGGCCTCGTCGACCACGCCCCCGGGGAACACGTAGGCGCCTGGTGCGAAGCTGGCGGCCATGGACCGCCGCGTCATCAGCACCTCAAAGCCGCTGGGTGCGTCTCGCAGCAGCAGCACAGTGGCCGCAGGCCGCGGGCGCACCGGCTCGCGGTGGGGATAGAGGCGTTGTGTGGCGCGGACCATGCCCCATTTTGCCGGGAAATTGCGCGGCCGAAGGGGGGGGTCGGCCCTGTCCCGGGCGGGCTGTTGGTCCGCCAGCCGGCGATGGCGCGCAACTTGGCGGCTTTCACCACCGCTTCGGTGCGGCTGGTGACGCCCAGCACTTGGTACGCGCTGGACAGGTGCGACTTCACCGTGCTTTCAGCGATGCTGAATTCACGGGCGATGGCCTTGTTGGCCTTGCCTTGCACCACTTTGAGCAGCACCGCTTTTTGCCTGTCCGTCAGCTGAGACAGGGGCGATAGCGTGGCTTGGCCCTGCGCGGCTGTGCGGCCTGTGGCGTCGGTGCTCAGCAAAAAACCCGTGGGCAGGTAAGTTCCCCCCGCCAAGATGAGTTGCATGGCGGCCATCAAGACCTCGGGAGTGGACGATTTGGGCACATAGCCCATCGCGCCCGCGTCGATGGCCGCACGGATCACGCCCAGCCCCTCTTCACTCGACAACATCACCACGGGAGCATCGGGATAACGACCTTTCACCGCTTGCAGGCCCAGCATTCCGCTGGTGTCGGGCAGGTGCAGGTCCAGCAGCACCAGGTCGAACGGTCCAGGGTGGCCCACCGCGTCGGCGATGTTGCCTGCCACCGTGATCTGGATGTCCGCGTTCATCTCGCGCAGCAGGAAACGCAGGCTCTGGGAGAACAGCGAGTGGTCGTCGATCAGCAGCAGGTTCACGTTCGTCTCAGGGAAAGACCGTGGTCGGATTGACACCGACCGGATTCCAAATTCAGGTTGGCCAACAGGGGCGATGATCTTAAGTTCTTGTCAGGGCGAGGCGCATGACAGACACACCAACCGCGAATCCGACCGGGGTCGATTCGGTTGAGCACGAGAGGATCCAGTCGATCGCCAGCTCGGCGCACCGTGTGCCGTTGCCGGTGTTCATTTTGGTGGCGTGTCTGGCCCTCACCGCCGTCCAGCACCCGCCGTGGTGGGCGGTGGTGGCCTGGCTGGGGCTGGCAACCGGCGCCATCGGGGTGCTGGCGGTGATGCAGCGCCAGCGCCTCGGCCCGGTTCATGCGGGGTGGGCCCGCCGATAATGTGTCCATGCGGATCGAATTCACCAAAATGCAGGGTGCGGGCAACGATTTCGTGGTGCTCGACGAGACCCAGGGGCGGCTTGGCTTGACGGCGGCGCAGTACCGTTGGCTGGCCGATCGGCATTTTGGGGTCGGGGCCGATCAGATCCTCAGCGTGCGGCCGTCGCCCGCGCCCGGCATCGACTTCGAGTACGTGATCCACAACGCCGACGGCGGCGAGGTCGAGCAGTGTGGCAACGGTGCCCGTTGCTTTGTGCGCTTTGTGCGCGACCGGGGCTTGACCAACCGCGACTCGGTGCGGGTGCAGACCCGGTCTGGCGTGATCGATTTGCACCTCACGGCCGACGGCCGGGTCACAGTGGACATGGGTGCACCGGTGTTCGACCCGCCGCAAATTCCTTTCAATTCGGACGGTTTGTTGCCCCAAACCCAAGGTTCAGGCCAAATGTGGCCCCTGGCCCTCGCCGAATCTGGCGAAAGCGCTACGGTTTTTGTAGCTGTTGTGTCGATGGGCAACCCCCACGCGGTGCAGCGCGTGGCCGATGTGGACGCGGCGCCGGTGGCCACCCAGGGCCCGTTGATCGAAGGCCACGCGCGCTTTCCGCGCCGGGTCAACGCCGGTTTCGTGCAGGTGGTCGACCGCGGGCACATCCGCTTGCGGGTCTACGAGCGCGGCTCGGGCGAGACCCTGGCGTGTGGCACTGGCGCCTGTGCTGCCGTGGTGGCGGGCATCCGCCTCGGCTGGCTGGACGCGGCGGTGGAGGTGGACACCCGCGGCGGGCGGCTCAGCATCGCCTGGCCCGGTGGCCACGCGCCTGTGACCATGACCGGCCCCGCCACCACCGTGTTTCGGGGCGAAGTGGAGCTGCCCTGAGCGCCGCCGCCCGCGCGCTCCTGCCCCTTCGTTGTTTTGTCACCCGATCCCTACCCCTCTCACCCCCCCCTCACGCCCCCCCTCACCCCCGACACACCCCCCCAAGCGCCGCATGGACACCAACCACCCGATCACCGAAGACGACATCGCCAACTACCTGGCGAACACGCCCGATTTTTTCGAGCGCCACGCGGCGTTGCTCGCCGCGGTGCAGCTCACCAGCCCCTACAACGGCCGGTCGGTCAGCCTGCAGGAACGCCAGGCCGACATGTTGCGCGAGAAGATCAAGGCGCTGGAGCTGAAAGCGGCTGAGATGATCCGCTACGGGCACGACAACGTGGCCATCGCCGACAAGCTGCAGCGCTGGACGCGCAACGTCTTTCTGGTGCGTCGGCCCGAAGACCTGCCGCACGGCATCGCCACCGAAATCCAGACCCAGTTTCTGGTGCCCCAGGTGGCCATCAAAGTCTGGGGCGTGGCCGAGCCCTACGCCCAGCAGCCCTTTGCGCAAGGCGTGAGCGGCGACGCGCGGGTGTTCGCCGCATCACTGACCTTGCCTTACTGTGGCGTCAACGCCAACTTTGAAGCGACGGCGTGGCTGCAAGAGCCCACGTTGGCGGCATCGGTCGCGCTGATCGCGCTGCGCGCGGGTGCCGACCCCAACGCCTTTGGCATGTTGGTGCTGGCCTCGCCCGACCCGCAACGCTTCCATAACGCCATGGGCACAGACTTTTTGGAGCGCATCGGTGAGTTGGCTGGTGCGGCGCTGTCGCGGCTACGCCCCTGAGGCCTGCCGCACGACAGTCCCGACGCGCCCCTGGCTCGCCCCCAAGTCGCACCATCCTTGAGCCGTTCCCCAGCGCGTCGCCCTCTCAATGAGCCACACCGCCCCTTGACCACCGCCACCGACCCCCCGACCGAATCCGGTGCGCTGGACGCGGCGTCGCAAGCGCTGGTGAACGGCTACCTGCAGCATGTGCGGGTGGAAAAGCGCCTGGCCGATCGCACCGTGACGCTCTACACGCTGGATCTGCACAAGCTCGCTGCGCACGCCCAGCGGGCAGGGGTGGCGTTGTCTGATGTCCACACCGCGCACATCCGGCGCTGGGCCGCGCAGATGCGCGCGGCGGGCCGCAGCGCCCGTGGCATCGCGCTCATCCTGTCGGGCTGGCGCGGGTTTTATGCCTGGCTCGGCCGCGAGGGTCGCGTCACCAGCAACCCCGTGCAAGGCGTTCGCGCGCCCAAGGCCGCCAAGCCCCTGCCCAAAGCCCTGGGGGTGGAAGACGCGGTGCGGCTCGCCAACCACCAAGACGCTGAGCAAGACCCTTGGCTCGAAGCGCGGGACGCTGCGATGGTGGAGCTGCTCTACGGCTGCGGCTTGCGCGTGGGCGAGTTGGTGGGTCTGGACACGCACGCCAGCCCCCACGCCCGCGGCTGGGTGGACCTGGCCGCAGGCGACGCCCACGTGCTGGGCAAGGGGGGCAAACGGCGCAGTGTGCCGGTGGGTCGTGCGGCGACCGACGCGCTGGCGCGATGGTTGGCGGTGCGGTCGTTTCAGTGGGCCGGCCCCAGCGACACCCCGGCGCTGTTTGTCGGTCGGCATGGGACCCGGCTCACCGCCCAGGCCATCTGGCAGCGCCTTCGACGGCGCGGTTTGCAGGCGGGACTGGCCACGCCTGTGCACCCCCACATGCTGCGGCACTCGTTCGCCAGCCACCTGCTCCAGTCCAGCGGCGACCTGCGTGCCGTGCAGGAATTGCTGGGCCACGCCAACATCACCACCACCCAGGTCTACACCCGGTTGGACTTTCAGCACCTGGCCAAGGCCTACGACGCGGCCCACCCGCGCGCCAAAAAGTCATGAAAACACTCCGCCTTCGCCCCAGCAAAGAGCGCTCACTGGTGCGCCGCCATCCGTGGATCTTCGACTCTGCCATCGCCAAGGGCGGCGGCGACGCGGGAGAAACGGTCCGCGTCGAATCCAGCGAGGGGCAGTTCCTCGCCTGGGCGTTTTACAGCCCGGCCTCCAAAATCAGCGCGCGGGTCTGGAGCTTTGACGAAACGCAGCGCATAGACGCTGCGTTTTTCAGAGCAAAAATCGAAGAATCCGTCAGGGCCAGAGCCCGATTTGACATCCAAAGCGATGCCAGGCGGTTGGTGCACGGCGAATCCGACGGTTTGCCAGGCCTGATCGTCGACCAGTACGGACTGGGCGCCGACGGGGTGTTGGTGGCGCAGTTTCTCTCCACCGGGGCCGAGCGCTGGAAGCCGGTGCTGGCCGATGCGCTGCTGGCCGCCACCGGCCTCACCCGGTTGTACGAGCGCTCCGACACCAACGCCCGCACGCTGGAGGGCTTGCCCCCCTTGGCTGGCTGGTTGCGCGGCGACGGCCCGGTGGAGCGGCAGCTGCAGGAGCATGGCTGGCGCCTGTCGCTCGACATCGCGACCGGTCACAAAACCGGGTTTTACTTGGACCAGCGCGACAGTCGGCACAAGTTCGCCGAGCACGCCCGCCGCCTGGGGTTTCAGCGCGTGCTGAACTGCTTTTGCTACACCGGGGGCTTCACCGTGGCGGCCTTGGCCGGGGGCGCAGCCCACGTCACGTCCATCGACTCGTCTGGCCCCGCGCTGGAGCGAGCCGCCGCCAACGTGGCTCTCAACGGCTTTGCGGCCGACCGAGCCACCTTCATGGACGCCGACGTGAACGCGTCGCTCCGGGGGTTCTTGGACGCCGGCCGCCGCTTTGACGCCATCGTGCTGGACCCGCCCAAGTTCGCTCCGACCGCCGCCCATGCCGACCGGGCGGCCCGCGCCTACAAAGACATCAACCGCCTGGGCCTCAAGCTGCTGGAACCGGGCGGGGTGCTGTTCACTTACTCCTGCTCGGGTGGCATCAGCGCCGACCTGTTCCACAAGATCGTGGCGTCCGCCGGGGCCGACGCTGGAGTGGATGGCTACATCACCGAACGGCTGGGCGGCGCGCCCGACCACCCGATGACCTTGGAGTTTCCCGAGGGCGAGTACCTCAAAGGGCTGATCGTGCAGAAAAAAGGCGGAGCGCAGGCGGTTGAATACGCCGCTACACTCCCCACCTGCTGAAATTCTGAGCACCCGAAAGCCCCCATGAACCTGATCCCCGCCACCATCGTCACCGGCTTCCTTGGTTCCGGCAAAACCACGCTGCTCAAACGCGTGCTCACCGAAGCCCACGGCCAGAAGATCGCGGTGATTGAGAACGAGTTCGGTGAGGAAAACATCGACAGCGACATCCTGGTCAACGACACCAATGAGCAGATCATCCAGATGAGCAACGGCTGCATCTGCTGCTCCATCCGTGAAGACCTGCGTGCCACGCTGCACACCCTGGCCGAGAAAAAACGCAAGGGTGAACTGACGTTCGACCGCGTGGTGATCGAGACCACCGGTTTGGCCGACCCCGGCCCCGTGGCCCAGACCTTCTTCATGGACGACGAAATCGCAGAGACCTACGCGCTCGACGCGATCCTGACGCTGGTGGACGCCAAGCACGCGGCCGACCAGCTCAACGACCGGCAAGAAGCGCGGCGCCAGGTGGGTTTTGCCGACCAGATCTTCATCAGCAAGGCCGACCTCGTCACCCCTGACGCGCTGGATGCGCTCCAGCACCGCCTGAAGCACATGAACCCGCGCGCGCCGCAGCAATCGGTCCACTTCGGCGAGGTGGCCATCGCCAGCGTGTTCGACCTGAAGGGCTTCAATCTCAACGCCAAGCTGGACATCGACCCCGATCTCCTCAAGGCAGAGGACGCGCACCACCACGACCATGCGCACGGTGAGCACTGCAACCACCCGTCGCACGCCCACGAACAACACGGCCACCACCATCACCACGACGACGACGTCAAGAGCTTTGTGTTCCGCTCGGACCGCCCCTTCAGCCCTGAAAAGCTGGAAGATTTTTTGGGCGCCATCGTCAACATCTACGGGCCCCGCATGCTTCGCTACAAAGGCGTGCTGAACATGTCGGGCACCGAGCGCAAGGTGGTGTTCCAGGGCGTGCACCAGCTCATGGGCAGCGACCTCGGGCCGATCTGGGGCAAGGATGAGAAGCGCACCAGCAAAATGGTGTTCATCGGCATCGACTTGCCCAAAGACATTTTCATCCAGGGCCTGGAACAGTCATTGGTTTGAGGTACCCTCGATTCCTGACCCCGGACACCACCCATGATGCTCGCGATGTTGCAAATGTTCGGCTGGGGCCGTTCGCCTGCGGGCGAGGGTAAACCGCTAGAAACGCACGCCGCCAAAGCCGCAACACCACGCGCGGGAGCAGGTATAACGTCGGGCAATTCAAAAACGGTCGGATCGCCAGACCCGACCGCGGCCAGTTCCCCGGGGAGACACGTTGTGAAAGCTTCTGCGAAAAAGGCGAGCGTCGGCAAGGCAGGCGCCGCCAAGGCCACTTCCGCCAAGCCGGCCAAACCCGCGGCGAAAACCGCCGGAGGGGCCGCTCCAAAGGGATCTGCCAAGGCCGTGGCAAAGCCGTCCGCCAAGCCAACCCCAAAGGCGAACGTGAAAGCCACCGCGAAAGCCTTGGTGAAGCCGGCACCCAAGCCTGTGAAACCAGCGCAGTCTGCCAAGCCATCCAAACAAGAGGTGGCCAAGAAAGCCGCTCCCAAAACCACAGCCAAAGCCCCCACCAAAGTTCCGTCAGGCGCGAAAGTGGCGTCCGGCAAACCCGTGAAGACAACCCCTGTGGCGCAAAACACCGGCAAGCCGCTGAAACCGGTAACGTCCGCCGCCCACAAGGCGGTGGCCAGCAAGCAGTCAACGGCTCAGAAGTCGACGCCTCAGAGCACAACGTCCCCGAAACCTGCCGCCAAGGGACCCGTCAGCCCCGTCAAGGCTGGAAAGACGAGCAAGACCGCCCCTGCCACACCCCCTTCCAAAGCCAGCCGGTCCGCCCCACCGCCCGTCGCGTCTGGAGGGGTGAAAAAAGCGGTTCAAGCCGCCCCGCCGCCCGCCGTAAAGACCAAAACACCTGCGACCGCGCCCACCACCGCGACCGCACCCATGACCCAGGCCAAACCCGCCACCCCACCGCACCGTTCCGCGCCCGTCGCGGCGGTGTCAACCGAAAAAAGCAAACCCTTGACCGCTCCTACCGTTCCCGACGCCGCTGCCCCGAAACCCGCCCCCAAATCCCGCGGCAAAGCCTCTGCCATGGCCTCTGTGGCGCCTGTCACGCCCGTGGTGGCCTCCAACGCGGCCAAAGCCAGCTACACCCAACCGTCGTCGTCTGCCCCTGTTCCGGTCGCCAGCGCCCCGCACCCCATGCCGATCAAGAAAGACCCGAAGCTGGCCAACAACTGGAAAACCAAGTCGGCCGAGGAACTGGTGGACGCCGAGGTGCTGGCCATGCCCGACTCGGAGTACATGAACGACAAACAAATGGCGTTTTTCCGGCTCAAGCTGGTCGGCCTCAAGCGCGACATTCTTGCCAACGCCGGGGAGACCACCGAGCACCTGCGCGAGGAAACGGTGGTGGTGCCTGACCCCGCCGACCGCGCCACCATCGAGGAAGAGCATGCGTTGGAACTGCGCACCCGCGACCGCGAGCGCAAGTTGCTGAAGAAAATCGAGCAATCCATCGCCCGCATCGACAGCGGCGATTACGGGTACTGCGACGAGACGGGCGAGGCCATTGGCGTGGGCCGTTTGCTGGCCCGCCCGACCGCGACCCTGTCGCTCGAGGCCCAGCAACGCCGCGAGCTCAAGCAAAAAATGTTCGGCGACTGAGACCCAGCGCACCGCACCCCCCACCGCTTCCTTCCCCCGATGCCGCGCGGTCAAGCCCCTGGTGGTTTGTTCTCCAAGGTGGTGAACATGGTCCGCCCTTCGGCGGACCCATGGGCGGATTTGGACCAGCCCGGCGACAGTGCACCGCTGACCAAGCAACAACTCAAGGCCATGGTGGAGCGCAAGCGCCACAACGACTTGCTGCGCAAGCGCGAGTTTGATCTGTTGCGCAAGCTGCGTCGGCGTGATCCCTCGGCCGAGCAGGAGGTGGCTGGTCATCCTTCGCTGTTCAACAGCGTCCTGCCCGCCCAGGGGCCTGCCCAACTGCCCCAGGAGACGCTGCAGCAGATCGCCGACATCGAAGCCGACATGTCCATGGACTGGTGGCAAACCGGCAAGCGCCAATCGTCTCCAGGCGCTCTGGCGCCAATCCGTGTGCAACCCAAAGCGGGGGGCACGCCGAGCGGCACCGGCAAGCCCAACCCCGACCTGGCCGCACACCCCGGCGCGGCAGGAGCTTCCAGCGGCACCGCTGTCCGTGCCACCGGCACGGCGACCCTAGGTGCTGTGGCGGCCCCTGCCGACGCCGATCCTCCCGTGCACAACGACCGCGACCCCGCCCTGGAGCAGGCGGCCGCCTTGTTTGCACAGGGCAAAGAGGCCGAGGCCGAGGCCACGCTGCTGGACGCGATCGCGCCGCTCGGCGACCGGCACGACCACATCGACACTTGGTTGGTGCTGTTCGACTACTACCGGGCCACCGGGCAGGCCGCCAGCTTTGAGTCGCTGGCATTGGAGTTTGCACAGCACTTTGCGCGCTCTGCCCCAGCCTGGTTTTCCATGCCCGAGGGCGTGCCGCCGCCCCAGGTGTGGCCTGCTTCCGACCCGGCAACGCGCCCGCTGGACTGGAGTTGTCCAGAGACCCTGAGCTGTTTTGCGGCCATGGCCCTGGCGGCGTCCACGCCGCGCGTGCCCGGCCAATGGCGTGTCGACTGGTCCATGCTCACCCGCATCGACGGTGGCGCAGTGGAGCCTCTGCTCATGCTGCTGCGCACCTGGCGTGACGAGCCGCTGCAGCTGCAGTTCATCCAGCCCGAGCGCTTGCAGCGCGTGCTGGCCCAGGCCACCCCGATTGGCGACCCCACCGTGCGGATCGCCTGGTGGCACCTGCGTCTGGAGGTGTGTCGTCTGATGGGCCAGGTTGAGGCGTTCGACCAGGTGGCGCTCGACTATTGCGTCACCTACGAGCGCTCCCCGCCGTCCTGGGAGCCTGCCCGATGCGCCTACACGCCAGTGGACACCTTGGGCTTCCCGCAACTCGACCTGAGCCCTCCCGACAGCCAGGTGGTCGACACCGCGTTGTTGGGCCCCAGCGCCTACCGCCAGTCGGAGTGGCACTCTATGGCCACGCCGTTGTCGGGCGCAACGGTGGTGGATGCGCCGCTGAGCGGCGTGTTGGTCGGCGACGCCCCCGCTGCGCTGGCCCATTTGTCGGCCCTGTGCGCCGGGAGCGACGCTTTGCGCTTGGATTGCAGCCACTTGGTTCGTGTGGACGTGGCCGCGGCCGGGGCATTGCTGAATTGGGTCGTCGCGCAGCGGGCGGAGCGCCGCACCGTGGCGTTCACCCAGGTACACCGCCTGTTGGCCCCGCTGTTCGGTGTGGTGGGCATCGAGGCTTGCGCGGCGGTGGAGGTCCGCACCGACTGAGCGGCAACCTTGCGATTCCATTGACCGCCCCCACTTGCGCCGAATGGAACAATTTCACGGTACCACCATCGTCAGCGTGCGCCGCCAAACCCCCGCCGGCTGGCAAGTCGCCATCGGCGGTGACGGGCAAGTCACGCTGGGCAATATCGTCATCAAGGGCACGGCCCGCAAGGTGCGCAAGCTCTACAGAGACCAAGTGCTCGTGGGTTTCGCTGGCGCCACCGCCGACGCCTTCACCCTGTTCGAGCGTTTTGAGGCCAAACTGGAAAAGCACCAAGGCCACCTGACCCGCGCAGCGATCGAGCTCACCAAGGACTGGCGTACCGACCGCGTGTTGCGGCGACTGGAGGCGATGCTGGCCGTGGCTGACCGCGACGCCTCGCTGATCATCACCGGAAACGGCGATGTGCTGGAGCCTGAGCAAGGCATCGTGGCCATCGGGTCGGGCGGTGGGTTTGCGCAGTCGGCGGCCAAGGCGCTGCTGGAGAACACCGAGTTGTCGGCCCCAGACATCGTGAAGAAATCGCTGCAAATCGCAGGTGAGCTTTGCATCTACACCAACATGAACCACACTATCGAGACGCTGGCATGAGCAGCGCCATGACCCCCCAGGAGATCGTCTCCGAGCTGGACCAGCACATCGTCGGGCAGGCCGAGGCCAAACGCGCCGTGGCCATCGCCCTGCGCAACCGCTGGCGCCGCCAGCAGGTCGATCCAAAGCTGCGGCCCGAGATCACGCCAAAGAACATCTTGATGATTGGCCCCACCGGCGTGGGCAAGACCGAGATCGCCCGTCGCCTCGCCAAGCTGGCCGACGCGCCCTTCATCAAGGTTGAGGCCACCAAGTTCACCGAGGTGGGCTACGTGGGGAAAGATGTGGATGCGATCATCCGCGATCTGCTAGAGGTGGCCGTCAAACAGACCCGCGAGCGGGCGATGCGGCGGGTGCGCACGCGGGCCGAAGACGCGGCCGAGGAGCGTGTGCTGGACGCGCTTTTGCCACCGCCACGCCACGGGGCCGAGGACGCGCTGAGCCTGACGCCATCACCCGAGAACAGCACCCGCCAGGCGTTCAGGAAGAAGTTGCGCGAGGGTGCGTTGAACGACAAAGACATCGAGATCGACGTGGCCGATGTCAAGCCACAGCTGGAAGTCATGGGCCCGGCGGGCATGGAGGAAATGGGCGAGCAGCTGCGCAGCTTGTTCACTCAGATGGGTCAGGGGCGGCGCAAAACCCGCAAGCTCAAGATCGCCGAGGCGTTGCGGCTGCTGACCGACGAAGAGGCGGCCAAGCTGGTGAACGAAGAGGAAATCCGCGCACAGGCGATTGAGAGCGCCGAACAACACGGCATCGTGTTCATTGACGAAATCGACAAGGTCGCCAGCCGCTCCGACCACAGCGGCGGGGCCGATGTGTCGCGGCAAGGCGTGCAGCGCGACCTGCTCCCATTGGTGGAGGGGACCAGTGTGTCCACCAAGTACGGGGTGGTGAAGACCGACCACATGCTGTTCATCGCGTCCGGTGCATTTCACCTCGCGCGGCCCAGCGACCTGATCCCGGAACTCCAAGGCCGATTGCCCATCCGGGTGGAGCTGCAGTCGCTTTCCGTGGGCGATTTCGAGGCCATCCTGACGCAAACCCACGCGTCGCTGGTCAAACAGTACCAGGCCCTGCTGGCGACCGAAAACGTGACGCTGTCTTTCACGCCCGACGGGGTGACGCGCTTGGCACAGATCGCTTTCGAGGTGAATGAGCGCACCGAAAACATCGGTGCGCGTCGCTTGTCCACCGTGATGGAACGCCTGCTCGACGAGGTGAGTTTCAACGCGGCGCGGCTGGATGGACAAACCGTGCAGATCGATGCCGCCTACGTGGACGCCCGACTGCACGCGCTCAGCCGCGACGAGGATTTGTCCCGCTACATCCTCTGAGCCTGTCGGGTAGAGGCGATTTCACGCATCACATTGAGTGCCGCTTCTAAGTACTTATTTCTGAACGATATTTCCCTCTATCGATATTTTCAAATCGCTTCTAAGTTGTTGATTTCATTGCCGAAATAGTCCAATAGCCCCTTGCAAGACCTGCTTTTCCTGCTACAGTGCAAAAAAGTGCAATTAAGTGGTGAAAAGCGGTGTCGCCGCGCCAAACGGGTCGCGCGAAGGGGGAACGGTGTTTCAAGGTGCTTCGAGTCTGAGTCTGGACGCCAAAGGCCGTCTGTCGGTGCCCACCCGGCACCGCGATGTCTTGAGCGCGACCGCGGCCGGACAGATCACCGTCACCAAGCACCCCCACGGCTGTCTGATGCTGTTTCCCCGGCCCGAGTGGGAAAAGTTCCGCGACCGCATTGCTGAGCTGCCCATGTCGGCGCAGTGGTGGAAGCGCATCTTTCTGGGCAACGCGATGGACATGGAGATGGATGGCACCGGCCGGGTGTTGATCTCGCCCGAGCTGCGGGCTGCAGCCGGTATTGACAAGGACGCGGTGCTGCTCGGCATGGGCAACCACTTTGAACTGTGGGACAAGGCGACCTACGAGGCTCAAGAGGCCGAAGCCATGAAGGGCGAGATGCCCAATGTGTTCCAGGACTTTGCTTTCTGAAAGCTGGCGGTGGCGAGCCCATGGACACACACCACCGTCTTGTTGAACGAAGCGGTCGAGGCGCTTTTCAGCAACACGGACAACTCACCGGACGCTGCGGCCAATGGACCCGAGTGCTACGTGGACACGACCTTTGGGCGTGGTGGCCACAGCCGGGCCATCCTGTCGCGCTTGTCGCCCACCGGTCGCCTCGTGGCTTTCGACAAGGACCCGGAGGCCCTGGCCGAGGCCGCACACATCCAAGACCCGCGTTTCGCCATCCGCCACCAGGGCTTTCGGCACTTGGGCGAATTGCCCCCGCGCAGCGCAACCGGCGTGCTGATGGACCTGGGCATCAGCTCGCCCCAAGTGGACAACCCGGCCCGTGGCTTTTCGTTTCGCCACGACGGCCCGCTCGACATGCGCATGGACCCGACCCGCGGCGAAAGCGTGGCCGAGTGGCTGGCCCATGCGGAAGCCGACCAGATTTCGGAGGTGATTCGTGACTATGGGGAAGAGCGGTTTGCTGGGCCGATTGCAAAGGCGATTGTGGCTCGCCGACAGGAACGGGGCGTGCCTGCCACCACCCTTGAACTGGCCCAACTCGTGGCTGGTGCGGTCAAAACCCGCGAGTCGGGCCAGGACCCTGCAACGCGCACATTTCAGGCTTTTCGGATTTTCATCAACGCCGAGCTTGAAGAGCTCAGCCAGGCGCTAGAGGCGTCTCTGGACGTGTTGCAACCCGGGGGGCGGTTGGTGGTCATCAGTTTCCATTCTCTGGAAGACCGCATCGTCAAGCAGTTCATCGCGCAGCACAGCCGTGAGGAATACGACCGCCGCAACCCGTTCGCACTGCCCAAGGTGATGAAACTGCTGGCACGCGGCCGCGTCAAACCCAGTGCCGAGGAAGTCGCCCGCAACCCCCGCTCGCGCAGCGCCATCATGCGCGTGGCGCAAAGGACATCGGCATGAGCCGCGCCAATTTGGTGCTGCTGGTGGCTGTGGTGCTCAGCGCCATGTACCTGGTGCGCACCCAGTACGAGTCGCGCCAACTCTTTGTTGAGCTGGAGAAGGCCAACAACGAAGCGCGCCGCTTGGAAGTGGAATTCGAACGCTTGCAGGTGGAGATCAGCGCGCAGGCCACACCGCTGAGGGTCGAGAAAATGGCGCGGCAGCAGCTCCAAATGCAGTCGGCCACCCCTGGCATCACGCAGTATGTGAACGACCCCGGCGTGCCCGGTACGGGCGTCGCGGCCGAGGGCAAGCCATGAGCCGCCGCAGCATCCGCTACACCTCCAGCCCGTTGCTGGCGAGCAAAACGCCCGTATGGCGCAGCAAGTTCATTGTCGCTGGCATTGCCATCGGGTTCTCGGTGCTGGCCGCCCGAGCGGCCTATGTGCAGGTGATTGGCAACGACTTCTTCCAGCGTCAGGGTGAGGTTCGGTTCGCCCGCACCTTGGAACTGCCAGCCAACCGAGGCCGCATCTTGGACCGCAATGGTTTGATCCTCGCCTCCAGTGTGCCGGCGACCAGCATCTGGGCCATCCCGGAAGACGTGGACCGGGACCCCGCCAAACTGCGCAAGCTGGCCCAGCTGATGGACATGCCGCTGGCCGAACTGAATAAAAAACTCAAAGACGAAGACAAGACCTTCGTGTGGCTCAAGCGCCAGCTCGACGACCCGGTGGGGCAGCAAATCGCCGCGCTGAAGATCAACGGCATCTACACCCGCAAAGAGTACAAGCGCCAGTACCCCGAAGGGGAGGCCGCCGCCCACGTGGTGGGCTTCACCAACGTCGAAGACGTGGGCCAGGAAGGGGTGGAGCTGACCTTCAACCAAGAGCTGGCGGGCCGAGCGGGCGCGCGCCGGGTGATCAAGGACCGCTTTGGCCGGGTGGTCGAGGCGGTGGGCGAGACCGTGCCGCCGGTCGACGGGCGGGACCTGCAGCTCAGCATCGACAGCAAGGTGCAGTTCTTCGCGTACCAAAAGTTGCGTGACACGGTGCTGGAAAACAAAGCCAAGGCGGGCAGCGTGGTGGTGCTGGACGTGGCCACTGGAGAGGTGTTGGCGTTGGCCAATTACCCCAGCTACCAGCCCGACAAGCGGCAGAATCTCACCGGGGCTCAACTGCGCAACCGAGCCCTGACCGACACATTCGAGCCGGGCTCGACCATGAAGCCTTTCGTGGTGGCGTTGGCCCTGGAAAAAGGTTTAGTCCGCCCCGAAACCCCCATCCAAACCGCGCCGGGCCGCATCAGCATCGGGCGCGCCACCATCACCGACGCCCACCCTCAAGGTGTGTTGACGGTCAACGAGGTGATCCAAAAGTCCAGCAACGTCGGCACCGTGAAGATGGCGATGCAAATGGAGCCGCGTGAGATGTGGGAGATCTACACGCAGGTCGGTTTTGGTCAAAAGCCGCAGGTGGCGTTCCCCGGTGCCGTCAGCGGCAAGCTGCGCGCCCACAAAACCTGGAAGCCGATCGAACAGGCCACCATGAGCTATGGCTATGGGCTGTCCAGCAGCTTGTTCCAGCTGGCGCGTGCTTACAGCGTGTTTGCACTGGACGGGCAGCTGATCCCGGTGTCCATGCTGCGGTCAACCGAGCCCGCGCCCGCGGTGCAGGTCTTGAGCCGCAAAAACGCGGTGGCGATGCGCCACATGCTGCACATGGCGGCCGGGCCTGGCGGTACGGCGCCCAAGGCGCAGACCATGGGCTACTCGGTGGGTGGCAAGACCGGCACCGCCCACAAGCAAGAGGGCAAGGGCTACGCCGACAAAAAGTACCGTGGCTTTTTCGTTGGCATGGCGCCGATCGACCAGCCGCGCATCGTGGTCGCTGTGATGATCGACGAGCCGAGCAACGGCAAGTACTACGGCGGTGATGTCGCCGCGCCGGTGTTCAGCGAGACCGTGGCCCAAACCTTGCGCATGCTGGGCATCCAGCCCGACATGGCGGTCAAGCCACAGATCCTGGCCACCGCTGTGCAGGAGTCGTTTTGATGGCCGCGACCAAGCGCCTCGACACACCCGCCGAAGCGGCCTTGTGGTTGCGCGGTCAGGTGCGCGCGCACCTGCGCACCGACAGCCGACAGGTCCAGCCCGGCGACGGCCTGATCGCGTGGCCTGGCGCGGCGACCGACGCCCGCCGCCACGTGAGGGCGGCTTTGGCTGCGGGGGCCCATGCCTGCTTGGTGGAGGACGAGGGCGTGGAGGCGTTCGGCTTCGACGACCCTCGGGTTCGCAGTTACCGCGGCCTGAAGGCCGCCAGTGGGCCCATCGCCGCGCATTTTCATGGCCACCCCAGCGAGCACCTGTCGCTGGTGGCGGTCACCGGCACCAACGGCAAAACATCCACCGCGTGGTGGTTGGCGCAGGCCCTTGGCCAGCGCGGTCGTTGCGGCGTGGTGGGCACTCTGGGCATCGGCGAGCCCCCCGAGCTGGTTCACAACGGTCTGACCACGCCCGACCCGGTGCTGTTGCAGCAACAACTGGCCCGGTTCGTGGCCGAGGGCGTGGGTGCTTGCGCGATCGAGGCGTCTTCTATCGGCTTGGCCGAACACCGCTTGGAAGGGTGCCGCATCGCGGTGGCGGTGTTCACCAACTTCACCCAAGACCACTTGGACTACCACGGCAGCATGGACGCTTATTGGGCTGCAAAAGCGGCGCTGTTCGATTGGCCCGGTCTGCAGGCAGCGGTGGTCAACATCGACGACACCCGCGGCGCGGCGCTGGCCGCCGAACTGTCGGGGCGCGGCCAAGTGGTGTGGACGGTGTCGTGCGCCCAGCCAGCCCGGCTGCGGGCGAAGCACTTGGCCTACGGGCCGCGTGGTGTGCGCTTCGAGGTCTGCGAGACCGATTCCCATGGCACCGAGGGTCCGGCCCATGCCTTGGACACCCCATTGATGGGCGCCCACAACGTGGCGAATCTGCTGGGTGTGCTGGGTGCCATGCGTGCCCTGGGCCTGACCCTGGCGGATGCGGTGGCGGCATGCAGCGACCTGTCGCCTGTGCCAGGCCGAATGGAATGTCTGGGGGCCGAGGACGAGCCCTTGGTGGTGGTCGATTACGCCCACACGCCCGATGCCTTGGCGCACACGCTGGCGGCGTTGCGGCCTGCAGCAAACGCGCGGTACGGCCGGCTCTGGTGCGTGTTTGGCTGCGGCGGCGACCGAGATGCGTCCAAACGGCCGCAGATGGCCGCGGCCGCTGAAGCCGGGGCCGACGTCGTGCTCGTCACCAGCGACAACCCGCGCAGCGAAGACCCCCAAGCCATCGCGGCGCAGATGCTGTCTGGGCTGCGCCGTCCCGGCACCCCGGTGGTGCTGGACCGCGCCCAGGCCATCGCCCGCGCGGTGTGCAGCGCCGCCGCCAACGACGTGGTGTTGCTGGCGGGCAAAGGCCACGAGGCATACCAAGAAATGGCCGGCGTGCGCCACCCGTTTTCAGACCGGGCCGAAGCGCTGCGGGCACTCGCCGCACGGAAGGCCGGTCAGGCCCCCGGCGAAAGGACGCCCGCATGATGACGCTGGCCCAACTCCACGCGTGGTTGCCTGGGAGCCAGCTGGTTGGCGACGGGCGTACCACCGTCTTGCGGGTGCACACCGACACCCGGTCGTTGCAACCGGGTGATCTGTTCGTGGCTTTGCGTGGCGAGCGCTTCGACGCCAACGACTTGCTGCCGCAGGCTGCTGCACAGGGTGCCGCGGCGGTGTTGGCCGAACGCGGGGTGACCCCCGCAGGGTTGCCCGGCGTGGTAGTGGCCGACGCGAAGCGCGCCTTGGGGCAACTGGCGACCGCGTGGCGCGCCCAGTTCGCGCTGCCGCTGGTGGCGGTCACTGGCAGCAACGGCAAAACCACCGTGACCCAGATGGTGGCCGCCATCTTGCGCGCTTGGCAGCCCGAAGCCACGCTGGCCACCCAAGGCAACCTCAACAACGACATTGGAGTGCCGCTGACGCTGCTGCGTTTGCGCGCGGCGCACGCGGTTGCGGTGGTGGAGCTGGGCATGAACCATCCCGGCGAGATCGCGCAGATCGCCGCGATGGCACAGCCCACGGTGGCCTTGGTCAACAACGCCCAGCGTGAGCACCTGGAGTTCATGCACAGCGTGGCCGCGGTGGCGCAAGAAAACGGCGCGGTGATCAGTGCTTTGCCCACCACCGGTGTGGCGGTGTTCCCCGAGGACGATGACCACACCGCCGTATGGCGAGTGCTGGCGGGCGCGCGGGCCACCCTCACCTTTGCCGACAGTGCGGCGACGGGAGCTGGCCACAGCACCGCCGATGTGCGCACCGAGTCGGCGGTTTGGGATGCTGGTGGCTGGTCGGTGCGGGCGGTCACGCCTGCGGGCGCGGTGGTGTATCGGCTCCACATCGCAGGCCGCCACAACGTCAAGAACTCGCTGGCCGCGCTGGCGTGCGCATGCGCTGCCGGCGTACCACTGGACGCCGCCGCCCAGGGGTTGTCGGCTTTTGAGCCGGTTGCAGGCCGCTCGCGCGCACTGTCGCTCCGCGTGGGACACCGACCGGTCACGCTGGTGGACGACACCTACAACGCCAACCCAGACTCGGTCCGCGCCGCCATCGCGGTGCTGGCGGGTCTGCCGGGTCCGCGCCTGTTGGTGCTGGGCGACATGGGCGAGGTCGGAACCGACGGACCGGCGCTGCACGCCGAAGCCGGTCTTTGCGCCCGCGAGCACGGGCTGGACCGTGTCTTCGCCCTGGGCGAGCTGTCCCGTCATGCGGTGCAGGCCTTCGGCCCGGCAGGACGCCACTTTGACCAGGTCGAAGCCCTCACCACCGCCGTGCTGAACGCCTTGCCCGGCGTGGCCAGCGTGTTGGTCAAGGGCTCGCGCTTCATGAAGATGGAGCGAGTGGTCCAGGCCGCCTCCAGCACCCATCACCACGATTTCAAGGGAGCGGCCCATGCTGCTTAGTCTCGCGCAGTGGCTGCAGTCGCTGTCCCCCGAGTTCGGTTTTTTCCGGGTCTTTCAGTACCTGACTTTTCGCGCCGTCATGGCCGCGTTGACCGCGTTGTTGATCGGCCTGGTGGGGGGGCCACCGGTGATTCGGCGCCTGACCGCGCTGAAGATCGGCCAGCCTGTGCGTGGCTACGGCATGGAGAGCCATTTGGTCAAATCGGGCACGCCCACCATGGGGGGGGTACTGATCCTGATGTCGATCGCACTGTCCACCCTGTTGTGGTTCGACCTCAGCAACCGCTTCGTGTGGATCGTGCTGTTGGTCACCTTGGGTTTCGGCGCCATCGGCTGGGCCGACGACTGGCGCAAAGTGGTGCGCAAAGACCCCGAGGGCATGCGCTCGCGAGAGAAGTACCTGTGGCAGTCGCTGATTGGAGTGGTGGCGGCGGTCTACCTGGTGTTCAGCATCTCGGAGAGCTCCAACCTCAAAGTGCTGGAGTTGTTTTTGACGTGGGTGCAGTCGGGCTTTGACGTGGACCTGCCGCCCAAAGCGGGCCTGCTGCTGCCGTTTTTCAAAGAGGTGAGCTATCCGTTGGGGGTGTTTGGTTTCGTGATCCTCACCTACCTGGTCATCGTGGGATCCAGTAATGCGGTCAACCTCACCGACGGGTTGGACGGCTTGGCCATCATGCCGGTGGTGATGGTGGGTTCTGCGCTGGGCGTGTTCGCGTATGTGACGGGCAGCGTGGTGTATTCCAAGTACCTGTTCTTCCCGCACATCCCGGGCTCAGGTGAGCTGCTGATTTTTTGTTCGGCCATGGCCGGCGCGGGTTTGGCTTTCTTGTGGTTCAACACCCACCCCGCGCAGGTGTTCATGGGCGATGTGGGCGCGCTGGCGCTCGGCGGGGCACTGGGCACCATCGCCGTGATCGTGCGGCAGGAGATCGTGCTTGCCATCATGGGCGGCATCTTTGTGGTGGAGGCGATGTCGGTCATGCTGCAGGTGACCTACTTCAAGTACACCAAGAAAAAATACGGTGAGGGCCGTCGCATCCTCAAAATGGCCCCGCTGCACCACCACTTTGAGAAAAGCGGGTGGAAAGAAACGCAGGTGGTGGTGCGTTTCTGGATCATCACCATGCTGTTGTGCCTGGTGGGTCTGTCCACCCTGAAGCTGAGGTGAGCATGCACGCCCTGCAGCACCAGCGCGTCCTCGTCCTGGGTCTCGGTGCGTCCGGGCTGGCGATGGCGCGTTGGTGTGACCGCCACGGCGCGCAGGTGACTGTGGCCGACACACGGGACAACCCGCCCCAATTGGCCGCGCTGCGCGAGTCGGTGCCTGGCGCCATTTTTGTCTCCGGCCCGTTCAGCGCCGAGCTGTTGGCGTCCACGCCCAACGCGGTGTACCGCAGCCCAGGCCTGTCGCCCACTGCTGTTGCTCCTGTTTTAGGAGCTATGCAGGCAGATTCAACGAGGGCTGGGGGTGAATTGGATTTGTTTTTTGAGGCTTTGGCCGCCATCAAGACCGAAACTGGCCATTCCTCGGCGATTTTGGCCATCACCGGCACCAACGGAAAAACCACCGTCACATCGCTCACCGCCCAGCTGGTCGCTCGCGCGGGCTTGAGCGTGGCGGTGGCGGGCAACATCGGCCCCACGCTGCTGGACACGCTCACCGCCCATCTCGACGCCAACACCTTGCCGCAAGTGTGGGTGCTTGAGCTTTCCAGCTTTCAGCTCGACAGCAGCACGGCTTTCGAACCCACCGCCGCCACGGTGCTCAACCTGTCGCAAGACCACCTCGACTGGCACGGCGATATGGCGGCCTACGCGTCCGCCAAAGCCCGCGTGTTCGGCCAGACGGGTTTGATGCTGCTCAACCGAGACGACCCCGCCGTGATGGCCATGCTGCCGCCGGCCGAGCCGGCAGCCAAAGGCAAGCCCCACAAGCCTGCGCCGGAGCGAGCGCACCTGACCTTTGGTGCCGGCGTGCCCCAGCGGCCAGGCGACTACGGGCTCGAAACGGTGAATGGCATGACTTGGTTGGTCCGCGCCCAACCTGCTGACGACACCCGCCGCACACGCGCCCAGCAGCGGGCAGAAGCCGTGCCCGACCTGTTGCTGCAACGCCTCATGCCCGCCGATGCGCTGCGCATCCGAGGGCGCCACAACGCAGTCAATGCCCTGGCCGCCTTGGCACTGGCCAGCGCGGCGGGCGGCAGCCTCGCCCCCATGCTCTACGGCCTGCGTGAATACCGTGGCGAGCCGCACCGGGTCGAATTGGTGGGTTTGCTGAATGGCGTGGCCTACTACGACGACAGCAAAGGCACCAACGTGGGCGCCACGGTGGCCGCACTGCAGGGGTTGGGTGCCGACCAGCCGGTGGTGGTGATTTTGGGCGGAGAAGGCAAGGGCCAGGACTTCTCACCGTTGCGGCCTGCGGTGGCACGCCACGCCCGTGCGGTGGTTCTGATCGGCCGAGACGGCCCGCTGATCGGTCAGGCGCTGGCCGACGCGGGCGTGCCTGTGCACACCGCAGCCACCCTGCCCGAGGCGGTGACCCAAGCCAGCGCCCTGGCCCAACCGGGCGACGCCGTGCTGCTGTCCCCCGCATGTGCGAGCTTTGACATGTTCGACGACTACGCCCATCGGGCGCGGGTGTTCTGTGACGCCGTCGCGGCGCTGGCCGCCGACGCGGGCGTTGACTTGGTGGAACAGCCATGAACCAGCGCGTGCGACCCTCTCCCATGGCCTGGATCGGTGGCCTGTTCGGCGGCATGCAGCGCACCGCCGCCGACGTGTTGCCAGTGCGCATCGGTGGCACCGAATTCGCCCGCACCCCGAGCACGCCCGCCCGGCTGCTGGGCTTCGACCAGGGGCTGATCGCGGTGTCGGTCGCGTTGCTGTTGTGGGGCCTGGTGATGGTGTATTCAACCACCATCGCCATGCCCGACAACCCCAAGTTCGCCAATTATTCGCACCACCATTTCGTGTGGCGCCACCTGCTGTCCCTTGTGTTAGCGGCGTTCGCGGCATTGGTGGCCTTCCAGGTGCCAATGAAGGTGTGGGAGCGCTGGGCCCCCTGGCTGTTTGTGCTCTCTTTGCTGCTGTTGATCGCGGTGCTGATACCGCACGTTGGCAAGGGCGTGAACGGCGCGCGGCGCTGGATCGCGCTGGGCTTCATGAACTTTCAGCCCTCGGAGCTGGCCAAATTTGCGGTGTTGCTGTACGCCGCCGACTACATGGTCCGCAAGATGGAAGTCAAGGAAAAGTTCTTCCGCGCGGTGCTGCCCATGGGCATCGCGGTGGCGGTGACCGGCATGCTGCTGCTGGCTGAGCCAGACATGGGCGCCTTCATGGTGATCGCCGTGATCGCCATGGGCATTCTGTTTTTGGGCGGCGTCAACGCGCGCATGTTTTTCTTGATCGCCACCGTGCTCGTTGGTGCTTTCATCATGATGGTCATGATGAGCCCGTGGCGGCGGGAGCGGATTTTTGCCTACCTCGACCCGTGGAGCGCCGAACACGCGCTGGGCAAGGGCTACCAGCTGTCGCACTCGTTGATCGCCATTGGCCGTGGCGAGGTGTTTGGTGTGGGTCTGGGCGGCAGTGTCGAGAAATTGCACTGGCTGCCGGAGGCCCACACCGACTTCATGCTCGCGGTGATTGGTGAGGAATTTGGCCTGGTGGGCGTGCTGCTGGTGATTGCCCTGTTCCTGTGGCTGACCCGCCGCCTGATGCACATCGGTCGGCAAGCCATCGCGCTCGATCGGGTGTTCGCGGGTTTGGTGGCCCAGGGCGTGGGCGTGTGGGTGGGCTTTCAGGCCTTCATCAACATGGGGGTCAATCTTGGCGCGCTGCCCACCAAGGGCCTGACCCTGCCGCTGATGAGCTACGGCGGCTCGGCCATCCTGATGAACCTGGTGGCTTTGGCCGTGGTGCTGAGGATCGATTTTGAGAACCGCCAGTTGATGCGGGGGAACCGCCGATGACTGTGCTCCGCACCGCGTTGATCATGGCCGGGGGCACTGGTGGCCACATATTCCCGGGCCTGGCCCTGGCCGAGGCGCTGAGCGCCCAGGGCTGGCAGGTGCATTGGCTGGGCGGTCGCGGGGCGCCAGGCAGGCCCAGCATGGAAAGTGCACTGGTGCCGTCGCGCGGGGTGCCTTTTGAAAGCATCGACTTCACCGGCGTGCGCGGCAAGGGGTGGGCGTCTTTGGCGGCCTTGCCCTGGCGTTTGCTCAAGGCCCTGGGGCAAAGCGTGCAGGTCTTGCGCCGGGTGCAACCCGATGTGGTGGTTGGGTTCGGCGGGTACGTCACCTTCCCAGCGGGCTTGGCAGCGGTGCTGTTGCGGGTGCCCCTGTTTCTGCACGAACAAAACTCATTGGCGGGCATGGCCAACCGGGTATTGGCCCGCGTGGCCGACCGGGTCTTCACCGCCTTCCCCCAAGCATTCACCAAGACCGCACCCCGCACCGCCTGGGTGGGCAACCCATTGCGTGCGCCGTTTCTGGAACAACCGCTTCCGGCGCTGCGTTTTGCCGGCCGGCAAGGCCCGTTGAAGGTGCTGGTGGTGGGCGGCAGCCTCGGGGCCAAGGCACTCAACGAGGTCGTGCCCCTGGCGGTGGCCCGATTGCCTCAGTCGCAACGGCCCCACCTGTTGCACCAAAGCGGCAGCACCCACATCGACGCCCTGCGTGCCCATTACCAGGCGGCCGGTGTGACGGCCGAGCTGACGCCTTTCATCGACGACACTGCGGGCGCCTTTGCGGAAGCCGACCTGGTGATCGCCCGCGCCGGGGCCAGCACCGTGACCGAGCTGGCGGCGGTGGGCGCCGCTGCGCTGTTTGTCCCCTTTCCCTCGGCGGTGGACGACCACCAAACCCATAACGCCCGCTTCTTGGTGGATGCGGGCGCAGGGTGGTGGATACCTCAGGCCGAGCTGACCCCGGAACGCCTCGCCACGTTCCTCACCGACATCGACCGCAGTGCCTTGCTGGTGCGCGCCGAGAAAGCCAAAACCATGCAACAAACACAGGCCACTGCAGAGATGGTGCGCGCCTGCGAGGGGATCGTGCGATGAAGCACGCGGTGCGTCACATCCACTTCGTCGGTATTGGCGGCTCCGGCATGAGCGGCATCGCCGAGGTGATGCTCAACCTCGGTTACCAAATCTCGGGCTCTGACCTCGCCGACAGCAGCACCCTGCGCCGTTTGGCGGCACTGGGCATTCAGACCCATGTCGGCCACGCCGCCAGCCATGTGGAGGGCGCCGATGCAGTGGTCACATCCACCGCCGTCCAGCCCCACAACCCAGAGGTGATCGCTGCGCGGGAAAAGCGCATTCCGGTCGTGCCGCGTGCGCTGATGTTGGCCGAGCTGATGCGGCTCAAGCAGGGCATTGCCATCGCGGGCACGCATGGAAAGACCACCACCACCAGTCTGGTGGCCAGTGTTTTGGCTGTGGCGGGTCTGGACCCGACCTTTGTGATTGGCGGGCGCTTGAACAGCGCGGGCACCAATGCCAAGCTGGGCAGCGGAGACCACATCGTGGTGGAGGCCGATGAGTCGGACGCGTCATTTCTGAACCTGTTGCCGGTGATGGCGGTGGTGACCAACATCGACGCCGACCACATGGAAACCTATGGCCACGATTTCGGCAACCTGAAAAAGGCCTTTGTCGACTTCCTGCACCGCATGCCGTTCTACGGCACCGCCATCTTGTGCACCGACGACCCGGCCATTGCCGACATCGTGCCGCAGGTCACTTGTCCCATCACCAGCTACGGTTTCGGTGCTGACGCGCAGGTGCGGGCGGTGAACGTGCGCGCTGCCCATGGGCAAATGCGCTTCACCGTGCAGCGCCGCAATGGCGTCACCCTGCCCGATCTGGATGTGGTGCTGAACCTGCCGGGCGAACACAACGTGCGCAACGCGCTGGCTGCCATCGCGGTGGCGGTGGAACTCAACATCCCCGATACGGCTGTTTTGCAGGCCCTGGCCAGCTTCAAGGGCGTGGGGCGGCGCTTCCAGCGCTACGGCGAAGCGGTGCTGGCCAGTGGGGGCCAAGTGACCGTGGTAGACGACTACGGCCACCACCCGGTGGAGCTTGCCGCGACGCTTGCCGCAGCCCGGGGGGCGTTCCCAGGCCGTCGCCTGGTGCTGGCGTTTCAGCCGCACCGCTACACCCGCACCCGCGACTGCTTTGAGGACTTCGTCAAGGTACTGGGCACAGCCGATGTGCTGTTGTTGGCCGAGGTTTATGCCGCAGGCGAGCCGCCCCTCGTCGCCGCCGATGGCCGTTCCCTGGCCCGCGCGATCCGGGTGGCGGGCAAGTCGGAGCCGGTGTTTGTGGGCGACATCGAGACGATGCCGCAAACCATCCTGGAGATCGTGCGCGACGGCGACGTGGTGCTGTGTATGGGCGCTGGGTCCATCGGCGGCGTGCCCAGCAAAGTGATGGAAAAAGCGCTTCAGTTGCTATCACTTCAGGAGCATAATTCGTTGTCGGGAAAAGGGCTATGACCCCAAAAAGCATGAACTTTGGCAAGGTGGCGGTGTTGATGGGGGGGCGTTCGGCCGAGCGGGAGGTATCTCTCATGTCCGGCCAGGGTGTGCTGCAGGCCCTGCGTTCGCAGGGTGTGGATGCCCAGGCCTTTGACCCGGCCGAGCGCGACTTGGTCGAACTGCGTCGCGAAGGGGTTGAGCGTGTCTTCATCGCGCTGCATGGCCGGTTTGGCGAAGACGGCACCGTGCAAGGCGCTCTGGAGCTGCTGGGGATTCCCTACACCGGCTCCGGCGTGATGGCGTCCAGCATTTCAATGGACAAGGTCATGACCAAGCGCATCTGGCGCGCCGAAGGCTTGGCCACGCCCGGCTGGGTGGAGGTGCACAACGCCGAATCCACCCGCCAAGCCTTGGCGGATTTGGGCCAGCCCATGATCGTCAAGCCCGCGCGTGAAGGCTCCACCATAGGGCTCACCAAGGTCACCCACGCCGACCAATGTGCCGCTGCCTACGCGTTGGCTGCGCAGCACGACCCCTTGGTGCTGTGCGAGCAGTTCATTTCTGGCGACGAGGTCACCTGCCCGGTGATGGGCACGGGCGACCAAGCGCAGGCCCTGCCGCTTGTTCGCATCGTCGCGCCTGGCGGCAACTACGACTACCAGAACAAGTACTTCAACGACGACACCCAGTACCTGGTGCCCTGTGGCCTGCCTGGCGAGGAAGAGGCCGCGATCCAACAACTGGTGCTCCAGGCCTACCGCACCCTTGGCTGCCGAGGCTGGGCGCGGGCCGACGTGATGATTGACGCCAGCACCCGGCAGCCTTACTTGCTGGAGATCAACACCGCACCCGGCATGACCAGCCACTCGCTGGTGCCCATGTCGGCCAAGGCGGCGGGTCTTGCCTACCCGGAACTGTGTGTGCGCTTGCTGGCCAACGCCAGCCTGGACTGCAACGCCAACGACATCGCCCGCCCATGATCCCCACGTTGCCCATGCCCTTGGACGTGCGCCTGATGAACTTCACCGCGTCGGTGTTGTTCGGCGCAGCCGTGCTCGGCGCACTGGCGATGGCGGTGTGGTGGGGGCTGAGACACCCGGTGTTTGCGTTGGCGGGCATCACGGTCAAAGGCGACCTGGAACATGTCAGCGAGGTGGGGCTGCGCACGCATGTGGCCCCCCGGCTGGAGGGTAATTTTTTCACGGTGGACCTGCAGCGCACCCGAGCGGCATTTGAAACCGTGCCCTGGGTGCGCAGGGCGTTGGTGCAGCGCGAGTTTCCCAACCGCCTGCGGGTGGTGCTGGAAGAACACCAAGAGGTGGCGTTCTGGGGCCAAGACGGAGAGGCACGCATGGTCAACAGCCACGGGGAAGTGTTCGAAGCCAACCCCGGCGAGCTGGATGCCGACGACCTGCCGCACCTGAGCGGACCGGAAGGCCAGGCCGCGGCGGTGCTGTCGATGATGCGTTCGCTCGTTCCGGTCTTCGAGCCGCTGGGGGCCGCACCCGACGAGGTGGAGTTGTCGGCCCGGGGCGGCTGGCGGGTGGTGCTGGACAACGGGGCTCGGGTCGAGCTGGGCACCGGCTCACTGGAGGAGGTGCGTGAGCGGGCACAGCGCTTCGTACGCACCTTGCCGCAGGTGACGGGGCGCCACGGGCGCGGCCCGCGCGACTTGCTGTCTGCCGATCTGCGCTACGGCGATGCGTATGCGGTGCGGCTGCGCGGCGTGGTGACTGGCGACGCGGCCAAGAAGAAGTGAGCACCGGGACAACACAGGTTCAACAGACAGGCAACGTCATGGCAAAAGAATACAAAGACCTGGTAGTCGGGCTGGACATCGGCACCGCCAAGGTGATGGTGGTGGTGGCCGAGGTCATGCCCAGCGGCGAGCTCAAGCTGGCTGGGCTGGGCGTGGCGCCGAGCAACGGTCTCAAGCGCGGCGTGGTGGTCAACATCGACGCCACGGTGCAAAGCATCCAGCTCGCGCTCAAAGAAGCCGAGCTGATGGCCGACTGCAAAATCACGCACGTCTACACCGGCATCACCGGCAGCCACATCCGCGGCCTGAACTCCAGCGGCATGGTCGCGGTGAAAGACCGGGAGGTGACCCAGGCCGACGTGTCCCGGGTGGTGGAAACCGCCAAGGCGGTGAACATCTCCAGTGACCAGCGGCTGCTGCTGGTGGAGCCGCAGGAGTTCGTGATCGACGGCCAAGACGTGCGCGAGCCGATCGGCATGAGCGGCATCCGGCTGGAGGCCAAGATCCACATCGTGACCGGGGCCCAAACCGCGGCCGAAAACATCATCAAGTGTGTGCGCCGCTGCGGTTTGGACGTGGACCAGCTGATGCTGAACCCACTGGCGTCCAGCCTGTCGGTGCTGACCGACGACGAGCGCGAGCTGGGCGTGGCATTGGTGGACATCGGCGCCGGCACCACCGACGTGGCCATCTTCACCAACGGGGCGATCCGCCACACCGCGGTCATCCCCATCGCGGGCGATTTGATCACCAGCGACATCGCCATGGCATTGCGCACCCCGACCAAAGACGCCGAAGACATCAAGGTCGAGAACGGCTACGCCAAGCAGCTGCTCGCCGACCCCGAGGCGCAGGTCGAGGTGCCTGGACTGGGTGACCGTGGCCCGCGCATGCTGAGCAAGCAGGCGCTGGCTGGTGTGATCGAGCCACGGGTCGAAGAAATTTTCTCGTTGGTACAACAAGTGGTGCGCGAGTCGGGGTTCGAGGAGGTGTTGTCCTCTGGCATCGTGCTCACCGGCGGCAGCGCGGTCATGCCTGGCATGTTGGAGTTGGGCGAGGACATTTTTCTCAAGCCAGTGCGCCGCGGCATACCCAAGTACCGGGGCTCGCTGGCCGACATGGTGGCCCAGCCCCGCGCAGCGACCGTGATGGGCTTGCTCGAAGAGGCCCGCACGGCACAGTTGAGGGGGTTCAAGGTGGCACAAAAAAGCGGGTCGATGCAGACCGCGCTGGGCCGCGTCAAAGACTGGTTCATCGGAAACTTCTGACCATGGGCGCTCCCAGCATCCACTTTTGGCGGCATGTCCCGTGGCGGCCCCGGGGGAAAGGGCCACCCTCTGGATGAACCACCCCAAGACCATGACCGCGTAAAGACACATCAGGCAACTGCGAACACACATCAGGAGAGAAACATGAGCATTGAAATGATCGGCGTCGAAGAGTTCGACCAAGGCACACAAATCAAGGTGATCGGCGTTGGCGGCGGCGGCGGCAACGCTGTGCAACACATGATCAACTGCCGCGTGCAAGGCGTGGAATTCGTCTGCGCCAACACCGACGCGCAGGCGCTGTCCCGCAGCCCTGCGCACAAAACCATCCAGCTCGGCACCAGTGGCTTGGGCGCTGGCAGCAAGCCCGACAAAGGCCGTGAGGCGGCCGAGATGGCCATCGACGACATCCGTGCGGCCATCGATGGCGCCCACATGCTGTTCATCACCGCTGGCATGGGCGGTGGCACCGGCACGGGTGCTGCGCCTGTGATTGCCCGGGTGGCCAAGGAGATGGGCATCTTGACGGTGGGTGTGGTCACCAAGCCGTTTGAATTCGAAGGCGGCCGCCGCATGACCAACGCCGACAACGGTTTGGCAGAACTTGAGGCCAATGTGGATTCGCTGATCGTGGTACTCAACGAGAAGTTGCTCGAAGTACTGGGCGACGACATCACGCAAGACGCGGCTTTTGCCCACGCCAACGACGTGCTGAAAAACGCGGTCGGCGGGATCGCAGAAATCATCAACGTGCCCGGCCATGTGAACGTCGACTTTGAAGACGTGCGCACCGTGATGGGCGAGCCTGGCAAGGCCATGATGGGCACCGCCCTGGCCGATGGCCCCGATCGCGCCCGCATCGCCGCCGAGCAGGCGGTCGCCTGCCCGCTGCTGGAAGGCATCGACCTGTCGGGGGCCAAGGGCGTGCTGGTGCTGATCACTGCCGCCAAGGGCTCGCTGAAGCTCAACGAGTCCAAGCTGGCAATGAACACCATCCGTGCCTATGCTTCGCCTGACGCCCACGTGATCTACGGCACCGCCTACGACGACGAGCTGGGCGACCAGATCCGGGTGACCGTGGTGGCCACCGGCCTCAGCCGCCAGAACACCCGCCGCAATGCCCCGCCGTTGCAGGTGTTGCGCACTGGCACCGACAACGTGGGATTCGCGCTGCCTGGTGGCGCACAACCCAACAGCATGGGCCAGCCAATGGGCGCGGGCGGGTCGGTGGTGGGTTCGGTGTCTGGCGACTATGTCAACCGCGACACCCCCAGTGTGTGGCGTACCAACCGCACCCAAGCGGCGGCCAAGGTGGACGCGCTGTCCTCGGGCGGCATGGACGAGTTCGAGATCCCTGCATTCCTGCGCCGCCAGGCCGACTGATCGGATGGATCGGATCCTGCCCTGCGTCAGACAGGGCAGGTTGGCCCCTACAGCAGTGCCATTACACCAGCGCCGCATGACGGCGCTCATTGAATCTCTGGCTCGGTGCGGTGTGAACCAGCGCAATGTGCGCCGTTGGTCTGCGATGCCCAAGGCCCAGTGAGCGCCGAGGCGGTGGCAGGCACTGCCATTCAGAGAGCGGGGTCTAAAGCGCGTCATTAAAATATCACTATGCTTCAGCAACGCACCCTCAAAACCCTGACACGTGCCGTGGGTGTGGGTTTGCACAGCGGTCAGCGGGTCGAACTGACCTTGCGGCCTGCGCAGCCTGACACCGGCATCGTGTTCCGCCGGGTGGATTTGCCCGAGCCGGTGGACATCCCGATCTCCGCGCAGTCGGTGACCGACACACGCTTGGCGTCCACCATTTCGCACGGTGGTGCCAAGGTGCACACGGTGGAGCACCTGATGTCGGCCTGCGCGGGCCTGGGCATCGACAACCTGTACGTGGACATCACGGCCGAGGAAGTACCCATCCTAGACGGCTCGGCCGCGTCGTTTGTGTTTTTGCTTCAGAGCGCTGGCATCGAGCGGCAGCGCGCGCCCAAGCGCTTCGTTCGGGTCACCCGGGCTGTCGAGGTGCGTGAAGGGCAGGGCGCGAACGCCAAGTGGGCCCGCCTGACGCCCTACCACGGCTACAAATTGAGCTTTGAAATCGATTTTGACCACCCTGCGGTGGACTCCACTGGCCAGCGTGTCGAATTCGACCTGAGTGCCGGGTCGTACAGCCGCGACATCGCGCGGGCCCGCACCTTTGGATTCACCAAAGACGTTGAAATGATGCGATCCAACGGCCTGGCCCTCGGTGGTGGCCTGGACAACGCAATTGTGATGGACGACTACAAGGTGCTCAACAGCGACGGCCTGCGTTACGACGACGAGTTCGTGAAGCACAAGATCCTCGACGCCATGGGTGATCTGTACCTCCTGGGTCGCCCACTGTTGGCGTCGTACAGCGCCTTCCGTTCGGGACACGCACTCAACAACCTGTTGTTGCGTGAATTGTTGGCCCACCCCGACGCCCACGAGGTTGTCACGTTCGAAGACGAAAAGCAGGCCCCGGTCGGCTTCGCTCAGCTCGCGCGGGCTTGGTGAGGCGGCCGTGCTGCTGTTTCGTTGGCTGATCTTGCTGTGTCTGCTGGCGTCGGCAGCGTCTTTCGCGCTGTATGCGGGCACCGGCCGACCCCACTTCAAGCGCTTCGGCTGGGTCACCCTAAAGTGGACCCTGTGTGCCGCTTTTGGCTTTTTCGCCGTCTTGGCCCTGGAACGGTTGTGAGCTGAAGGGCGGCCGCAGACCGCCCGCACCGGCACGCGCACGCGGTTTGCCGAGCGCAACGGACCGGCCGAAAGCGGTGGGTCCACATTTCCCTTCGTACTTTAGACGGATTGGCAAGAACGGTTGCATGCCTACCATTCCTGCCATGAACATCCAAGTCCTGGCCACCGACAAACTCTTCGACACTGGGCTCTCTGCCGTGCTGGACACGTTTGCCACAGCCAACCAGCTGGCCCAGGCGGAGCGCATGCCGGTTACCCCATTTCGGGTGGAGGTGGTCAGCGTGCGCAAACGCATCCACACCGCGAACGGCCTGAGGGTGCCCGTCACCGCCGTGCACGCGCGAGCACCGGACGTGGTGCTGGTGCCCGGCCTCGGTGTGAGCACGCCCGAGGGGGTGGCGAACGCCCTGCAGTCCACTGATGTGCAGAACACCATAGCGCTGCTGCACGAGCGCGCGCAGTCGGGCGCGTGCGTGGCCTCGGCCTGCAGCGGTGCTTTTTTGCTCGCCAGCACTGGGTTGCTGTGCGGCCAGCGTGCCACCACCGCCTGGTGGCTGAGCCCACTGTTCCGCGAGCGTTTCCCCGACGTGGTGCTGGACGAGTCGCGCATGGTGGTGTCGTCGGGCCGCTTCATCACCGCGGGCGCGGCCATGGCCCACCTGGACTTGGCGCTGTCGCTGGTGCGGCGCAGCAGCGCCGAGCTGGCGGCACTGACCGCCCGCTACATGCTCGCGGACGCCAGGGCGTCGCAAAGTGCCTATGTGTTGCCGCAGCACCTGGCCCGCAGCGACCCTTTGGTCGACCGGTTCGAGCGTTGGGCCCGAGAACGGCTGACCTCGGGCGTGCAGGGCTTTTCACTGAAAGATGCGGCGCGGGCCACCGGCACCAGTGAGCGCACGCTCGCGCGCCGGCTGCGCACGGTACTGGACAAAACGCCGCTGTCGTACTTCCAAGACCTGCGCGTGGAGCGGGCGATCGAACTGCTTCGCTCGGGCAATGACAGCGTGGACCAAATCGCTGCCCGCGTTGGGTACGCTGACGGCACCACCTTGCGAGCGCTGTTGCGGCGCAAACTGGGGCGCGGCGTGCGCGAACTGCGATCGCTGGAGCTGGCGGACGCTGCTTGACCTCGCCTCTTTGCGCCCCATGCGCCATACCTCGTGGCGCCAGGTTTTGCGCGCCGCGCCCCCAGCACTTTGAACAGCCCCGAGAACTGGCCAGTAACGCCAGTCCGGTGAGGTTTCCGCGAACAGCCGGTCAATAACTGCGGCCGCCCTTGTACATCGCGCTGGCGCGGCGTTGCAGATCCCCCGCCGCACTGAGCCGGGCGGTGGCCTGGCCGACGTGGGCGTGGGTGATGGCCAGGCCCAGCGCATCGGCCGCGTCGGTGCCGGGCACACCGGCCAAACCGAGCAAGCGCATCACCATGTGCTGGATCTCGGCCTTGCCCGCGCGGCCATGGCCCGCCACCGCTTTCTTCATTTGCAGCGCGGTGTACTCGGCCACCGGCAGGTCCATGGAGACCAGCGCAGTGAGGCAAGCGCCACGGGCTTGCCCCAGCAGCAGCGTGGCTTGCGGGTTGACGTTCACAAACACGATCTCCACCGACGCGCTGCTCGGTTGGTAGCGGTCCACCACCTCCCGCACCCCATCAAACAGCACCTTGAGCCGCCCAGGAAGGTCGCCCTGGGCGACCCGGTGGGTCTGGATCGTGCCGCTCGCCACATACCCCAGCGCACCGCCCTGCACATCCACCACGCCGAAGCCGGTGGTCCGCAGACCAGGGTCTATGCCAAGGATGCGCATGCTATCGAATCAGTAGCGTTTTGATGATTAAACGCGGGGGTCACAGGCCGAAATACCAGCGAACCGAGTGAAAAAACACGGGGGCGGCGAAACACAGCGCATCGACCCGGTCCAGCAAACCGCTGGCCCCGGTGGTGGACGAGCCCTGCGCGCCCCAGTGCGTCACGCCGCGATCGCGTTTGAGTGCTTTCATCACCAAGTGCCCCATCGACCCGGCCGTGCAAGCGATCAGGGACATGCCCAGCGCTTGCCCGGGTTTGAAGGGTGTGATGCCCGACAGCAGCACGCCGAACAGGCAGCCTGCCAGCAAGCCCACCCCCCAGCTGGACCACTGGAAACTCTCGCTCACGTTGGGTGCCACCGGGGTCCGCTGCAGGCGGCGGCTGGCGAGGTGCTGCACGATCATGCAGGTTTGCACCACAAAGACCAAAAAGAAGACCAAGAACGCGGTTTTGCCGCCGTAGCGCGGGAAGTCCAGCAGCAGCAGCGCTGGCACATGGCTCATGCCGTATATGCACACCATGATGCCCCACTGCAGCTTGGCGTTGCGTTCCAGGAAACGGTGCGGGTCATTGGCCAGCGCGCTCACCACCGGGATGGCCAGAAACACATACACCGGAATGAACACAGTGAAGAGGTCAAAGCGCTCGTTCACCACCAGCAGGTACTGCACCGGCAGCACCACAAAAAACGCCAGCACCAAGCTGCGGTGGTCGCCGCGGCGGGTCGGTGACAGCGTGATGAACTCGCGCAGAACGAAGAACGACACCAAAGCAAACAACGCGGTGGCGAACCGCTCGCCTGCGGCCCAGCCGACCCAGAACACGCTGACCATCAGCCACGAGGTGCGCAGCAAGGCGTTGTAGTCGCGCAGTGCGAGGTGGCTGGCGTCGTCTGCGGCCTCGTCGCCGCGCTCGCGGATGGACCACACCACGGCCCACGCGCTGGCCATCAACAGCATGCCGAAAACCACCACGAAGAGCAGACCCACCTGCTCGTTCGGTGTCAGGCTGCGCAAAAAGGAGGTGATGCCCATGGCGTCAGATGTCCCGCAGCGCGATCACTGCCCGGCGGGCGCGGTCCAGGAAGACCCGCAGGTCTTCGTTGGGTTCCACCCGCATCGGGGCGCCAAAAGTCACCGAGCACAAAATGGGTACAGGCACCACCTCGCCCTTGGGCATGACCCGCTGCACGTTGTTGATCCACGCCGGCACCAACACCGCTTGAGGGAACCGGGTCGCCAGGTTGTACAGACCGGCCTTGAACGGCTGTGGCTCTTCGGCATGGCCCCGGGTGCCCTCTGGGAACAAGATGATGGAGTCGCCATGGGCCAGCGCCTCCATCAGCGGCTCCAGCGGGTCGTGCTCGCTGCTTTTGCTGCGGTCCACATAGATCGCATTGAACACCGCGGTGGTGATCCACTGTTTGAAGGGGGTTTGGGTCCAGTAGTCTTTTGCTGCGATTGGGCGGGTGATGCCACGCAACTCTTTGGGCAAGGCCGCCCAGATCATCACCAGGTCGGCGTGGCTTTGGTGGTTGGCGAAATAGATGCGTTGCTCTGCCTTGGGCGGGCAGCCGTACCAGCGCGCTTGGGCCCCTGTGAGCACGCGGATCAGACCCAGCAGGAACAGCCCCATCAGTTTGGCAAGCATGGCGCGGATGATACGGTGGGGTACAGCGGGGCCGAGGCCAGACCTCAGGGCAGGACCGAGTCGCCCATGCGGGCCATGATGGTGCCACTGCGGCTGGCGAGGTACGCGGAGCTGGGCAATTTTTCAAAAAACTTGGGACGCGGCAACATCACCGACAACCGGGCCGCTTCGTAGGGGGTCAGGCGTGATGCGGGCTTGCGAAAGTAGTGCTGGGCCGCGGCCTCCGCCCCGAACACGCCTTCGCCCCATTCCACGTTGTTGAGGTAGATCTCCAAGATGCGGCGCTTGCTGAGCAAGCCCTCCAGCATCATGGTGAGAACAAACTCCTGTCCTTTGCGGGCAAGGTTGCGTTCGCCTGAGAGCAGGAGGTTCTTGGCGAGTTGCTGGGTGATGGTGGACCCACCGATGACCTTCACCCGGCCCGCTCGGGCGCGCTTGAGCGCCTGTTCCTCGGCTTGTGCGTTTTTCTGCCACGCCTTCTCGATCGCGTCCCACTCGACCCCGTCGTGGTTGACGAAGGCCCCGTCCTCTGCGGCAATCACCGCGCGCTTGAGGTGCTCTGAAATCTGCGCGTACGGCACCCATTGCTGGCGCCACTTCAGGCCCTTGGGTGAGTTCATCAACCGCCACGCTTCCGAGCGTTGGAAGCTGGTGGACTGCGGGTCGATCGCCGCCATGGTGGCGATCCGGGCCAGAAAAAACAGCTGTAGCCCGACCACTGCAGCGGCCAGCCAGAACAGCCAACGCATCAGGCCGCTCATGGCGCCGTCGCCAACAGCGCACGGAGCTCACCCAGCACCTGAACCGATGGCGGGCGCACGCCCCGCCACCAGGCGAATGCTTCGGCGGCCTGCTCGACCAGCATGCCCAAGCCGTCGCGTGGGTGGGCACCGTGCGACACAGCCCAATCCAGAAAGCCTTGGGCGGCGGGGCCGTACATCATGTCGTATGCCAACGTGCCCGCCTTCAACACCTCGGCTGGCACCGGCACCCCAGAGCCATTCAAGCTGCTGGCAGTGGCGTTGACCACCACATCGAAAGCGGTTGGCAGGTGGTCGAGTCCGCACGCGTGCAGCGCCACACCGTGGCGTTGGGCCACCGCGGCGTGCCGCTGAACCAGGGTTTGCGCCTTGTCAACGCTGCGGTTGGCCACCACCAACACTTGCGGCTGGGCTTCAATCAAGGGGCCCAGCACGCCGGCGGCCGCGCCGCCCGCACCGATCAACAACACCTGGCAGCCGTTCAGGGGCGTGGCTGCGTTGTGGACGATGTCGCGCACCAGGCCCAGCCCGTCGGAGTTGTCGGCGTGCACGGTGGTCTGGCCTGCCGCGTCGCGGTGGAAGCTGAGGACGTTGCACGCCTGCGCCAGCTGCACCCGCTCGCTGCGAACCTGGGCCAAGGTGGCGGCTTCCAGTTTGAACGGCACGGTGACGTTGCATCCCCGGCCGCCCGCCCGAGCGAAGGCAGTGACCGCCGCTGAAAACCCCTCCAGCGGCACCAGCTCTTTGGTGTAACCCATGGCCTGACCTGTGAGCTCGGCGAAGCGGGTGTGGATCCAGGGCGAACGGCTGTGGGCGATCGGGTGACCAAAAACGCGGTACTGGTCCATGCGGGGTGGGCGGGTGGTTGTGCGGCGAGGCGGACTGCTTTGGTGGGGGCTACCGCAGCACAAAAGCCGAGATTTTATGCAACCGAGCGGGGCATCGGCGAGGCGCCGTTGCGGGCAGTTTGATCCGTGCGTGTCGTTCGTGCAGTGCGTGCAGTTCTTGCGTTACGGGCGCTGTGGGTGGTGTGGGCGGTGTGGGCGGTGTGGGCAGTGGTCTCACTGGTCGGTGACCCAGCCGCAGCGCTCACTTGGACAAGGTGGTTTCCAGCGTTTCTTCCCGGGTGAAATTGAAGCGGCTGACGACGACGATCTGGTCGGCCTGGCGGCGCATGGCTGGGCTGAATGCGCCGAAGGGCGCAGCCGATCGCACGATGGCTTCGGCCCGCCGGTCCAGGGTGCGGTTGGCCGACGGGACCACGACCTCGGTGTCGAGCACCCGTCCGTCGGCGTTCACGGTGACGATCATGGTCAGTTCGCCGTACAGCTTGACCCCGCCGACCGCAGGGAAGTTTTGCGTGCCACGTTCTTCGATTCTCCGCCGCAGCGCGTCGTAGTAAAGCGCGTACACCTCCTCGCGGGTGGCGGGGCTGATGTAGCGCTTTTTGGGCCGCGCATTCTCCTCGTTGATGCGTTTTTCGATCTCGGCCAACAGGTCGACGAACTGGCGGCGTTTTTCTTCCCGTGCGGCCACCTCAGAGGGTGTCTGGTTGGATGGGGGGTCGGGTGGCTGCAGGGCCGCCAGCTGCTTTTTCAGATCGGCCAGCAGCAAGGCCTGTTGGGCCTGCAAGGCCTCCAGCTGCCGCTGGGCGTCTTCCACGTCATCGCCGCTGCTCACCCAGGCCGACGGGGGCAGTGGGCTGGTGGCACGGCCGGTGGCGGCGTCTCCTCCGCCAGCCAGCGCGGCCTGGGCGATCGCCTGGGCCTTCTCTGGTGGTGTGCTGGACCGCTGGTTGACCAAGACCACTTCGAGCGGCGTGTCTTGGAACACGCGGTTGAAGCGCTCTGGGTCGGCGATGCGCAGGGTCAGCACACCCGCGTGCAGCGCGAGCGACACGGCCAGCGCCCACTGCAGGTGGCTGAGCCGGGGAAGCCTCACGGCGTGGCCTTCTCGGGCGCCTCGGTGTCGTCGCTGCCCGCAGACAGGTCCAACGAGATGGCGATGGGCCCCGCCACCACGTCGTCGTCCTCATCGTCACCCACAGTGGGCGTGAGCTCGGTGCCCTCGGTCGGCGCCTCTGCCGGGTCGAGCCGCTCCAGCACCGTGCCGCTGATGTCCAAGGTGATCAGATCCACCTCGCCCAGCTGGATGCGCAGCCGCGCGCCGCGTGGCAGACCTTGCGCTCCCAGCACAGGCAATACCAGGGGCAGGTCGTCGGCGCGGACCAGGTTGTCTTTGATCAGCGTCGCATTGAGCTGGGTGATGCCGTTTTGGCCCAGGTACTTCAGGGTCCAGAAGCGCTCGATGCTCGCCTGATAGCCGTTGTAAGCGGCATAGGCCGCGTCGAATGCCGAGATGATGGAGAACAGCTCGGCGTCCTTCGGCTTGAATGGCGCGGCGAGCGCGGCGGTCTTGCCGTGGCGGGCGCAAGCGATGATTTGCCACTGATTGACCAGGTCAGTATAGCGGCGCAGGGGTGAGGTGCTCCAGGCGTAACTGGCCACACCGATGCCTGCATGGGGCAGGGCCTTTGTGCCCATGCGCACCTTCACCCCAGGGGCCAGACTGGCTTGGCTGCGGTAGATGCCGGGCAGGCCATGCTCGGCCAGCCATTGGCCCCAGGTGCTGTTGGCCAGGATCATCGCTTCGGCGACGATCAGGTCCAGCGGGGCACCGCGTTGCCGGACGCTGATTTGCACCGTTTCGTTGCCCGTCGGTTCGGCGTCGCCGTTGCCCACCAGGCGGAAATTGTGGTCCGGTCGGTTGAAGTTTTCGGGTTTGCCACGCACCGCCTCGCGCCCCGCTTTCAGGTGGCGGGCCAGACGGTACAAAAAGGCCAGTGTCGCGTGCGCTTGGGGCACGGCGTTGAGTGCGGGGTTGGCATCGCCACCGGGTTGGCTGAGCCAGTCTTCGGTGACCAAGTTGTCGAGCTGGTCATGGCGCAGGTTGGCGACGATGGGCACCCGCTGCAAGTGGGTTTCGGTCGCCCGAACGTCCAGCGTGGTCTCGTCCAGCGTGACGTGAAGCGACACGGCCGGGCAATCTCGACCCTCTTGCAGCGTGTAGTGTTGCACCACCGCGTCGGGCAGCATGGTGAGCTTGTGGCCCGGCATGTAGACCGTGGACAAGCGCGCGCGGGCCACAGCATCCACCGGGCTGGCAGGTGCGATCGCCAGGCCCGGCGCGGCGATGTGGACACCCAGCACCACGGTGCCGGTGCCCAGGCCCTGCACCGACAGCGCGTCGTCGATCTCGGTGGTGGACGAGTCGTCGATGGAGAAGGCCGCCACCTGCGCCACCGGCAGGTCGTTCACCGTGGGGGGGGCCTCCAGCGCCGGGAACCCGGTGCCCCGAGGAAAGTTGTCAAACAAAAAACGCCGCCAGTGGAACTGGTAGGGCGAATCGATGGCCCCTGCCCGTTGCAACAAAGCCAGCGGAGCGGTTTGGGTGGCCCGGGCCGCGTCCACCACCGCTTTGTACTCGGGGGCGTTTTTGTCAGGCCGGAACAGGATTTTGTAGAGCTGGTCGCGCACCGGCTCGGGGCATTCGCCTTCGGCCAGCGCCACGGACCAGGCGTCGATCTGCAGCTGCACCTGTTTTTTCTTCTCGATCGCCAGCAGCGCTTGCTGAAGGACCTCGGCCGGTGCCTTGCGGAAGCGGCCTTTCCCAGCGCGGCGGAAGTAGTGCGGCGCGTCGTACAGCCGGAACAGCGCCCCGGCCTGCTGCACCAGGGTGGCCTGGTCGCTGAAGTACACCCGTGCGAGGTCGGCGAAACCGAACTCCTCTTCCGGCGCGAATTCCCAGGCCAGGTCCAGCTCGATACCCTCGGCCTGGGCGCGCCCCTGGACCACCAGGTCGGCTGGGGCGGGCTTGTCAAACTTCAGCAGCAGGTGGGCCGCTTTCACTTTCACCCGCTTGCCGGAATCCAGCTCGATTTGGGCCGAGGATTCGGCCTCCGAGAGGATGCGGCCCGCCTGGAACTTTCCGGCTTCTTCAAACAGTGCAAACATGTCGAAGATTGTCCCACGGGGTGCCCCACGGTTTTGCCGGGCGGATCACCCCGCTGCGGTCACACGCGGGTCGCGGCTGTGGCGGTTCGTGGCCCGGCACCAAGGTGCCGTCACGCCAGACCAAGAAAGTCGAAAACACCGTCGATCAGGTGATCGAAGTCGCTCAGCGCGTGGTCGCTGCCGGGCAGCACCCATTGCTGGGCGTTGGCATGGCGGGCCGCCATCTCACGCCAGTCCAGCACCTCGTCGCCCTGAGCGATGACGGCCAACACCCTCTCGGGGTGGGGATGCGGCGGTGTGGCGTGGTCCAGCGCGGTGAGTTCACCCACGTGGGCAGGCTGGAAGTGGAGCCGCTCTGCCGGGTCGTGCCATGCGGCGTGCGCGCCGATGTGGCGCGCCAGATCCCGGGCTGGGTGCACCGCAGGATTGAGCAGCACCGCGCGGCAGCCAGTGCTTGCCGCCAGCCAGGTGGCGTAGAAGCCGCCGAGCGAGGACCCAATGACCGCCATGCCGTCGCGCGGCCAGTCGGCGGTGCCCTGGAGGATGTGCTTGGCCGCCTCGGCCGGGGACACCGCCAACTGCGGGCACCACCACACCAGATGGGGGTGGCGCTGCGCGACCCGGGCTGCGACCTTCTGCGCCTTGACCGAGCGTGGCGACGACCGAAACCCATGCAGATAAAGAAGGTGTGTGACAGGCGGGTGTCGGGTGGGCATGGCCCATCATAGGCAAACAGGCAGCGCCGCCTGCACGGGGATAATCTGGCATGCCTGCCGTATTGAACCGCCCCTCCGTGGCACAGCGCCTGTCCCCGTATTTCGAGGGCTTTGACGTGCCGCTGACCGTTGCCGTGTCGTTGCTGGCGGTGGCGGGCATGGTCATCATGTATTCCTCGGGATACGACCACGGCAGCCGGTTCGTGGACCACGGCCGCAACATGCTGATCGCGGCCACCATCATGTTCCTGGTGGCGCAGGTGCCGCCCCCGCGCCTGATGCAGTTCGCGGTTCCTCTCTACATGGCCGGTGTGGTGTTGCTGGTGGCGGTGGCGCTGTTCGGCATCACCAAAAAAGGCGCGACGCGGTGGTTGAACATCGGTGTGGTGATCCAGCCGAGCGAAATCTTGAAGATCGCCATGCCCTTGATGCTGGCATGGTGGTTCCAGAAGAGAGAGGGGCAGTTGCAGCCGCTGGACTTCACCGTGGCTGGGGTGCTGCTGATGGTGCCGGTGGGTCTGATCATGAAGCAGCCCGACCTGGGCACGTCGTTGCTGGTGCTGGCCGCTGGCCTGTCGGTGATTTTCTTCGCGGGGTTGAGCTGGAAGCTGGTGGTGCCCCCGGTGCTGCTTGGCTTGGTGGGCATCGCGCTGCTGGTGATTTTTGAGCCGAGTTTGTGCGCCGACGGGGTGCGGTGGTCGGTGCTTCACGACTACCAGCAGCAGCGCATTTGCACCTTGCTGGACCCGACCCGTGACCCGCTTGGCAAGGGGTTCCACATCATCCAGGGCATGATTGCCATCGGCTCTGGCGGGCTCTTTGGCAAAGGCTTCATGCAGGGCACGCAGACGCACCTGGAGTTCATCCCTGAGCGCACCACCGATTTCATTTTTGCCGCCTTTTCAGAAGAGTTTGGTTTGGCGGGCAACCTGCTGCTGATCGGTGCATTCGTGTTTCTCATTCTGCGTGGCCTGGTGATCGCCACCGAAGCACCCACACTGTTCGCCCGCCTGCTGGCGGGCAGCATGTGCATGATTTTCTTCACCTACGCCTTCGTCAACATGGGCATGGTCAGCGGCATCTTGCCCGTGGTGGGTGTGCCGCTGCCTTTCATCAGCTATGGCGGCACCGCCATGGTCACGCTGGGCATGGCGATCGGCATCTTGATGTCGATCGCACGGTCCCGACAGTTGCTACAGTCTTGAGCCCGCGTGGCGGTGGCCTCGCAAAAAATGGGCCCCACAAGGTGCTGGGGCGCCAAGCCTGGGGTTTTTGAATGTTTCTGACGCTCAGCCCACGTCAATATTAGTCCTTCAGCTATTGATTTGATAGTGACCGTGCGCCGGTGGCGGTGCGGTCAAATCCCTACAATGTCTGTATGACCACACGCCGCCCCATCGCCCCGCCCCTGTCTTCCAAAGCCGCGCCCCAAAGCCAGTCCACCGCCGAGCGACTGGACGTCGCCAAGGATTTGTTGCTCGCGCCTTTTGGCCTGACCGAGTCACACCTGGCCCGTGCGCTGGCTGAGATTAAGGCGCACAAAGTGGACGATGCGGACCTGTATTTCCAATACACGCGCAGCGAGGGTTGGAGCCTCGAAGAGGGCATCGTCAAGACAGGCAGTTTCAGCATCGACCAGGGCGTGGGTGTGCGGGCGGTGAGCGGCGAAAAAACCGCTTTTGCCTACTCAGACGACATCTCTGCGGCCTCATTGCTGGACGCCGCGCGCACGGTGCGCACCATTGGCGCGGGCACCGGGCAGGGCCGCATCCAAGTGCCCACGCCCAAGATCGCCAAGAGCCGGTCGTTGTACCGTGGCATGGACCCGATCGCCACGCTGGACAGCACCGCCAAGGTCGCGCTGCTGGGCAAGGTGGAAACGCTGGCCCGCGCCAAGGACCCCCGCGTGGCGCAGGTGATGGCGGGTTTGGCCGGTGAGTACGACGTGGTCATGGTGGCCCGGGCCGACGGCACGCTGGCCGCCGACGTGCGCCCACTGGTGCGCCTGAGCGTGACGGTGATCGCCGAGCAAAATGGCCGCCGAGAGGTGGGTTCGTCGGGCGGTGGCGGGCGTTTTGGTCTGGCGTACTTCGACGACGAGCGAATCGGCCAGTACGTGGACGAGGCGGTGGCCGCCGCGCTCACCAACCTCGAATCGCGACCCGCCCCGGCCGGGGAAATGACGGTGGTGCTCGGCCCCGGTTGGCCAGGCATTTTGCTGCACGAGGCCATTGGCCACGGGCTGGAAGGCGACTTCAACCGCAAGGGCAGCAGCGCGTTCAGCGGTCGGGTTGGCCAACGCGTGGCAGCCAAGGGTGTCACCGTGCTGGACGACGGCACCATCGCCGACCGGCGCGGCTCGCTCAACGTGGACGATGAAGGCAACGCCAGCCAACGCAATGTTTTGATCGAAGACGGCATCCTGAAGGGGTACATCCAAGATGCGATGAACGCCCGCTTGATGGGCGTCAAGCCCACAGGCAATGGCCGACGCGAGAGCTATGCCCACATTCCCATGCCCCGAATGACCAACACCTACATGTTGGGCGGTGACCGGTCACCTGACGAGATCGTTGCCAGCATCAAAAAGGGCTTGTACGCCACCAACTTTGGTGGTGGCCAGGTGGACATCACCAGCGGCAAATTCGTGTTTTCTGCCAACCAGGCGTATTGGGTGGAAAACGGCAAGGTCTTGTACCCGGTGAAGGGCGCGACCATCATTGGCAATGGCCCGGAGTCGCTGAAAAAAGTGACCATGATCGGCAACGACATGGCGCTGGACAGCGGGGTGGGCACCTGCGGCAAGGAAGGCCAAAGCGTGCCCGTGGGCGTGGGCCAACCCACGCTGCGAATCGACGGCCTGACCGTGGGTGGCACCGCCTGAGCTGAGGCTCGCCAAGCAGACGGGTGGCCTGTGCTAAAGTGACAACATGCTTCGCGTACACGGTCACTTTTACTTCACGTTCCCGGTCTCCGGCGGACGAGAGGTGCACGCGTAAAGCGAACCGAATCCTCGAATCAACCGCCGGCCCCACAGGCTCGGCGGTTTTTTTATGCCCATTGTTTTAGGAGCGACACCATGAACGCCAAGTCCAACGTACCCAGCAGCGACGCTTGGTACGCGTCCGTCGACAAGACCAGCCAAACCGACGACGAACGCATTCAAGACATCAACGTGCTGCCGCCCCCCGAGCACTTGATCCGCTTCTTCCCGATCCGTGGCACGGCGGTGGAGTCGCTGATCACCGACACCCGAAAAACCATCCACCGCATCATGGCGGGCCAAGACGACCGCTTGCTGGTCATCATTGGGCCTTGCTCCATCCACGACCCCAAAGCCGCGCTTGAATACGCCGCCCGCCTGAAGGTCGAGCGCGACAAGCACAAAGACACGCTGGAAATCGTGATGCGCGTCTATTTTGAGAAGCCGCGCACCACAGTAGGCTGGAAGGGCTTGATCAATGACCCCTACCTCGACGAGAGCTACCGCATCGACGAGGGGCTGCGCATGGCCCGCCAGCTGTTGATCGACATCAACCGCCTGGGCCTGCCCGCGGGCAGCGAGTTCCTGGACGTCATTTCACCGCAGTACATTGGCGACCTGATCTCGTGGGGCGCCATCGGTGCACGCACCACCGAAAGCCAGATCCACCGCGAACTGGCGTCTGGTCTGTCTGCGCCAATTGGTTTCAAAAATGGCACCGACGGCAACATCAAGATCGCCACCGACGCGATCCAATCGGCCTCGCGCCCGCACCACTTCTTGTCGGTGCACAAAAACGGGCAGGTCGCCATCGTCCAGACCCGTGGCAACCCCGACTGCCACGTGATCCTGCGCGGCGGCAAAGGCCCCAACTACGACGCCGCCAGCGTGGCCGGTGCCTGCCAAGACTTGGCAGCGGCCAAACTGCCCGCCTCGCTGATGGTCGACTTCAGCCACGCCAACAGCGCCAAGCAACACGAAAAGCAGCTCGACGTGGCGCGTGACATCGCGGGGCAGATCGCCAGCGGGTCGCGCAGCGTGTTCGGCGTGATGGTGGAGAGCCACCTGAACGGCGGCGCACAGAAGTTCACCCCTGGCAAAGACGACGCATCGAAATTGGCTTATGGCCAGAGCATCACCGACGCTTGTTTGAACTGGGGCGACTCGGTTCAAAGCCTGCAGATCTTGTCCGACGCGGTCAAAGCGCGCCGGGGCTGAGCCTGCCGCCTCAGGCCAAAGCGGCCAGCAGGCGGTCATGGAGGCCGCCAAAACTGCCGTTGCTCATGCAAAGCACATGGTCGCCTGGGCACAGCACCGGCAGCAGCTGGCCGATCAGCGCGTCCACGCTGTCGACCACCTGCGCTTTGCTGCCCAACGGCGCCAATGCGCCGCGCACATCCCAGTCCAGCCCACCGGCGTGACAAAACACGAGGTCGGCCTGGGACAGGCTGGCTGGCAACTGTGCGGCCATGGTTCCCAGCTTCATGGTGTTGGAACGCGGCTCGAACACCGCCACGATGCGCCCGCTGCCCGGCTTTCCGGTGTGGTCCAACTTTCCGGTGTGGTCCAGTTGGCGGCGCAGGCCATCGAGCGTGGTGGCGATGGCGGTTGGATGGTGGGCAAAGTCGTCGTACACCGTCACACCGCGGCGTTGTCCTCTGACCTCCAGCCGCCGCCGCACGTTGCGAAATCCACCCAGCGCTTTGGCCGCCACTGCGGGTGCCACGCCCACGTGGGCCGCCGCCGCAATGGCCGCCAGCGCGTTCATTTGGTTGTGCACTCCGCTGAGCGCCCAGACCACCTCCGCCACAGGCGCTCCCAGGTGCCGTACCTCAAACGCATGGGGCGGCCCGTCATAGGCCCAATCGCCGCCCGCACCGAAGCTGGTCCGGCCGCTCCAGCAGCCCTGGGCCATCACCCGTTGCAGGCTGGTTGCCTCGGCGTTATGAACCACCTGGCCAGTGCTGGGCACCGTGCGTACCAGGTGGTGGAATTGCCGCTCGATGGCGGCGATGTCGTCGAAGATGTCCGCGTGGTCAAACTCCAGGTTGTTCAGCACAGCCGTGCGCGGACGGTAATGAACGAATTTGCTGCGCTTGTCGAAGAACGCGGTGTCGTACTCGTCGGCCTCGATCACGAAGGGTTGGCCCGCCCCCAAACGTGCGGACACATCAAAATTCAGCGGCACGCCGCCCACCAGAAAGCCAGGTTGCAGGCCGGCCTGGTCCAGCACCCAACTCAACATGCCCGTCGTGGTGGTTTTGCCGTGCGTACCCGCCACCGCCAGCACGTGTCGGCCTTGCAGCACGTGCTCAGACAGCCACTGTGGGCCGCTGGTGTAGGGCAACCCGGCGTCCAAGATGGCTTCCATCAGCGGGAACTTCGGTCGGCCGTCGGCCAGGCGCGAGCGGCCCACCACGTTGCCGACCACGAACACGTCTGGCTTGAGCGCCAACTGGTCTGCACCAAAGCCTTCAATCAACTCGATGCCCAGTGCCCGCAGTTGATCGCTCATGGGCGGGTAAACACCGGCGTCGCAGCCGGTCACGGTGTGTCCGGCTTCGCGGGCCAAGGCGGCCAGGCCCCCCATGAAGGTGCCGCAAATGCCCAAAATATGAAGATGCATCCCTCGATTTTAGGCGTTTGATGCTTGTTTTTGCTCCCAGCCCTTGTCGGATTTGGCTGGTCAGCTATGAATTCCGTAGCGTCATGGCCCCGCACAAATGAGGTGGGCTGGGTGTTCTCGCAAAACCCCGCGCAGCCGCGAGTCCAACCGGCCATGCAGAATGCGGTAAATGGACAGCATCAAAGCCGAAATCGCGACGGTCGCCGCGCGCCTCGTGGTCGAAGAGGGCTTGGAATACGGCCCGGCCAAACGCCGCGCGGTCAAGCAACTGGGCCTGTCGCCGCGTACCGGGCTGCCGGACAACGACGACCTCGAAGACGCGGTGCGGGACCACCTCTCAGTGTTCTGCGCCGACACCCAGCCCCAAGAACTCGCGGCCCTGCGCCGCTTGGCTGCCGAGTGGATGGACCGCCTCGCCGCGTTCCGGCCCTATGTGGTGGGCGCGGTCTGGCGCGGCACCGCCACCCGTTTGTCCGACATCCACCTCCACTTGTTCGGCGACGACCCCAAAGCGGTCGACATCGCCCTGATCGATCAACGCATCCGGTACACCGCCCACTCGGTGCCCGGCAACCGCAGTGAGCCCCATCAGGTGCTCAGTTTCAGTGTGCCTTGTGTCGACTTGGGCGAGTCCATCGGGCTGCACCTGACGGTGCTCGACCACGACGACTTGCGCGCCTCTCCCGCGCAGGACGCGCGTGGCCGCAGCCAGCGTGGCGACCTCACCGCCCTGACCCGACTCCTCGATAACGACCCCACCCATGCGCCCTCCTGAAACCACCCGCCCCGCCCACACCCCACCCAGCGCCCAATGCACTGCCCAATCCGTCGCCCCTCCCGTCGCCAGCGGGCGACGGCGCTGGCTGGTGGGCGGTGTGGCCGCCCTGGCGGTGGCAGGTGGTGCCGGCTTCGGCGGGTGGATGCGCCGCAGTGGTTCGCCCGAGGCGGCCTTGAGCCCGGCCGAAGCGCAGCTTTGGGCGCAAAGCTTCGACACCCCCAGCGGAGACACCCTGGCGCTGTCCCGCTTCCGGGGGCGGCCGCTGCTGGTCAACTTCTGGGCCACCTGGTGCCCGCCATGCATCGAAGAGCTGCCGATGCTGGACCGGTTTTTCCAAGAAGAGTCGGCGCGTGGCTGGCAGGTGCTGGGGCTGGCCATCGACCAGCCCAGCGCGGTTCGGGCGTTCTTGCAAAAGCGGCCTCTGGGCTTTCCCAATGCCTTGGCGGGCTTCGGCGGCACGGAGCTGGGAAAGTCGTTGGGCAACGCCACGGGCGCGCTGCCGTTCACGGTGGTGCTGGGTGCAGCGGGCACCGTGTTGCAGCGCAAAATGGGCAAGGTCAGCTCTGATGATCTGGCCCAATGGCGACAGTTGCGCTGAAAAGCTGATTTTTCAAGAGATTTGCGCTTCATCCCCTGTGGCGCGAGGGGGTTGGTTGTGGCAAGCTCATCCGTGTCGGTTGCGGTCACTGGCTCGGGCGCGCAGGTGCGGCCACGACCAATGCGAACGCTTGTCGCGGGCGTTACAGACCGTGTTCCATGGTCTAGAATGGGCATTCAGCGGCTTTGCGACCGAATTGAAATGCCCGCAATTGAGCGATATTTTTGAAAAATAAATGCCGCTCAGTCACAAATAATCAACATTGAATGCTGGAGTGCCCATGGATCTGCGCAAGCTCAAGACCCTGATCGACCTCGTCTCCGAGTCCAACGTCTCGGAACTGGAGATCACCGAAGCCGAAGGCAAGGTGCGCATTGTGAAGGGTGGTGGCGCAGCGCCGGTGGTCTACGCGGCGGCGCCGGTGGCGGCGGCTCCGGCAGTTGCCGCTCAGCCTGCAGCCGCTCCTGCCCCGGCCGCGCCAGCGGCTCCGGCGGTTCCCGCCGGGCACGTGGTCAAGTCACCCATGGTGGGTACGTTTTACCGTTCGCCGAGCCCAGGGGCCAAGCCGTTCGTGGAAATTGGCAGCCAGATCAAAGAGGGCGACACGATCTGCATCATCGAGGCCATGAAAATCCTCAATGAGATCGAGGCCGACAAAACCGGCACCGTCGTTCAAATGCTGAGCGACAACGGCGAGGCGGTCGAGTACGGCCAGCCGCTGTTTGTGATCGAGTGACACGCCCCGGCCACCGCTTTCCATGTTCAAAAAAATCCTGATCGCCAACCGTGGCGAAATTGCCCTGCGCATCCAGCGCGCCTGCCGTGAGTTGGGTGTGAAGGCGGTGATGGTGTATTCCGAAGCCGACCGCGAGGCCAAATACATCAAGCTGGCCGACGAGGCGGTGTGCATTGGCCCGCCGCCGTCCGGCTTGAGCTACCTCAACATGCCCGCCATCATTTCGGCGGCGGAAGTGACCGACGCCGAGGCGATCCACCCTGGTTACGGCTTTCTGAGCGAGAACCCCGACTTTGCCGAGCGGGTCGAGAAAAGCGGCTTTCAATTCATTGGCCCGACGCCGGAATCCATCCGGATCATGGGTGACAAGGTCTCTGCCAAGCAGACCATGATCAAGGCCGGCGTGCCGTGCGTGCCAGGCTCCGAAGGGGCTTTGCCCGACGACCCAGCGGAAATCCGACGCATCGCCAAGTCGGTCGGCTACCCGGTCATCATCAAGGCGGCCGGGGGCGGCGGTGGGCGCGGCATGCGGGTGGTGCACACCGAAGCCGCGCTGGTCCATGCGGTGCAGACCACCAAGGCCGAAGCGGCTGCGGCCTTCGGCAATGCCGAGGTGTACATGGAGAAGTTCCTCCAGAACCCACGGCACATCGAGATCCAGGTCATCGCTGACCAGCACAAGAACGCGGTGTGGCTGGGTGAGCGAGACTGCTCCATGCAGCGCCGCCACCAAAAGGTGATTGAAGAGGCACCCGCGCCGGGCATCCCGCGCAAGCTGATCGAACGCATCGGCGAGCGTTGCTCGGCCGCGTGCAAGAAGCTCGGCTACCGGGGCGCAGGCACTTTCGAGTTCTTGTACGAGAACGGCGAGTTTTATTTCATTGAAATGAACACCCGCGTTCAGGTGGAGCACCCGGTGACAGAAATGACCACCGGCATTGACATCGTCAAGACGCAAATCTTGGTCGCTGCTGGTGAACGGTTGCCGTTCACCCAGCGCGACATCGAGGTTCGTGGCCACGCCATTGAATGCCGCGTGAACGCCGAAGATCCTTACAAGTTCATCCCCTCGCCGGGACGCATCACCACCTGGCACGCGCCTGGTGGACCCGGTGTGCGTGTGGATTCGCACGCCTACACCAATTACTTCGTGCCGCCGAACTACGACTCCATGATCGGCAAGATCATCGTGCACGGCGACACGCGCGAGCAAGCGCTCGCTCGCATGCGCACCGCGTTGGCAGAGACCGTGGTCGAGGGCATCAACACCAACATCCCTCTGCACCGCGAGCTGATGGTGGACGCCCACTTCATGACCGGTGGAACCAACATCCACTACCTGGAAGAGTGGTTGAGCCAGCGCGCCCGCTGACCCCACCGAGAGGCACAGCGACCCATGTTCGAACTGAGCTTGTTGTGCCCTGAAGCGCGGGTGGAAGACCTCAGCGACGCGCTGGAAGCGCTCGACGCTCTGAGCGTCAGCGTCGAAGACGCCGATGCCCAAACCGATGCCGAGCAGGCTTTGTTCGGCGAGCCGGGCATGCCGCCCCCCAAAGACGGCTGGCAGCGATCCCGCCTGCTGGCGTTGTTTCCTTCGGTGTCAGCGGCCCAGGAAGCCGCCACCCTGCTGGCGGCCCAGGATTTTTTTGCGGGCTGCGAAGTCCTGGCCATTGCGCCGGTGCCTGAGCAAGATTGGGTGAGGTTGACGCAGTTGCAATTCACACCAGTCGAGGTCACCCCCAGTTTCTGGATAGTGCCCACGTGGCACGAGCCCCCTGCGGCAGCCCGCGAGGTGATCCGCCTCGATCCCGGCTTGGCGTTTGGAACCGGCACCCACCCGACCACCCGCATGTGCCTGCGCTGGATCGCCCACCACGGCACACCGCGCCACACGGCGGCGGGTCCGTCCTTGGGTCGGGTGTTGGACTATGGCTGTGGCTCGGGCATCTTGGCCATTGGTGCTGCCAAGTTTGGCGCGCGGGAAGTTGACGCGGTGGACATCGACGAGGCAGCGGTCACGGCGACCGAAGCCAACGCCCAGGCCAACCATGTGGGCCTGCGCGCTGGGCTGCCCCCCATGGCTCAGGGCCGCTACGACACGGTGCTGGCCAACATCTTGGCCCTGCCCCTGAAGGTGTTGGCCCCGTTGCTGTGCAGCCATGTGGCGCCGGGCGGTTCACTGGTGCTGGCGGGTATCTTGGATCGCCAAGTGGACGAGCTTAAAGCCGCTTACGCGCCACACGCCGACTTGCGGGTGACCGACACCGAGGACGGTTGGGTGCTGATGACGGCGCGCGCCCGGGTGAAACCATGGCATTGACCGTTCGTTGCCCCGCTTGCAGCACACAGTTCAAGTTGGTGCCCGACCAGCTCAAGGTGTCCGACGGCTGGGTGCGTTGTGGCCAATGCAGCGAGGTGTTTGACGCCCACCATGACCCAGCGCTGCGTGCATTGGGCCTTTCTGACACAGCACCCGACCCGCTCACACACCAACCCAGTCCCAGCGCTGTGCGCACCGAGCCCACCCACGAGGCGATCGGTCCCGAGGCCGTGGGCGACGCTGAGCCCTCAGACCGCGGCGGCGCCGTCCGTGGCGGCCCGGTCCATGACGACTTCGACTGGGTCACCACGGTGCCAGTGCACTTCATGAAGGACGCCGACCCTCACCGATTGGCGCGTCAGCGGCGCTGGCGCCGTCGCACAGGCGTGGCGGTGCTGTTGCTGGCGGCCTTGCTGGCAGGCCAGGTGGCCGTCGACCAGCCAGACCGCGTCGCGACCCTGTGGCCCGGTTGGCCCGCCGCGCTCGCCACCGTGTGTCGTCACGCCGGCTGCGCGCTCCCACCGCTCAGACACATCGAGTCGGTGGTCATCGACAGCTCTTCCTTCACACAGGTGCGGACAGACACCTACCGCCTGCAAGCGCTGCTTCGCAACCAGTCGGCGCTGCCCCTGGCCATGCCCGCGCTCGAAGTCACGCTGACCGACCACCTGGACCGACCCGTCCTTCGGCGGGTTTTGGTGACCTCTGAGTTTTCGCCTGGCCTAGATGCCTTGGCCCCCAACAGCGAGCTGTCGGCCCAAGTGGTGCTTGGCCTCGTTCCCGATCCGCGCGAGCGCTCTGCAGCCAGCGTTGCGGGTTACCGGGTGTTGGCTTTTTATCCTTGACCTTTCCCTTCTGACTGGAAACCGTATGGCAGCCGTGATTTGTGGCTCTTTGGCGTTCGACACCATCATGAATTTCGAGGGACGTTTTGCCGAACAAATCCTCCCCGACCAGCTCCATATCCTCAACGTCTCGTTCCTTGTGCCCACGCTGCGGCGAGAGTTTGGTGGTTGTGCGGGCAACATCGCATACAGCCTCAAGCTGCTGGGCGGCACGCCCCTGCCAATGGCCACCGTGGGCGACGATGGGGAAGGCTACCTGCGTCGGCTCCAGACGCTGGGCATCAGCACTGAGTACGTGCGCACTGTGGACGGCGCGTACACCGCACAAGCCATGATCATGACCGACCGGGACAACAACCAGATCACCGCGTTCCATCCAGGTGCGATGTCCCAAGCCCACCAAACCACTGTCCAGGCCCGCAGGGATGTGCGCATTGGCATCGTGTCTCCAGACGGTCGGGACGCGATGTTGCAGCACGCTGAGCAGTTCAAGGCCGCAGGCATCCCCTTCGTGTTCGATCCAGGCCAGGGTCTGCCCATGTTCAATGGCGAGGAACTTCGGCACTTCCTGGATCTGGCCACCTGGGTCACCGTGAACGACTACGAAGGCCGCATGTTGAGCGATCGCACTGGGCTGGCATCGTCGGAGATTTCGAGCCGCGTCACTGGCGGGCTGGTGGTCACGCTCGGCGCCGAAGGATGTGAGGTGTGGGTCGGCGGACAAAAGACGCTGGTGGCGCCGACCCCAGCCGCTTCGGTGGTGGACCCGACCGGCTGTGGCGACGCGTTCCGTGGTGCTTTGTTGTTTGGCTTGGAGCAGGGCTGGCCGTTGTCGCGCTGTGCCGAGCTGGGCAACCGCATCGGGGCACAGAAAATTGCGACCCGGGGGGGGCAGAACTACACCCTGGACGGGCTGCCCCTTTCGGCCTGACCCAGTAGCAATAAAAAAGCCCGGCGCGCAGGGCGTCGGGCTTGGATGGCTGAGGGCGGATTCCTCAGGGCTTGTTGCCTGTTGGAAACGGCCAAGCGGCCTGAGGATTCAAGGTCGTTTGTGCGGCGGGCGCAGCGGCAGGTTTGGCAGCGGGTGCCTTCGCTGCTTTCTTCGCCGCGGGCTTTTTCGCGGCTTTTTTGACGGCGGCTTTCTTCGCAGGCGCTTTTTTGGCAACGGCTTTTTTGGCCGGTGCGGCTTTCTTTACAGCGGCCTTTTTGGCTGGCGCGGCTTTCTTCACCACGGCTTTTTTCGCCGGTGCAGCCTTCTTGGCCGGTGCCGCCTTCTTCACCGCGACTTTTTTCGCGGGCACAGCCTTCTTCACGACTGCCTTTTTGACCGCGACTTTCTTGGCCGGTGCCGCTTTTTTGGCGGGTGCAGCCTTCTTGGCCGGTGCGGCTTTCTTCACAGCGGCTTTTTTAGCCGGGGCCGCTTTCTTTGCGGGTGCTGCGGCCTTCTTTGCGACCGGTTTTTTTGCAGTTGCCATTTGTTTTCTCCTTGATCAAGTTACAAAGAGCACTCCACGCCTGTTGGGTAGCAAGGAGCGACCCATGGCGTTGGGCGAATGCCCAGCGCCATGAACACGGTGAGCCGCCCCACAGACCCGTCTGTGCCGTGATCGGTGGAAGCGGTTGATTGGAAGCATGAAGCGAACCCGACCTGTCAATCCCAAGACAGTGCGCCGCCAGATTGGTATTCGATCACGCGGGTCTCAAAGAAATTGCGTTCCTTTTTGAGGTCGATCATCTCGCTCATCCAGGGGAACGGATTTTCTTCGTTCGGGAACAGCGCGTCCAAGCCGATTTGCTGGGCGCGGCGGTTGGCGATGTAGCGCAAGTAGCCTTTGAACATGGAGGCGTTCAGGCCCAACACGCCGCGAGGCATGGTGTCTTCCGCGTAGCGGTATTCCAGGTCCACCGCTTTCAAGAACAGCGCCTTGATCTCGGCTTTGAACTCAGCGGTCCACAGACCAGGGTTCTCTAGCTTGAGCTGATTGATCAGATCGATGCCGAAATTGCAGTGCATCGATTCGTCGCGCAGGATGTACTGGTACTGCTCGGCCGCCCCAGTCATCTTGTTTTGACGTCCCAACGCCAGAATTTGCGTAAAGCCAACGTAAAAAAACAAACCCTCCATCAGGCAGGCGAACACGATCAAACTTTTCAAGAGGGTTTGGTCGGCCTCGGGCGTGCCGGTGTGAAAGTCCGGGTCGCTGATCGCCTCGATGAAGGGGATCAGAAACTGGTCTTTCTCGCGGATCGACGCCACTTCGTTGTAGGCGTTGAAGATCTCGCTTTCGTCCAAGCCCAACGACTCCACGATGTACTGGTAGGCGTGGGTGTGGATGGCTTCTTCAAAGGCTTGACGCAACAGGAATTGGCGGCACTCTGGCGCAGTGATGTGCCGGTAGGTGCCCAACACGATGTTGTTGGCAGCGAGTGAATCGGCGGTGACGAAAAAACCGAGGTTGCGCTTGATGATGCGGCGTTCGTCTTCGGTCAGGCCGTTGGGGTCTTTCCACAACGCGATGTCACGCGTCATGTTCACTTCCTGCGGCATCCAGTGGTTGGCGCAGGTCGCGAGGTACTTTTCCCAAGCCCACTTGTACTTGAACGGCACCAATTGGTTGACGTCGGTTTGACCGTTAATGATGCGCTTGTCGGCGGCCCTCACGCGGTGCGTGGGCGTTTGAGGTACAGCGTGAGTGGCGGAGGTGACCGATAGCGTGGGTGCGACTGGGGCGATGGCCCCGTCGTCCAGCACGCGACGGGCTGGCGATGCGTGCGTTACGGGGGCGGTCGCCTGAGAAACCTCGGGAAAACCGAGGGCCCGTTCGGGCTGCAGTGAGGGCTTGACTTCGTCGTCCCAGGTCAGCATAGAAAATCCATTTCTTCGATTATGTGATCAGTGGTGCGAATTGAAAAGTGTTCGTTCACATCGCGCTGACATTGTGTTGCTGGTGTGCATCGCAACGCAGAAGGGCGAGGGCATCACCCTTGCGTTCACTCACTCATTGACAAGCTTCGCAACCGGGGTCGTCGATCGCGCAGAACTTGATGTCGGTCGCAGGCACATTGCTGTCGCTGGCCATCTGTGCCTGTGCGGCTGCAGCGGCTTGGTCGAGTGCGCTCATGCCTCCGCCCGCACCGCTGGCCACTGCGTTCAGGCGACCCGATTGGACGGTCGATTTCTCGGCGTGCGTGGCGCTCTGTGTGCGCAGGTAATAGGTGGTTTTGAGTCCGCGCAGCCAAGCGAGTTTGTAGGTGTCGTCCAGCTTTTTGCCAGACGCGCCTGCCATGTAAATGTTGAGCGACTGCGCTTGGTCGATCCATTTTTGGCGCCGGGCGGCGGCCTCGACCAACCAAGTGGTTTCGATCTCGAAGGCGGTGGCGTACAAAGCCTTGATGTCTTGCGGTACCCGGTCGATGGGGCGCAGCGAACCATCGAAGTGCTTGAGATCCATCACCATCACGTCGTCCCACAGCCCCAGGCGCTTGAGGTCGCGCACCAACCCGTGGTTGATCACCGTGAACTCGCCCGACAGGTTGGACTTGACCGACAGGTTGCCGAAACACGGCTCAATGGAGGCGTCTACCCCGATGATGTTGGAGATGGTGGCGGTGGGGGCGATCGCCACGCAGTTGGAATTGCGCATGCCGTCGGCGCGCACTTTCTGCCGCAGCGCCTCCCAGTCCAGCGTGGACGACTTGTCGATCTCCACGTAACCGCCACGCGCTTTCTCCAACAGCGTCAGTGTGTCCAAGGGCAAGATGCCCTGGTCCCACAGCGAACCTTTGTAGCTGGAGTATTTGCCGCGCTCCCGGGCCAGTTCGGTCGAGGCCCAATAGGCGTAGTAGCAAACCGCCTCCATGGAGGTGTCAGCAAACTCCACCGCCTGCTGCGAGGCATACGGAATGCGCAGCGCGTACAGCGCGTCCTGGAAACCCATCACGCCCAGACCGACTGGCCGGTGGCGCAGGTTGGAGTCGCGGGCCTTCTTGACGGCGTAATAGTTGATGTCGATCACGTTGTCGAGCATGCGCATCGCCACCGTGATGGTTTTCTTCAACTTGTCTTGGTCGATCTGCCCGTCTTTCAAGTGTTGCAGCAGGTTGACCGAGCCGAGGTTGCAAACGGCGGTTTCGGTGTCGCTGGTGTTGAGGGTGATCTCGGTGCACAGATTGCTGGAGTGAACCACCCCGGCGTGTTGCTGCGGCGAGCGCACGTTGCAGGCGTCCTTGAAGGTGATCCAGGGGTGACCGGTCTCAAACAGCATCGTCAGCATCTTTCGCCACAGGTCGGACGCTTGCACGGTGCGCGAGGGTTTGATCTCACCACTGGCGGCTTTGGCTTCGTAGGCCAGGTAGGCTTTCTCGAATGCCAGTCCGAACTTGTCGTGCAGGTCGGGCACGTTGTTGGGCGAGAACAGCGTCCAAGTGCCTTTTTCCATGACCCGGCGCATGAACAGGTCGGGAATCCAATTCGCGGTGTTCATGTCGTGCGTCCGGCGGCGGTCGTCGCCGGTGTTCTTGCGCAACTCCAGGAACTCTTCAATGTCCAGGTGCCAGGTTTCCAGATAGGTGCAGACCGCGCCTTTGCGTTTGCCGCCTTGGTTCACGGCCACCGCCGTGTCGTTCACCACCTTCAGGAAAGGCACAACGCCTTGGGACTCGCCGTTGGTGCCTTTGATGTGGCTGCCCAGAGCCCGTACACGGGTCCAGTCGTTGCCCAAGCCGCCAGCGAACTTGGACAGCAGGGCGTTTTCCTTGATGGACTCGTAGATGCCGTCCAGGTCGTCGGGCACGGTGGTCAGGTAGCAGCTGGACAGTTGTGAGCGCAACGTACCGCTGTTGAACAGCGTGGGTGTGCTCGACATGAAGTCGAAGCTGGAGAGGACCTCATAGAACTCGATGGCGCGCGCTTCGCGGTCGATCTCGTTGAGTGACAGACCCATGGCCACGCGCATGAAAAACGACTGCGGCAGCTCAATGCGCGTTTTCTTGACGTGCAAGAAATAGCGGTCGTACAGGGTCTGCAGACCAAGGTAGTCGAACTGCAGGTCGCGTTCGGCCTTGAGCGCTGCGCCCAGGCGGGCCAGATCGAACTGCAGCAGGCGTTCGTCCAGCAGGTCGTTCTCCACACCGGTTTTGATGAACTGCGGAAAGTACTCGGCGTAGCGGGTGTTCATTTCCGCCTGCAACACCTCGCCGCCCAGCACCTCGCGGCGCACCGTGTGCAGCAACAGGCGTGCGGTGGCGTAGGTGTAGTCGGGGTCCTTTTCGATCAGCGTGCGGGCGGCCAAGATGGATGCTTTGTAGACCTCGTCGATCGGCACGCCGTCGTAGAGGTTGCGCAGGGTCTCAGCCAGGATGGGGGTGGCACTGACGTCTTTGCCCAGACCTTGGCAAGCCGACTCGATCAGTTGGCCCAAGTGGTTGTGGTCCAGAGGAACCCGTTCGCCGCCGTCCAACACATGCAGCGTGGGGGCATCGCTGGCAGCGGGTGCGGCTTGTTTCGCCCGTTCTTGGGCGCGCTTTTCGCGGTACAGCACGTAAGCCCGGGCGATTTCGTGGTGGCCACCGCGCATCAGGCCGAGCTCCACCTGGTCTTGCACGTCCTCGATGTGGAACGTGCCCCCACCTGGGCGCGAACGCACCAGCGCACGGGTCACCGCTTGCGTCAAACCGTCCACCGTTTCGCGCACGCTGGCCGACGCCGCGCCTTGGGTGCCATGAACCGCCAAGAAGGCCTTCATCATGGCGATCGCCACCTTGCTCGGCTCGAACGCCACGACCGACCCGTTGCGGCGAATGATCTGGTAATTGGCCAGCACATGGGGCGCCAAGGCGGGTGAGCCGCTGGTTGCGGCGGCGGGCAGGGGATGGGCGGTGGGCGACGCTGGTTGGGACAAAACAGTGGACATGGGTTCCTCGTTCGACGTGTTGTGGTGGTTGGCTCTGCGCAGGGCTTCGGGGCAGCACTTGGAGCGCTGTCTTCTTGGCCACCTTCTGCGGGTGGCTCGGGGCGGTTGAGTCGCTGATATTCTGGATTCGGCTCGCGTTCAAGACACTATATATGGGGTCTTCAGGCGAGGCAAGCCACTAGGGGTAGTGTATCCGGCGGTGGCGGCGCGGTTGTGCGTGCGCCCCTTTTTTGTGCCCGCGGCGCGTGTATTTTTTGCCGGTTCGGTGCAACGCCTTGTGGCGTTTACGCTGGCTTGTTCAGGTCAAGCGCTGGTGCGGCACGGCGCCGGATTTCCTTTGCTGAGCCGCATGAGGTCTGGGTTCGCCGAATCGGCACTGGCAGCCTTTGGCGGGGCACAGCGCACCCGCAAGCCAGAGGGCGGGGTGGCGCTTCAGGCGGGATCGGGAAAACACTGGTCGGGCCAGCCAAGTGCGCGCTGTAACGCAGGCCATGCGAAACCCGGCCCGGGGTCTTGCTTGCGGCCGGGCGCGATGTGCTCATGACCGGTGATGTGGGTCACCGGGTGGCGTTGGGCGATGGCGCTGCACACGCTGGCCAAGGATTCGTATTGGGCGGCCTCGAACGGGCCGTGGTCCGTGCCTTCGAGTTCGATGCCGACAGAAAAGTCGTTGCAATTGCCTCGACCGCGGAAGCTGGATTGCCCTGCGTGCCACGCCCGGTCGTCGGCGCTGACGAATTGCCAAAGGGCACCGGTGCGTTCAATGAAAAAGTGCGCAGACACCTGCAGCCCGCGGATGGTGCCGAAGTAGGGGTGGGCGTCCCAGTCGAGCGCATTGGTGAACAACGCCTGCACCTCGCCGCCCCCGAATTGGCCCGGTGGCAGGCTGATGGCATGGACCACCACCAGGTCCACCGACACGCCGTCGGGGCGTGGTCCGTGGTTGGGCGATGGCAGGTGCCTTGCGAAGCGGTACCACCCCGCTTGCCAGAGGGGCGGATGCCGGGTCGAAGCGGGGCCGCTCGGGTTCACGGCGCGGGCCCGGCGTCGTCCAACGCGATGTTCAATCGGTCGATGCGGTAGCGGATTTGCCGCAGGCTCAGCCCCAATGCCGCTGCCGCCGCGGTGCGATTGAAGCCGGTTTCTCGCAGCGCCTGCAACAAGATCGCGCGCTCTTGCTGGTCGAGGTGGGCTTGCAGGTCGGACGGCAAACCACCTGCAGGAAACGGGTGCACCGTCGTCGCGGGCGCATTGGCCGCGGGGGTCCGCGGCGGGTTGATCGCGGAGGCGGACGCCACTGCCGGTGTGGTGGGCGGGAGGGCGGCCTGGGACGACGTGGCCGTTGCATCGGGCGCAGGCGCTTCGGGGCCGCCTGCTGGGGCGGGGGGCGACCCGTCGGTTCGGAGGTCCATGCGCAGGGGGCGCCCATCGCTGAGCGCCGCCGCGCGGTGCAGCAGGTTTTCCAGCTCGCGCACATTGCCGGTGAAGGGGTGGTGCTGCAACGCCACCAGCGCGCTGGGGCACAGGCTGGGCACCGGGTCGCCGGATTCGCCCGCGATTTTGTGCAGCAGCGCCTCGCACAGCGCGGGCAGATCTTCGCGGCGTTCGCGCAAGGCGGGCATGCGAAGGTCGATCACGTCGAGGCGGTAATACAGGTCCTGGCGGAAGCGGCCCGCCTGCACCTCGGCCGCCAAGTCCTTGTGGGTCGCACTGACGATGCGGGTGTCGGTCGGTTCTTCTTGGGTCGCCCCAACAGGCCGGACCGCGCGCTCCTGGATCGCGCGCAGCAGCTTGGCTTGCATCGCCAGGGGCAGGTCACCCACCTCGTCCAGAAACAAAGTGCCGCCAGCGGCCGCCTGGAAATGGCCGTCGCGGTCTTGGTGGGCGCCCGTGTAAGCGCCTTTGCGTGCGCCGAAGAACTCGGTTTCCAGCAAGTTTTCCGGGATGGCGCTGCAGTTCACCGCGACAAATGGCCCCCCGCTGCGGTGGCTGCAGGCGTGGATGGCCCGGGCGGCCAGTTCCTTGCCCGAGCCCGACTCGCCCGACACCAGCACCGGGGCCATGCTGCGCGCCACTTTGTCGATGCGGGCGCGCACGGCGTGCATCGCTGCCGAGTCGCCCACCAGGCGTTGCAGCGCCTGCAGGCCGGGGTCGGCGGCCAGGTCCTTGTCTGGGGTCTTGTAGGAAGGCGCGCGCTTGGCGCCTGCCGCAGTCGGTCGGCCTTGTTCGAGGGCAGACGCCACCACGCTGCGGAAGCGCTTCAGGTCCACGGGTTTGGTGAGGTAATCGAAAGCGCCGGCCTTGAGTGCCTCGACCGCGTTGTCGGCCGAGCCGTAAGCGGTGATCACCACGCAGCGCTCGCCCCGGCCCTGGCGGGCCAATGTGTGCAGCACTTCCAGGCCTGTGCCATCGGGCAACCGCATGTCGGTGATGACCGCGTCGAAGCGCTGGACGGCCAATTGCTGTTGCGCCGCCAGCACGGTGTCGGCCGCTTCGACGAGGTAGCCCTCTCGCAGCAGCGTCAGCTCATAGAGGGTACGCAGATCGGGCTCGTCGTCGATCACCAGGACACGGGCAGTCGGGGTGGGGTGTGGGGGCATGGTCAGTTGGGCGATGCGGTCACGGCTGGCTGAACGGGCGTGGGCAGGCGTTGCATCTGGACGCTGAAGTCGTTGCCGTCGGTGCCGCGGTGTGCCCGGCGCCGGTAGGCGATGCGTGCGCCATGCTGTTCGCACAATTCGCGGCAAATGTACAAGCCCAAGCCGGTGGACCGGCTTTCGGACGAAAAAAACGGCTCGAACAGGTGGCGTTCGACCGATCTTTCCAAGGGCGCGGCCGCGCTCCAGACAGACAAGTTGACCCATCGCCCGACGGCACTGGTGCTGACCACCACCGCGTCGCGCTCGCCGGTGGCGTAGCGGTGGGCATTGTCCAGCAGGTTGATCAGCACGCGCCGCAAGTGGTCGGCGTCGAACGCGACCACCGCGCTGGCGGCGGCCAGCTGCAGGGTCACCCGGTCCGCTGGGTGGTTGTGTTGCATCCACTCGTGGCAGCAATGTTGGACCTGGGCGTCCAGCGGCACCGTGGGGGTGGGGTCACCGGGCTGGTGGATGCGAGACAGGTTCAGCACCTCCTCCACAATCTGGTCCAGCCGCTGTGCGTTGTGCTGGATCATTTGCGTCAGACGCTGGTGCTGTGGCGTCAACAAATCTTCACCCAGGAGGGCGTTGGCTTGCACGATCGCCGCCAGGGGGTTACGGATCTCGTGGGCCACAGCGGTGGACATGCGGCCCATGGAGACAAGGCTGTCGTTGCGCATCTGCGCTTCGAGTTCGCGCAGGTCTTGCAGGAACAACACACACAGCCCTGCGTCCGCAGACGGGTGGGCCGAGGTCAGGCGGGTGCTGGCGCGCAGGCGCAGCGTGGAGCCGATCGCGTTGAGCGTGACGTCCGCCGATCGCGGGGTCTGCCGGGTCAGGGTTTCGTGCACCAGCGTGGCAAGCGGGTACCAGGCCGCGTCTGCGAACAGCGTGATGGGCAGCGCAGCGCCAGTCACCTCGTCAGCGGGCTCCTCCTGGCGTGCCAGCATGCGGCGCGCGGCGGGATTGGCCGCTTGCACCACACCTTGCCGGTTCACCACCAAAATACCATCGGGCAGGTTTTCAACGATCAGCTCGTTCACCCGGCTTTGGGCCTGCGCCGCCAGCGCGCTTTGCTGGGTGAGTTGCTCCTGCCTTGCCAAGCGCCGGGCCAGCTGCCGCGCCAGCAAGGCCACCGCCATCAGGCCCGTGCCCACCAGCGCGGCTTGCAGGTAAGCGGCTTCGGCATGCGGCCGCTCCCCCAAGGCTTGGGCGAACAGCAACAAGGTGACGGCAGACGCGGTGGCCAGCCCAAAGGTGCGGGTGCCCAGCACCGAGGCCAGCAACACCGGCAGGGCGAACAGCGCCACGTAGTTGATGCCCGCCGACTGGCTGAATTGCAGCGCGGCGCAGCCCACCACGTCGACGCCAATCGTCAGCGGCCACTGGCGCACGAACGCGTCGCTAGATCCGGGCGGGGTCATCACCAGCCGAACACCCAGGCAGACCAGCAGGTAGACGGCGCACAGCAGCATGGCGCCGACCGTGTTGGCGATCCCCATCAAAAACACGGTGGCGTGCAGCAACAGCAACACCATTGCGATGGCGACCCGAGCCGTCATGAAGCCTTGCCACAGCCGCACCATGGTCGTGTCGTTGGGCGCGGCGAACGCCGGATCGGGATCGTTCAGTGTCGGGGCGACGCTGACCATGGGGGTGTGTGGTTCGGCGTCAGTGCTCGGCTTGCCGCAGGTGCTCGGCGCTGCAGTAGCGCGCCAGCGCCCCGGGCACCGTGTCGGCCAGGGGCGAGTGCAGACCACACACCGGGCAGGCCACGATGTCTTTGGGCGGCTCTGGGGGAGCGGTGGCGCGGCGTTTTTTGGCGGCTTTGGCCGCTTCCGCGGCCGCGTCGCGGGCGTCGCTGTCGCGTTGGTGGCGCCACAACCAGACCACGCCCACCAACACGAGCGCCAACACCACGTACTTCACAGCGACCGCCCCAGCACCACTTCGAACACGAAGCGCGAACCGACATAGGACAGCAGCAGCAAGCCGCTGCCCACGTACAGCACCCGCACCGCGCGCTTGCCGCGCCAGCCGAAACGGCGGCGTCCCACCAGCAGGGTGGCGAAGACCGCCCACGACAGCACCGCAAAAATGCTTTTGTGGTCCCATCGCCAGCCGCGGCCTGCGCCGTACAACGACTCACTGAACAACACCCCCGCCAACAGGGTGAGGGACAGCAGCACGAAGCCGGCAGCCACGAATCGGAAGGTCAGCCGCTCCAGGGTGAGCAGTGGCAGGCCGCCGTCGTCGCCCTGCGCCGATCGCATGGATTTCTCCGCCCGGGTCATCCACCAGGCGTGAACAATGGCCGCGGCAAACAGGCCATACGACGCGATGCCCAGCAAAAAGTGCAGTGGCAACCAGCCCGATGCACTGGGGTGTTGTGTGGCGCCTGGAAAAGCCATGGCCAGCAGCACCGTCACCGCACCCACACCGGCCAGCGCCCAACCGGGGCGGAGCTTCGGGAAGACCTGCCGCTCGATGCCGTAGACCGTCATGGCCAGCCATGCGGTCCCGGACAACGCCGGGGCAAAGCCAAAGTGTGGCTCCGGCCCGATCAGGCTGGTGCTCAGCGTCAGCGCGTGCAGCAGCCAGGCGAGTACCAGCATCTGCCAGGCGGTGTGTGCCCCCAGCCACCGCCCCGCCAGCGCGGGGAGGGCGTAGGCCACCGTGGTGCCAATGCCCAGCACCATCGGCCAACCATGGCTGAAAGTTAAAATCATGGCCACAGTTTAGCTTTGCTCCAGACGCCCTGGAGCCCTCCCTCATGGCCTCCGCCCTCACCGACAAACTCTCGCGCCTCGTCAAAGAGATGCGGGGCCAAGCCCGCATCACCGAATCCAATGTGCAGGACATGTTGCGCGAGGTGCGCATGGCGCTGCTGGAGGCGGACGTGGCCCTGCCGGTGGTGCGCGACTTCATCGCGCGGGTGAAAGACAAGGCGCTGGGCCAAGAGGTGCTGGGTTCGCTGTCGCCCGGCCAAGCGTTGGTGGGCATCGTCAACCGCGAGCTGGCCGCCACCATGGGCGAAGGCGTGAGCGACATCAACCTAGCCGCGCAACCGCCAGCGGTGATTTTGATGGCCGGGTTGCAGGGCGCGGGCAAAACCACCACCACGGCCAAGCTGGCCAAGCACCTGATGGAAAAGCGCAGGAAAAAGGTGCTCACCGTCTCCGGCGACGTGTACCGACCAGCGGCCATCCAGCAATTGAAAACCGTCACCGCCCAGGCCGGTGCCGAATGGTTCCCGAGCACGCCCGACCAGCGGCCAGTGGACATCGCCTTGGCGGCACTGGACCATGCGCGCAAGCACTATTTCGATGTGCTGCTGGTGGACACCGCCGGTCGGCTGGCGATCGATGACGCGTTGATGCGGGAGATCAAAGCGCTCCACGGCGCAGTCAACCCTGTGGAGACGCTGTTCGTGGTGGACGCCATGCAAGGTCAGGACGCCGTCAACACCGCCAAAGCGTTCAAGGACGCATTGCCCCTGACGGGCATTGTGCTGACCAAGACCGATGGCGACTCGCGCGGCGGTGCGGCGCTGAGTGTGCGTCAAGTCACCGGCGCGCCGATCAAGTTCGCGGGCGTCAGCGAGAAACTCGACGGGCTGGAGGTGTTCGACGCTGAGCGCCACGCCGGGCGGGTGCTCGGCATGGGCGACATCGTGGCGCTGGTGGAGCAGGTCACGGCGGGCGTAGACGTCGCCGCCGCGCAAAAGCTGGCGGCCAAGGTCAAAAGCGGCGAGGGCTTCGACCTGAACGATTTCCTCAGCCAGATCCAGCAAATGAAGCAGATGGGGGGCTTGTCCAGCCTGATGGACAAGTTGCCCGCTCAGATGGCGGTCAAGGCGGGTCAGGTGGACATGGACCGGGCAGAAAAAGACATTCGCCGCAAGGCCGGCATCATCCAAAGCATGACGCCGCTGGAGCGGCGCAAGCCCGATCTCATCAAGGCCACCCGCAAACGCCGCATCGCCGCCGGGGCGGGTGTGCACGTTCAGGAGGTCAACCGCCTGCTCAAGGAGTTTGACCAGATGCAGGGCATGATGAAAAAGATGAAGGGCGGCGGCCTGATGAAAATGATGAAGCGCATGGGCGGCATGAAAGGCGGCATGCCGTTCTGAGCCACATGGCCCGGGCCATGGCGCGGACCGGATTCACCCGATGTGGGTGTGCGGCACGGTTTGCCGCCCGGGTGTTTGACGGTGTTTTTTGCGTTTTTTGCGCAAAACAGCGCCCCAGAGCCACGCCGAGCTGAATTTCAAGCGTTTTTGGCGTTCAGCCCTCGCCAGATGCCGTTATTTAGCTACTTATTTAATAGCATTTAACCGACCCAGGTTGGCTGGTCATCATGCCGGTTCGCGGGTCAACACCTCCCCGCGCAGCACCCGTTGTGGGGCATCGGTGATGCGCACGTCCACCATCTGCCCCACCAGCCGCGGCGGTCCACTGAGCACCACCGCGCGGTTACATTCGGTGCGGCCAAACAGCTGGGTGGGGTCTTTGCGGGCCGGGCTTTCCACCAGCACCTTTTGCACCGTGCCGAGCCGGCTGGCGCTGATGCGCGCCACGTTCTCGTCCAGCGTGGCCTGCAGCTGCTGGAGCCGCGCGAGCTTGACCGCGTGGGGCGTGTCGTCGGCCAGGTTGGCCGCCGGGGTTCCGGGGCGCGGGCTGAAGATGAAGCTGAACGAGCTGTCGTAGCCCACGTCAGTGACCAGCTTCATCAGCTTGGCAAAGTCGTCGTCGGTTTCGCCCGGAAAACCAACGATGAAATCGCTGGAAAGCGACATCTCGGGCCGGATCGCGCGCAGCTTGCGCACGGTGGACTTGTATTCCATCGCGGTGTAGCCGCGCTTCATGGCCATCAGGATGCGGTCGCTGCCGTGTTGCACCGGCAGGTGCAGGTGGCTCACCAGTTGCGGCACTTTGGCGTAGACGTCGATCAGCCGCTGGGTGAATTCGTTGGGGTGGCTGGTGGTGTATCGGATGCGCTCGATGCCAGGGATCTCGGCCACGTACTCGATCAGCGTGGCGAAGTCGGCGATGTCTGCGGTATCGCCCATCTTGCCGCGGTAGGCGTTGACGTTTTGACCCAGCAGCGTCACCTCTTTCACGCCCTGGTCTGCCAGGCCCGCCACCTCCACCAGCACGTCTTCAAACGGGCGACTCACCTCTTCACCGCGGGTGTAGGGCACCACGCAGTAGCTGCAGTATTTGGAGCAACCCTCCATGATGGAAACGAAGGCGGTCGCGCCCTCCACCCGGGCGGGTGGCAGGTGGTCAAACTTCTCGATTTCAGGGAAGGTGATGTCCACCTGCGGGCGCTGCTGCGCCGCGCGGGCCGACAGCATCTCGGGCAGGCGGTGCAGCGTTTGCGGGCCGAACACCACGTCCACGTATGGCGCGCGCTCGATGATGGCCGCGCCCTCCTGGCTGGCCACGCAACCGCCCACGCCGATTTGCACGCCTTTTTTCTTCAGGTGCTTGACGCGGCCCAGGTCGGAAAACACCTTTTCTTGGGCCTTCTCGCGCACCGAGCAGGTGTTGAACAGGATCAAGTCGGCCTCGTCCACGTTGTGGGTGGCTTCGTAGCCTTCGGCCGCGCGCAGCACGTCCACCATCTTGTCCGAGTCGTACTCGTTCATCTGGCAGCCAAAGGTTTTGATGAAGACTTTTTTGCTCATGGTCGGGCTCCGCACACCGGCGGGTTGCGGCGCTGCCCAGGCAAACCCTGGCGCGCCTCTTGTTCGGTCAGCAACCAGACCTGGTGCACCAGGCCTTGGGGGTCGCACACGTAGTGAACCCGCCACCTTTGGCCGCTCAGGCTGGCGGACAGCACCAGCGCGTTGTTGGTGTCGTTGTGGATGCGCGCGCCTGGCGACAAGCGCGCTGGTTGGCCGTTCATCAGCACATCGGGTGGCGTGGTCACCACCAAGTCGCCACGCAGGGCATTGGGCGGGAACTGGCGCGTCACCTGGGCGTGGCCGGGCGAGGTCGCCCACAGCGTCAGCGCCGTGGCGGCGTACAACCACGCCCGGGCAGGGCGGGGTTTGGCGGGGCAGCGGTTCATGGTGTTCTCCAGAGGCTGTGGGGCACCGCGGGGCGCACGGGCCACGCGGGTGACGGATTGTAGGTGTGCCCAGTCGGCTGGGGTGTCGCTCAGGCGGGGGCGCGTGTTGCGGGCCGGTCTTTCCAGCCCGCAGCGCCCATCAAGATGATGTGGAGCTGTTGCACCGTGGCATCGGTCATTTGTGCTGCCAGCGCGGGCTGGTCGGGCGGCAGGTCCAGGATTTCGGGCGCCACTGCCAGCATGCTGGTCACCATCAGGCCGCACACCAGATGCAGGCTCTCGGGCGACAGGTCTGGGAACAGGCCCAGGCGCCGAATGTCGTGCGCCATGTCGCTGGTGAACGCCGCCACATCGTGCCGTATGGCGGTGCGCAGTGCCCGGCTGCCTCCGGCGCGTTCGCTGCAAATGAACAAAAACTGCAGCCGGTTGCTCACCACGTATCGGAAATACACCTGGACCGACTGCCGCACCACATCGCTTTGCGGCACATGGGGCTGACGCGCCTCGCGCAACAAGCGCCGCAGCGTGAGGCTGACTTCCTCCACCAGCGCCAGGCCCAGCTCGTCGGTGGTTTTGAAGTGCCGGTAAAACGCGTTCGGCACCATGCCCGCTTCGCGGGCGATTTCCCGGATGCCCAGGCTGGTGAAACTGCGGCCTTGACCCATCAGTGCCAGTGCCGCGCGCAGCAGGCTGCCGCGCGTCAGGTCTTTGCGTTCGGTCCGGGTCAGCTCTTCGGCGGGCTTTCGGCTTGGATCGGGCGGCACGGTGGACAGGGGGCAGTGGGGTGGGATCGTCGGGTCGCGTGGCCAGTGCCGGTGTGGCAACGGCCATGAAATTTAGACCCTATTCACCAATCAGACCAGAAAAACATTGAAATTCAGTGTACAACTGTACACAATCCGCAGCAACGAACCCCGCCAACCTGCGCAAAGGCTTTCCACATGTCCGACTCATACCTTGGTTTCGCCAATTCTTCGGTGGGCTCACGCCTGGTGACCGCCCTCGGCCTGCCCCAGCCCCTGCCGCTGGAGCGCCACCAAGCGGGTCAGCCGGTGGTGCGGGGCACGGTGCTGGTGGGCGCGGGTGACACCCCGCAGCTGTTGCCCGCGCTGGCGCGCTGTTTTCTGTCCATGGGGGTGCAGTCATTGGCCCATCGCGGCCACCCGCAATGGGCCCAGACGGCCAGCCAGGCCGGGCTGATGACCGGCCGTTGGGGCGTGGGCGATCAGCCCGGCGAGAAGGTGAAAGCCCTGGTGTTCGACGCCACAGGCCTGCGATCCAGTGAAGAAACCGACGCGATCTACCAGTTCTTTCATGACGCGGCCCGCTCGGTGCTGACCTGCGGTCGGGTCGTCGTGTTGGGCCGGCCCCCGGAAGGCTGCAGCGCCCCGCGCCAGGCCACGGTACAACGCGCCCTAGAAGGCCTGACCCGCGCACTGGCCAAGGAGCTCAAGCGCGCGATCACGGTGCAACTGGTCTATGTGGCCGAAGGCGCAGAAGACCAGATGGAAAGCACGCTGCGGTTTTTGCTGTCGCCACGCTGCGCGTACGTGTCGGGCCAGGTGGTGCGCATCGGGGTGGGTCAGGGCGCCGGTGCCACGGGTGTGGACTGGTCCCAGCCGCTGGCGGGAAAAAAAATCTTGGTCACCGGTGCGTCGCGGGGCATTGGTGAGGCGATTGCCGAAGTGATGGCGCGCGACGGCGCCCAGGTCATTTGCATGGATGTGCCGCAGGCGCAGGCCGGGCTCGACGCTGTGGCCAAGCGCCTGGGCGCGACCGCCCTGGCCTTGGACATTGGCGCGCCCGAGGCGCCACAAGCGTTGCTGGATGCGGCGCTGGCCGACGGCGGCTGGGACGTGGTGGTGCACAACGCGGGCATCACGCGCGACAAAACCATCGCCAACATGAAAGAGCACCTCTGGCACTCGGTGGTCAACGTCAACCTGTCCACCCAGGAACGCATCAATGAGGCTCTGGTCGAATCGGGTGCGCTCCGTGCGGGTGGCCGCATCGTGTGCGTGTCGTCCATCTCGGGCATTTCGGGCAACCTCGGACAAACCAACTATGCCTTGTCCAAGGCCGGGGTGATTGGCATGGTGCAGAGCCACGCACCGCTGCTGGCGCAGCGCGGCATCACGATCAACGCGGTGGCACCAGGTTTCATTGAAACCCAGATGACCGCTGCCGTGCCCTTGATGATCCGCGAAGCCGGTCGCCGGATGAACTCGATGGGCCAGGGCGGGCAGCCGGTGGACGTGGCCGAGGCGATTGCCTGGTTCGCATCGCCTGCGTCGTCGGGCTTGACTGGCAACGTGGTGCGCGTGTGCGGCCAAAGCCTGATTGGCGCCTGAGCATGAAAACCCTGGAGATCACCCAGGCCCCCGGCTTGGCCACCACGTTTTTCCGGGCCTTGGGCACCAGCCGCAAACGCCCTGGCCCCCTGGCCGCTTTGCCCGAGGTGACCCTGGTCATGCCGCGGGTGGTTCTGGATGGCGCGCACGTGGCCCGCTACGCCGCCGTGTGCGGGTTCAAGCCGGGCGATGGCGTGCCCCTGATCTACCCCCAGATGTTGACCTTTCCCCTGGTCACCCATTACATCAGCTCACCCGACTGCCCTTGGCCTGCCATGGGCACGGTGCACCTGGCCAACGCCATCACGCAGCACCAGCGCCTGCATGCGGGCGATGCGGTGCGGGTGGAGTTGCAAACCGGTGGTTTGTCGGCCCACGACAAAGGTCAGGTGTTTGACCTCAAGCTGCGCATCTTGAGAGACGATGAACTGGTGTGGAGCGCCACTCAAACTCTGCTGCGCGTGGGCATCAAGCCAGCCAGCGGCGCGCCTTATCTGAGCCAAATCGCCAGCAGCCAACCGCTCTCGCGGCAGGCGGACTTTTTTGCCCCAGCCAACCTCGGCCGTCGCTACGGCGCGGTGTCTGGCGACCGCAACCCCATCCATTTGTCGGCGCTGACCGCCAAGCTGTTTGGGTTCAAGCGGGCGATTGCCCACGGCATGTGGACCAGTGCCCGCGCAGCGGCGTGTTTGATGCCCGACCGCCCGCTGGACCAGGCGCGTTTGCAGATCGAGTTCAAGACGCCCCTGTTCCTGCCAGGCCGAGCCACTTTGTGGTCGGCCCGCCACCGGGAAGGCGCCACCTTCGAGGTGCGCGACGGCAAAGGCCAAAAGCCGCACCTGCGCGGCCAGCTGGACCACTGACGCCCTGACCCATGAATGCCCGATGACCCCTGTCGTCCGACAACCGCCAATCCTCTGTCCCTCCAGCCCAGGAACCCCACCATGACCACCGTCCGACGCGTTGCCATCCTCGGCGGCAACCGCATCCCGTTTGCCCGCTCCAACACGGTTTATTCGCATGCCTCCAATCAGGAGATGCTGACCGCCACACTCCAGGGGCTGGTGGACCGGTTCAACCTGCACGGCGAACGGTTGGGCGATGTGGCCGCTGGCGCGGTGATGAAACACTCGCGCGATTTCAACCTGGTGCGCGAATCGGTGCTTTCCACCACGCTGGCGCGAGAAACCCCCGCGTTCGATTTGCAGCAAGCCTGCGGTACGGGGCTGGAGGCGGCCATCTTGGTGGCCAACAAGATCGCGCTTGGCCACATCGAGTCGGGCATCGCGGGCGGTGTCGACACCACCTCCGACGCGCCGATCGGCCTGAACGAGAAGATGCGCAAGATTTTGCTGGACCTCTCGCGCGCCAAGACCACTGGCCAGCGCTTGGCCACGGCGTTGCGATTGCGCCCCAGCATGTTCGTCAAGCCCGCGTTGCCCCGCAACGGCGAGCCGCGCACCGGCCTGTCGATGGGCGAACACGCCGAGCTGATGGCGCGCACCTGGGGCGTGACCCGCGAAGCCCAAGACGAACTGGCCTTGAACAGCCACCACCACCTGGCCAAAGCCTATCAATCGGGTTTCTTCAACGACCTGATGACGCCGTTCAAAGGCGTGACGCGCGACAACAACCTGCGCGCCGACCTGACCATCGAGAAGCTGCGCACGCTCAAGCCGGTGTTCGACAAAAAGGTGGCCCCCGGCCAGGGCACGCTCACCGCGGGCAACTCCACCCCCTTGACCGACGGCGCGTCTGCGGTGCTGCTGGCCAGCGAGGCCTGGGCCGCCGAGCGCCGCATTCCCGTGCTGGCCTACCTCACGTTCAGCGAAGTGGCGGCGGTGGACTTTTTCGACAAGAAAGAAGGCTTGTTGATGGCCCCCGCCTATGCGGTGCCGCGCATGTTGGCCCGCGCGGGCCTGACCTTGCAAGACTTCGACTATTACGAGATCCACGAGGCCTTTGCTGCCCAGGTGCTGTGCACGCTGGACGCGTGGAAAGACCCGGCGTTTTGCCGCGACAAGCTGGGACTCGACCAACCCCCTGGCGAGATCGACCTGTCCAAGCTCAACGTCAACGGCAGTTCACTGGCCGCTGGCCACCCGTTCGCCGCCACTGGCGGCCGCATCGTTGCGACGCTTGCCAAGATGTTGGCGCAGAAGGGGTCGGGCCGCGGCCTGATTTCCATCTGTGCGGCAGGTGGTCAAGGCGTCGTTGCCATCCTTGAAAGGTAATCCCATGTTGCAATACAAAGCCCCCCTGCGCGACATGCGCTTTTTGATCAACGAGGTGCTGGACTACCCTGGCCACTATGCGGGCCTGTCCAACGGCGCCGAAGCCACACCCGAGATGGTGGACGCGATCCTCGAGGGTGCAGCCACCCTGTGTGAAGAGGTGCTGTCCCCCTTGAACGCCGTCGGTGACCAAGAGGGGTGCCAGCTGAAAGACGGTGTGGTCACCACGCCCACCGGGTTCAAGGAGGCCTATGCCGAATTCGTCGCGGGCGGCTGGCAGGGGTTGTCGTTCCCGGTGGAGTACGGTGGCCAAGGCCTGCCGATGTCGCTCAACCTGTTCAAGTCGGAAATGATGGGTGCGGCCAACTGGGCCTTCACCATGTACCCCGGACTGAGCATTGGCTGCATCAACACCATCTTGCAGTTTGGCACCGACGACATCAAGAAAAACTACCTGCCCCGCCTGGTGTCGGGCGAATGGACCGGCACCATGTGCCTGACCGAGCCCCAGTGTGGCACCGATCTGGCCCAAGTGAAGACCAAGGCCGAGCCCCAGCCAGACGGCAGCTACGCGGTCACCGGCACCAAGATCTTCATTTCGTCTGGCGACCACGACCTGGCTGAGAACATCGTCCACATCGTGCTGGCCCGGCTGCCGGGCGCGCCCGCGGGCACGCGCGGCATTTCCCTGTTCGTCATCCCCAAGTACGTGGTGGGTGCCGACGGTGCACTGGGCCAGCGCAACCAGGTCCACTGTGGTTCGCTGGAGCACAAGATGGGCATCGCTGGCAGTGCCACCGCGGTGCTGAACTTCGACGCCGCCACCGCGTACATGATTTCCGAGCCCAACAAGGGCCTGGAGGCGATGTTCACCTTCATGAACACCGCCCGCGTGGGCACCGCCATCCAGGGTGTGGCCCATGCCGAGTTGTCGTTCCAAGGCGCTCTGCCCTATGCCAAAGAGCGCCGCTCGATGCGCGCCTTGTCGGGCAAGAAAGAGCCACAGCACAGTGCCGACGCGCTGATTTGGCACCCCGATGTGCGCCGCATGTTGTTGACCCAGAAAGCCATCGCCGAGGGCGGCCGGGCCATGGTCTACAGCGCGGCCAAGATCGCCGACAAGATGTTCAATGCTGTGGCTGAAGGCAAGCCCAAAGAGTACGAGCACCACGACAACGAACTCGGCTTCTACACCCCCATCCTCAAAGGCTTTTTGACTGAAATGGGCCTGGAAGCGGCCAACCTGGGCATGCAGGTGTTCGGTGGTCACGGCTACATCAAAGAGCACGGCATGGAGCAGATCGCGCGCGACGCCCGCATCGCGACGATTTACGAGGGCACCACCGGCATTCAGGCGTTGGACTTGCTGGGCCGCAAGGTCTTGCTCAACACCAAAGGCAAGTGCGTGCGCGAGTTCACCGGCACCATGCTGGGCCTGGCCAAGGGCCATGTGTTCGCGTCTGGCCCCCTGGGCCGTATGTCGCGCGCTTTGGTGCGCCGCGCCATCGAGTGGAACTTGATGACCACCCGCATCATGCTGCGCGCGGCCCGCGACCGCGAGCAGGTGGGTTCCTCCAGCGTGGACTACCTGATGTATGCGGGTTTTGTGATGATGGCCCACAGCTGGCTACAGCAAGCGGTGACGGCGGCCGAGCTGCTTCGCAGCGGGCGTGGCGAAGAGTCGGCCGAGTTTTACCAGGCCAAGATCCAAACGGCCGAGTTCTATTTCGAGCGGCTGTTGCCCCGCGCCGATGCCCACCGAAAAGGCGCTCTAGCGCCCACCCGGTCGGTGATGCAGCTCAACGCCGACCACTTCCAGATGGTGTGAATAGGGCGACGGTCGGCGGCGTATGCTGGGTGCCATGACGTTGACCGCCGCGACCCCATCCCCGTTCCCGCACTTACTCAGCCCTCTGGACCTGGGCTTCACCCGGTTGAAGAACCGGGTTCTGATGGGGAGCATGCACACGGGCCTGGAGGACAGCCGCAAGCACTTCCCTCGCATGGCGGAGTTTTACGCCGAGCGGGCCAGGGGCGGCGTGGGGCTGATCGTGACGGGTGGCTTTGCGCCCAACATCGAAGGTTGGGCCAAGCCGTTTGCGGGCACCCTGGCCACGCCGCGTGCCGCCCAACGGCACCAGACGGTCACCCGGGCGGTGCATGCCGAAGGCGGCAAGATTGCGTTGCAAATCTTGCACACCGGCCGATATGGGTACCACCCGCTGTGCGTGGCGCCAAGCCGCATCCAAAGCCCCATTTCACCGTTCACACCGCGCGCGCTGTCGGCGCGCGGCATAGAGCGGCAGATCCGTGCGTTCGTGCGGTGTGCCCAGCTGGCGCGTGACGCGGGCTATGACGGGGTCGAAGTCATGGGCAGCGAGGGCTACTTGATCAACCAGTTTCTCGTTGGCCACACCAACCAGCGCCAAGACGAGTGGGGCGGTGCGTACGCCAACCGCATGCGCCTCGCGGTGGAGATCGTGCGCCGCATCCGCGAGGCAGTGGGTCCGGACTACATCCTCATCTACCGCATCAGTCTGATCGATTTGATCCCCGGCGGCAGTTCCTGGGAGGAGGTGCTGGCGCTGGCCCGTGCCATCAGCACGGCGGGCGCCACGTTGCTGAACACTGGCATTGGTTGGCACGAGGCGCGCATTCCGACCATTGCCACCAGCGTGCCACGCGGTGCTTTCACTTGGGTCACGCGCAAACTGCGCGACGACTTGCGCAGCGAGGGCAACCCGATCCCGGTGGTCACCAGCAACCGCATCAACACGCCCGACGTTGCCGAAGGCATATTGGCCAATGGCGACGCCGACATGGTCAGCATGGCCCGGCCGTTTCTGGCGGACCCCGACTTCGTGCGCAAGGCCGCGGCTGGGCGCAGCCAAGACATCAACACCTGCATCGCTTGCAACCAGGCGTGCCTGGACCATGCCTTCAAAAACAGGCTGGCCAGCTGCTTGGTCAACCCGCGCGCCTGCCACGAGACCGAGTTGGTGATCTCACCCGCCATTCAAACAAAGCGATATGCCGTGGTGGGTGCCGGTCCGGCGGGTTTGGCGGCCGCCACCACGCTGGCGCAGCGGGGCCACGACGTGCACCTGTTCGACGCGGCAGAACGCATCGGCGGGCAGTTCAACATGGCCAAAACCATTCCTGGCAAGGAAGAGTTTCATGAGACGCTGCGCTACTTCGCCCGGCTGATCGACACCAACGGGGTGCGGCTGCAACTGGGTCGGCGCGTGTCGGCTTCTGACTTGGTGGGGCAGGGGTTTGATGCGGTGGTGCTGGCCACCGGCGTCACCCCGCGCAACCCCCACATCCCGGGGCAAGAACACCCCGGTGTGTTGAGTTACATCGACGTGCTGTGGCACCAGCGGCCTGTCGGTCGGCGCGTGGGCATCTTGGGTGCTGGCGGCATCGGGTTCGACGTGGCAGAGTATTTGTCGCACGGCGCCGACCAAGGCCACGCATCTCCCACGCTGGACACCACCGCCTGGTTGCGGGAGTGGGGCGTGGGCGATCCGCAAGCCCATCCGGGCGGCCTGTTGTTGCCGCAACCCGCACCGCCTGCGAGAGAGGTCACGCTGATGCAGCGCAAACCGGGCAAGACCGGGCAGTCGCTGGGCAAGACCACCGGCTGGATCCACCGTGCGGCGCTCAAGACCAAGAACGTGCGCATGGTCAGCGGGGTCCACTACGAACGCATCGGCCCAGCGCCCTCAGGTCAGGGCGTGGCGTTGATGATCAGCCAGGGCGCAGACCGCCAAGACGCCCAAGTGTTGGAGTTCGACACCTTGGTGCTGTGCACTGGCCAGGAACCCCTGCGCGATCTGCAGGCGCCACTCCAACAAGCGGGCATCACGGTGCATTTGATTGGTGGCGCGTTTGAGGCGGGCGAGCTGGACGCCAAACGCGCCATCGACATGGGCACCCGCCTCGCGGCCGCCATGTGACGCCCGACAGACGCACAAGCATTCATGGGCCCACAAAACAAAACCCCCTGACACATCGCCGATCTGTCAGGGGGTTGGGTGTTGGTGGCGCTTCACGGATTCGAACCGCGGACCTGTGGATTATGATTCCATCGCTCTAACCGACTGAGCTAAAGCGCCATTGTTGTCTGCAGCTTACCAGCATGCAAACAGCCCTAGATTATAGACCAGACGCCAGGGTCAGGCGTTTTTGAACTCGGGCTTGCGCTTGTTCAGGAAGGCGTCCATGCCTTCTTTCTGGTCGGCGGTGGCGAACATCGCGTGGAACAGGCGGCGCTCGAACATCACGCCGTCGGTCAGGCCACTTTCAAAGGCGCGGTTCACCGACTCCTTGATGGCGTACACCGCCAGCCGGGGCTGGTCTGCGATCAAGATGGCCGCGGCCAAGGCCTCGTCCATCAGTTTGTCCAACGGCACCACCCGACTCACCAGGCCTGCGCGTTCGGCTTCGGCGGCGTCCATCATGCGGCCGGTGAGCGACAGGTCCATGGCTTTGGCCTTGCCCACGGCGCGCGGCAGCCGCTGGGTGCCGCCCGCGCCGGGGATGACGCCGAGCTTGACCTCGGGCTGGCCGAACTTGGCATTGTCGGCGGCGATGATGAAGTCGCACATCATGGTCAGTTCGCAGCCACCGCCCAGCGCGAAGCCACTCACCGCGGCGATGACCGGCTTGCGGACCGCACGGATGGTCTCCCAGTTGCGGGTGACGAAGTCGCCGCCGTAGGTGTCGGCGAAGGTGTACTTGGCCATGGCGGCGATGTCTGCGCCTGCGGCGAATGCTTTTTCGCTGCCGGTGATGACGATGCAACCGATCGCGGGGTCGGCGTCAAAGGCCTGCAGGGCTTGGCCGAGTTCGGTCATCAACTGGTCGTTGAGGGCATTGAGCTGTTTGGGCCGGTTCAGGGTGATGACACCGACTTTCTCGGCTTCGGTGCGGACAAGGAGGGTCTCGTATGTCATGGCGGTCGTGGTCGTAAAAAAGTCAATCCACGAACTATAGGGGAAGCCGCCAATAAGCCCATCCAAACCGCCCCTGTTCATCCCTTTCACCCACCCGCGCCCGCCGCACACTGGTCCCGGTGTACCGGGAGGTGGCGGATGGTGGGCGACAAGGTTTGGCGAAAAACACCCAAGGGCGTGGATGCGATCGTGCGCCGCACGGGGGGGCTGTCGCCACGGCTGCGGTCGGCGCTGATCCTGGTGGATGGCAAGCGCCGCGCGTCGGACCTGGCGCGGTTGACCACTGGCCTGGGCTCACCCGACGCGCTGTTGGCGCAATTGGCCAGCGGGGGCTTCATCGAGCCCATGGTGCCAGGCTGGATTGGCCCGTTGCCCCAAGCCCCCACGCTGGACGCCCTCACCCTGCGCCCGCCGTGGCCCGCGCCCGAGCCCACGGTTGAGCCAGTCAACCCAGGGGGGTCTTTCCCGTTGCGGGGCGCGGCCGATGCCCCGCCGGTTTGACCGCTGAGCTAATGTGGGTGGCGCGCTGTCTCAGCGTTGCTCGATGGTGTTAACCAGAAGGTCGACGAAGCTGTCTTGGTTGAAGCTGATGCGGATGCGCACCGGCAAGTGCTGCAAGCTGGGGGCGAACCACATCTCTGCCACGATGCTGCCGCGCGGGTGCTCCAGCGGCTCTGGTTTCAGGTGGAAGGCTTCCACCTCGCCCAGCTTGGGCAACTGCAAACGCTCTGAACCCATCACCCGGTAGTCCCATGGGTCGAGGCCCCCTGGCCGGGCCATCCAGAACTTGACCGACTCGCCAGCCTTGAGCGGCGTGCCGCGGCTGGCAAAGCGCTGGCTGAGGGCGACGAATTGGCTGGCCGTGTCTTGCACCCCGGCCGGGCGGGGCAGTTGCTGGCCGTTGGCCAGGGTGATCTGCTCGTCGCCCAGGCGAACGCTGCGCCGCCGGTTGCCTAGCTGTTCTTCGTACACCTTGGGCGCCAAGCCCTCAGCCGTGATTTGGCCCTGGCTGGTGAGGGTGGTTTTCAGGATCAGGCCGATGGTCATGTCCACCTGCGCCTGATAGCGGTCGCCATCGCGCTGCCAGTTGACTTGCGCGTCGCCGGTCAGGTCGCCCCGGTAGTAGCCGGTGAGGCGGTAACTGAGCCGCGTGCTCGGGGGCCAGCGGTCGGCCGCAGGGGCGGCGGCGCTGCTGGCTGGCGGTGGGTCGGCCTCCGCCTTGGGTGCGGGTTCGGCTCCCGCCGCAGACGAGGCGGGTGGCACAGGTGGCTGAGGTGGCTCGGCTGGGGCCGCAGCTTCGGCGTCGGAAGGCGGTGGGGTGGGGGCAGGGGTGGGGGCAGGGGGGGCGGCTGGGGTAGCCGGTGCGGGGGGCGTGGTGGCCGCCTTGGAGGCCACCGTGTCGTCCCGTACGGCCATGCTGGGCCGTACGGGTTTGGCGGGTGTGATCGTGGGTGCGGGCGTGACCGTGACGGGCTCGGCCGGCTCGATTTGCCGGGTGAACAACGGCGCTGGCAACGCTTGCAACGCCGACGGGCTGGCCCACAAGCGGTCCATCGACCACAGCAGCCACAGATGGGCGAGCAGTACCCCCAGCACCAACGCCAGCGGGCCGCGCCAGCGGCCGCTGCCCAGTGGCCAGGCGGTCACGCGCTGGGGTCGAGCCATGCGTTCAGCCGGGCGTTGTCTTGCACCGCCAGCCGCCAAGTGGTGACGTGGGTCGCACTGGGCAAGGTGAGGGGCAAGCGCAGCAAGCGGCGGTCCCGCGCCACCAGCGCGGTCAACTCGGTGTGGCCGCCTGCGTACAGCAGCAGGTCGTCCAGCTTGGTCAGGCGCCACCCGCTGGCAGGGGTCTTGGCTGGCTTGGGGCTCGGCAGTTCGAGACCCAGCCATTCGTCGCCAGCGGCCATGCCAGCGGTTTCGGCCGCGCCGCCGCGCAGCACCACCTTCACCTGCACGCTGCCGTTGGCCTCGGCCACCCGCAGCCCCAGCCGCTGCGCGAGTTGGGCCGGGTCTTCGTGCACCGCCACGCCCTGGGCCGTGAGCACATTGCGCAGAGGGAGTTCGCCGGTGCCGTGCACCCAGGTGGCCAGTTCACCATGGAAAGATCGACCGCCCAGCTCGGACAACACTTGGGCCAAGTCGGTCTCGGCCATGGGGCCGCCGCGGGTGCGTTGCCACAAGGTGCGCATCACCTCGTCCAGGGTGGTGCGACCTTCTTGGCGCAAGGTGAGGTCCAGACACAGCGCCACCAGCGCGCCTTTTCCGTAGTAGCTGACCGTGGCGTTGGCGGTGTTTTCGTCTTGTCGGTAGTACTTGATCCAGGCGTCGAGGCTGGCGTCGGCCACCGACTGCACCTGCCGCCCAGGGGTTTGCATCAGTTGGTTGATGCCTTTGTTCAGGAGTTTGAGGTAGGCGGCGTTGTCGATCAGGCCCGCGCGGCGCAGCAGCAGGTCGTCGTAGTAGCTGGTGAACCCCTCAAAGAACCACAGCAGCCGGGTGTACTGTTCGGCGTCGTAGTGGTACAGAGCGAATTCCGCCGGGCGCAGCCGCTTGACGTTCCAAGTGTGAAAGTACTCATGGCTGATCAGGCCCAGCAGGGTGGTGTAGCCGTCAGGCGTTTTGGCATCGCCCAGGCGCGGCAGGTCGCGTCGGCCGCAGATCAGCGCGGTGGAGTTGCGGTGTTCCAGACCGCCGTACCCGTCGTCCACCACGTTGAGCATGAACACATAGTGTTCGTGGGGTGCCTTGGAAGTGCCGTGCCAGAAGCGGATTTCGGTCTCGCAGATGCGGCGGGTGTCTTCGAGCAGACGCTCGCCGTCGAACGACGCGGGCGCACCCGCCACCACCAAGCGGTGGGACACACCGCAGGCGGTGAACTGGCTGTCCCAAAAATCGCCCATTTCCACCGGGCAGTCCACCAGCTCGTCATAGCCGCCCGCCAGGTAGGTGCCAAACCCGGCGGCATTGACCTGCGCAGCGTGTAGCCCGGTGGCGACCCGCCAGTGGGCGATTTCGCGGCTGGGCAGCACCTCCAGCGCATGGGGCTGGCCTTCTTGGCCGTGCACCCGCAGGCACAAGCTGGTGCCGTTGAAAAAGCCGCGCTGGGCGTCCAGCCAGGCGGTTCGTACCGAGGCGTCGAACGCGTACACCTCGCATCTCAGCACCAAAGGTTTATCGGGCTTGGCCTGCACCTCCCAGGTGTTTTTGTCCAGCTGCTGCAACGGCGCAGGCGTGCGACCTTGCTGGGCCGTCAGGCTTTGCAGGTGGCGAGAGAACTCCCGCACCAGGTAGCTGCCGGGAATCCACACCGGCAGGGACACCCGTTGCAGCGGCGCGGGCCGGGCGATGGTGAGCGTCACCTGGTAAAGGTGCGCCGACAGGTTGGCCACGGCCACCTGGTAGTGAACGGCAACGTGTTCGATGGCGGGGGGCATGGTCAGGTCCAGGTGGCGGCCGCACCGGCCAGGCAACACAGGGCAGCCACCAGCGTCAGGTGGCGGCGCAGTGGTAGCCAGTCACTCAGGCCCAGCCCTGGCCAGGTGCGGTGGTCCACCGCGTAGCAGGCGAGCAGCAGCACGGCCAGCAGCGTCAGCGCCAGCGTGCTGGGGAGCATCAGCGCCACCCATGCAACGAGCGACGGGGTGATGCCCCACACCGCATGCAACCGCGGCACCGCACCGCCGCGAACAAAAGCCACGCCCCAGTGCAGGCCGCCCAAGAACGCGGCGATCAGTGCCCCGTAGCCGGTGAGCGCCCAGGCCAAATAACGGTGCAGCTCAGGCTTGACCAGCCACAGCAGCGCAGCCAGGCCCACAAACGGCAATAGGCCTGCATAGCCAAGGCGATGCAGCAGGGAACGGGTGATCGAAGCGGGGGCGGCGTGGGGCGCTTCTGACGGGGTGTCTGGCGGCGTCATGGTGGGGGTCGTGGCGGCGGTGGTGGTCTGGACGATGGCGGATGTCAGGGCACCAGCAGGCGCTGAAAGTCGGGCTGTTCGCGCTGGGCGGCCTCGTAATACCGGCTGAACGAGCCACAGGCCATTGGCGGGTCGGCAAACAAACGTGGGGCGGGCCGCAGGTCGCGGGTCAGGGCCGCCAGTGCCTGCCGGTAGCCCGGAAACCGCGTCGCCTGGGCGAACACCGGCCTGCCCTGCAAAACGCCAGCCAGCGTGGTGGCGTCGCCAATGAAGACCGTGTCGCAGACCTCGGCCATGCGTTGCAACACAAACTGCCAGCGGCGCCCGTTCCAGGGCCATGCGGTGTGGGCGGGCAGGTGCACCAGTCCCAGCCGTACCCCGGCGTGGCGGCGCTCGGACAGGGCCCATGGGTGGACCAGTTCCACCGCCAGGCTTGGGTCGGACCCCGCGGGCGGGGCAGGCCATGTGCCGCTGAACCGTTGGGCCCCGACCGTTGCCGCGACCAGGGGCTCCGGTGGCGCGGCGGTGCAATCGGGTTCGGCCACTGCCGCGTGCTGGCCGTGCTCGGCGCCGTGGTCACCCCGGAAGCGGGCCATCGCGTCGATCTCTTCGTAGGGCTTGTCGATGGCGGTTTTGGGCGAGGCCCAAGCCTTCCATGCAGACGACGGCGCGAACTTGGCCACGTTGCCCGCGTTGAAGTAATACGGCTTGCTGGAAAACTGATTGGCCACCCATTGCCAGCTGAGGTGGTTGCTGGGCAGGTCGCCATCGAGCAGGTGGCCGTAGAGCCAGTCGGCGCCCGCACGCCAGTGCACTTTGCGGATGTGCACCAGGTAGCTGGCCAGCCACATGCGGGCGTGGTTGTGCAGGTAGCCGGTGGCGTAAAGCACGCGCACCGCACTGTCGATCGCGGGCACGCCGCTGCGCCCCTCACGCACGTCGGCGGGCACGGTGTCGCTGTAGCGGCCTGACCAGAGCTTGACCGGCTTCATCGCCTTGAGGATGGCGTCGCCGCCGTCGCCCGCGTGGTGCCACACGTGGTGGAAAAAAGCCCGCCACCCGAACTCGAACACCAGCTTGTCGTCGTAACCCAGCCGGTGGTGGCGCGCCAGCCGGATCGCAGCTTGCGGCAGGCTCACCAGCCCGTGGGTGAAATACGGCGACAGGCCGGAGACCGCGCCGTCCAGGGCGTTGCGGGTGCGCGCGTAGGTGGCCGGGTGCAGCCGGTCGAGGCGGCTCACCACCTCGGCCACCGTGGGCGGGAAGTGCTGCAAAGCGTCGGGGACACCGAGCGCGTGGAGGTCGGTGTTCATGGGATCAACCGTTGGCAAAGCATGAGATTTTTCAAAAATGATAGCAAGCTCACCAGACTCAGCGAGGGCTAGCAGTCAATTCGGTTTTATTTTGACGCGTCAGCCAGGAATTTCTCAATTTGGGCTGAATTGATGGCACCGGGCACGCGCGAGCCGTCGGCGAACACCAGCGTTGGCGTGCCGGTGATGCGGGCCTTGCGGCCGAAGGCCACGTTGCGCTGGACGGCAGCGGCGTCGCAACTGGAGCTGGGCGGTGCGATGTCTTCCAGCATCCAGTCGTTCCACGCCTTGGCTTTGTTCTTGGCGCACCAGATGTTCTGGGATTTCTCGGCCGAATCGGGCCCGAGGATGGGGTAGAGGAACAAGTAAACGGTGACGTTGTCGACCTTTTGCAGGTCGCGCTCAAAGCGCTTGCAGTAGCCGCAGTTCGGGTCTTCGAACACCGCCAGCTTGCGTTTGCCGTTGCCGCGAACTAGGGTGAAGGCGTCTTTGATCGGCAACGATTTGAAGTCGATCGCGAGCAGCTTCTCGGTGCGCTCTTCGGTGAGGTTGCGCCGCCCCACGGTGTCGATCAGGTTGCCCTGGATCAGGAACTCGCCCTTGGCGTCGGTGTAAAACAGGTCGGTGCCGTTGGCCCGCACCTCGTACAACCCGTCCATGGGGGTTTTGGTCACTTCGTCGATCTTGGGCAGGTTGGGCAAACGCTCCGCCAAGTTCTTGCGGATCGTGGCCTCGGCCGAGGGCGCTTGCGCGTGGGCGCTGGTGCCCCAGCAGGCCAGCAGGCAGACAGTGGCAAGGGCTGCGCGCAGCGGCTGGGAGAAACTAAGGGACATGGGCTTACCTATCGAAGGGGGTTGTCTGATCGGCTGCAGATGCAGATGCAGGTGCAGGTGCAGGTGCAGGTGTCGGGGCAGTGCGGGGCGGTCTTGAACACCAGGCGGGTCGGTGAGTCGTGCGGCCTCGGTCGTGCCCACTGAAGGAGGCAACCCAGCTAGGGCTGTGGGTGGCCCGGTTCAACCCAGCCCCATCGCCTGGCGCGCCAGCCAGTGCTTGACGGGCCCGCTGTGTTCCACCGCCCGCATGGCGGTGTTGCGCAAGGTTTGCCAATGGCTTTCGGGGTGGGTGAACAGCCGCTGGAGCTGATCGGTCAGGACCGACATCTTGGCCACGTCGGCTTGGCGCGCACGCTCATAGCGTCGCAACAGCCTTGGGTCTCCGAGTCCGCGCCAGTAGTCGGCGCCGCCGCGAGCCGCAAGCACACAGGCGAGTTCGGCAACGTCGGCCAGACCCAGGTTCAGCCCTTGACCGGCCAGCGGGTGAATGCAGTGCGCGGCGTCGCCGGCCAGCGCCCAACCTGGGCCCACCCAGCGCGTGGCCTTGCCCAGCATCAGCGGCCAGCTGGCGCGCTCGCTCGCCAAGGCGAGTTGGGCGTCGCCCCGCGTGGCCTGGTTCAGGCGCTGCTCGAACTCGGCGGGGGGCAGCGCCATCAGCGCGTCGGCGCGGGCGTTCGATACCGACCACACCAAGGCCAGCGTCTTGGACTGGGCGCCGCCGCCCATGGGCAGCAGGGCCAGCACCTCGCCGTTGGCAAACCACTGGCGCGCCACCCCGTCGTGGGGCTGGGCGGCTTGCAAACGGGCAGCGATCGCCCGTTGGCCATAGGGTTGAAACACCAGCGCCGCGCCGCGCGCCGCGCCCTGGGCGCTGTGTCGGCCCTCGCAGACCACTTCCAAAGCGGCTTTGGGCACCGGGGCGTCCGCGCTCACGCGCTCGATCAGTGGCTGGTAGCCCACCGCGTCGGCAAGCCGCTGCTCGAGCGCAGGCACATCCACGATCCAGGCCAGCGCGTCGCAGCCCAGCGCCGCTTGGTCGAACCGCACCTGGCCGCCTGCGTCGCCCCAAACGTCCATGCGGCGCACCGGCGTGGCGTGCTCGGCCTCGGGCCAGACCCGCAACGCCGTGAGCAGGTTTTTCGAGGCGACATTCAGCGCGTAAGCCCGCACATCGGCCTGTGCCGGCGTGTGTGCGCTCACCAACGCGACCCGCAGGCGCTGGCTGGCCAGTTGCAGCGCGAGCGACTGGCCCACGATGCCCCCGCCCCGGATACACACGTCAAATGGCGTTGTCATCGTTGAATTGTAGGAGCGCCCACCCGACCCACCGGGCCCACCGGGCTTTCGCGCCCGCTGGTGGCCGCAGGGCGACTTGTCAGTGCGTTCTTGAACTCTGCAGTTCAAATTGGTGCGGCCGCGCCCTGTACCGGTGCCACTGCAGGCCCGGGTGACAGGGTGCCATGGTGGCTTTGACTGGGCGTTGTCGGTGCCCATCGCCTTGGGACTCAACAACAGGGTGGCTGCGCATGGGGCCGCGGCCGGCCCGCCGCACCGCCAAACCGTGTGGAGGCCGGTGTGCCTGCGGCGACCTTGCCCACTTTGACAGAGCCTTCGGTTCGATGCGTTGCCCACCGCGCACGGTTGTTGCTAGTACTTTGGTACTGACCGGTTTCGTCCTCGGCGGTTTGCGTGAGCAATATCGTAGTAACGGGCCCAGAGCCCATTTTTTACAAAGGTTGGCCATGTACAAGATGTCTCTTACCCTCGCGGCCGCAGCGCTGCTGCTGGCGGCCTGCGGTGGCGGTGGCGACGCCACCCTCGGCGCCACCGAGCAACCACAAGCCCTGGCGGCGACCACGGTCACCCCCACCGCCGCCCCGTCCGTGGCCCCCCCGGCAGCGGCTCCAGCCTTTACCGATGGTTTGCTCAACCCCGAAGCCAAGCTCGCCGCGGCCATGACCTGCAGCCCGAACTTCGGTCCCGACGCGGGCAAAGCGGTGTTGTTGATCCCCGCTGCCACCATGGATGTCGAGAGCGAACTGAGCTGGACCTACATCCCGGCGCTCAACAAGCTGAACATGCCCTGGTGCGCCGTCGACCTGCCTTTCAAGAACACTGGCGAGCTGCAAAACGCGTCCGAATACGTCACCTACGCCATCCGAAAGATGTTCAGCGTCACCAAGACCAAGCTCGGCGTGATCGGCTTCAGTCAGGGGGGTGTGCTGGGCCGCTGGCCGCTCAAGTACTTTCCCGACACGCGCGCGATGGTGGAGGACTACATTGGCGTGGCCGCGTCCCACCATGGGTTGATCGAAACCAACCTGTTGTGTGCGGTGCCGGTGCTGGGCTGCATCACATCGTTCACCCAAATTTCGATTGGCTCCAAATGGATCGATGCGCTCAACGCCGGTGGCGAAACCTTTGAAGGCATCGACTACACCCAGGTCTACACCCGCACCGACGACGTGGCGATCCCCAACTTTGATGAAGCCCGTGGCGTGTCCAGCCTGCGCACCGGGAACGGCAAGAAAGAGAACATTGCCACGCAGGACATTTGCCTGTTGAACCTTGCCGACCACTTTCAGGCCATCAGCTACGACCCCGTGCCGTTCGCGATCGCCGTCGACGCTCTGAAGAACGACGGCCCCGCTAGCCCAGCACGGGTCCGTCAACAGGGACTGGGGTTGTGCCTGCAATTGGTCGCACCGGGTGTGGACCTGCTGGCCTTCCCGGTGAATTTTGCCACCAAAACGATGCTGACTTTCGTCACCTCGGTGGCCTTGATGCCCAAAGCCACCAAAGAGCCGCCACTGCGCGAGTATGTGAAGTTCTGAGCACCCGTCCCCTTGGCCACTCTCAGGCGCAGGGGGGGCGTCTGTGCACTGGCCGGGCCACAGTGCCCGGCTTTCTCATGGGCGCTTGGCTTTGGCTTTGCCTGACAATGTGGTGCCGATGCCAGACCCACTCCCCCAATGACCCGCACCCCCATGGATGTGCACGCCGCGATCGGCCAACTCTGGGTCTACCCCGTCAAGTCTTGCGCGGGCGTGCCGTTGACCGAGGCCGTGCTCACCCCCACCGGCCTGGACCTTGACCGCGCCTGGATGGTGGTAGACGCCGACGGCGAGTTCGTCTCGCAGCGCGAGCTGCCGCGCATGGCCTTGATACGGCCCACCTTGCGCCAGCACGACATGGTCTTGCGGGCGCCGGGCATGTTGGCGCTGCATCTGGCCATCGACGCGGCAGAGCAGCCGACCAAGGTGCGCGTGTGGGACGACACCGTGCGCGCCTACGACATGGGCGCCTTGGCAGCCCAGTGGTTCACCGACTTCCTGTGCCCCCGCGGCACGGGGTTGGGGCCCCTGCGCTTGGTGCGGTTTGACCCCGACGTTCAGCGGCTGTCCAGCCTGCGCTGGACCCATGGCGTGGAGGCCCCCAACCAGTTTTCAGACGGCTTCCCGCTGCTGGTGGCCACCGAGGCGTCTCTGAACCAGTTCAACCAGCGGCTGGTGGCCCAGGGCCATGTGCCGGTCGGCATGGACCGCTTCCGCCCCAACCTGGTGTTGACGGGGCTGGACGCGCACGGCGAAGACCACCTCGACCGGCTGAGCTTGGGCGAGGGGCCTGAGGCCGCCCAGCTGCGATTGGTCAAGCCCTGCGCGCGTTGCAGCATCCCTGACGTGGACCCCGCCACCGCCGAGCGCGGCCAGGCCGTGGGCGACCTGTTGCGCGCCACCCGCACCGACCCCCGGCTCGACGGCGCGTTGACCTGGGGCATGAACGCCATCGTGTGTTCAGGAGACGGTCAACGGCTACACCTGGGCCAGTCGGTGCGGGCCAACCTGCGTTTTGACTGAGCCTGTCGCTCGAAGCGGGCCTGACCGCCCTTGTAAACGCAGACACCCACCTGGCGTGAAGAGAAGAGGTGTGGCCAGAAATCGCCTGATGCACCGTGGGCTGGACGGATGGAGACAGCCGGAGTCAACAGCGCCAAAAAAGGCGCACGGCATCCGCTTCGCTGCCATGTTCGCACCCCACCTGAGACCCGCCCGCACCCCATCCACATGCCGCTGCCCCTCGGCCAGGGCAGTGCCTCGCAACAAGGCCGTGGCTTACACTCACCGACCTGTTTTGGAGTCTTGCAATGAGTTTGAAGTGCGGCATCGTCGGCCTGCCCAACGTCGGTAAATCCACCCTGTTCAACGCCCTTACCAAGGCGGGCATCGCGGCGGAAAATTACCCGTTTTGCACCATTGAGCCCAATGTGGGTGTGGTGGAAGTGCCGGACCCGCGCTTGGCCCAGTTGGCTGAGATCGTCAAGCCCGAACGCGTGGTGCCTGCCATCGTGGAGTTCGTGGACATTGCTGGCCTGGTGGCCGGTGCCAGCACCGGCGAAGGCTTGGGCAACAAGTTCCTGGCCCACATCCGCGAGACCGACGCCATCGTCAACGTGGTGCGCTGTTTTGAAGACGACAACGTCGTCCACGTCGCGGGCAAGGTGGACCCCATCTCCGACATCGAGGTCATACAGACCGAACTGTGCCTGGCCGATCTGGCGTCGGTTGAAAAAGCGCTGCAGCGCGTCACCAAGACCGCCCGCTCTGGCGACAAAGAGTCCATCAAACTGGTGGCGATTTTGGAGAAATGCCAGGCGGCGCTGAACTACACCAAACCGGTGCGCACCATCGACTTCAGCAAAGAAGAGCGTCCGCTGTTGCAACAGTTTTTTCTCATCACCGCCAAGCCGGCGATGTTCGTTGCCAACGTCGCAGAAGACGGGTTCGAAAACAACCCGCTGCTCGACCGTCTCAAAGCCTTTGCCGAGGCGCAGCACGCCCCGGTGGTGGCGATCTGCGCCAAGCTGGAGGCCGACATGTCCGAGATGAGCGACGAAGACCGCCAGATGTTCCTGGAAGAACTGGGTCAGACCGAGCCCGGTCTCAACCGGCTGATCCGCTCGGCCTTCAAGCTGCTGGGGCTGCAAACTTATTTCACCGCTGGGGAAAAAGAGGTTCGCGCTTGGACCATCCGCGTCGGCGACACTGGCCCTCAAGCCGCCGGTGTGATCCACACCGACTTTGAAAAAGGCTACATCCGGGCCCAGACCATTGCCTTTGACGACTACATCGCTCACCGTGGCGAGCAAGGCGCCAAGGACGCAGGCAAGATGCGAGCCGAAGGCAAAGAGTACGTGGTCAAAGACGGCGACGTGATGAACTTCTTGTTCAGTTCCTGAGCGTCAACGCAAAGCTGCCTTCGGTCGGTTTTTCATTCCACCGTGACCGACTTGGCCAAATTCCGTGGCTTGTCGACATCGGTACCGCGCGCGCAGGCGGTGTGGTAAGCGAGCAGTTGCAGTGCCACCACGTGCAGCAATGGCGAGAGGGCTCCGTAATGCTCTGGCAGGCGGATCACGTGGATGCCTTCGGCGTTGTCGATACGCGTGTCGCCGTCGGCGAACACATAAAGCTCACCGCCGCGGGCCCGCACCTCTTGCATGTTGCTTTTGAGTTTCTCCAGTAGGTCGTCGGCGGGAGCGATGGTGACCACCGGCATCGCCGCGTCCACCAGGGCCAGCGGGCCATGCTTGAGTTCACCGGCCGGGTAGGCTTCGGCGTGGATGTAGGTGATCTCTTTGAGTTTCAACGCCCCTTCCAGCGCGATGGGGTAATGGCAGCCACGGCCCAGGAACAGCGCGTTGTGTTTGCTTGCAAACGCTTCTGACCAGGCCATGATTTGCGGCTCCAGCGCCAGCACCGATTGCACCGCCACCGGCAGGTGGCGCAGGTTGCGCAGCGCTGTGGCTTCGCCGGTGGTGGGCAGGTGGCCGCGCAGCTTGGCCATCACGAGCGTCAGCAAAAACAGCGCCACCAGCTGGGTGGTGAACGCCTTGGTGGACGCCACACCGATCTCCACCCCGGCGTGAGTGATGAAGGCCAGTTTGCACTCGCGCACCATGGCGCTGGTGGCCACGTTGCAAATGGTGAGGGTGTGCTGCATGCCCAAATCGCGCGCGTGCTTAAACGCGGCCAGGGTGTCGGCGGTTTCGCCGCTCTGGCTGATGGTGACCACCAACGTCTTGGGGTCGGGCACGCTTTCTCGGTAGCGGTACTCGCTGGCCACTTCCACCTGGCAGGGCAGCTTGGCGATGCTCTCCAGCCAGTACTTGGCGGTGAGACCGGCATAGCTGCTGGTGCCGCAGGCCAGGATCAGCACTTTGTCGATGCGCTGGAACACGTCGGCAGCGCCATCGCCGAACAGGCTGGGCTCGATGCCCGTCACCGCGGCCAGCGTGTCTGCAATCGCACGTGGCTGCTCGAAAATTTCCTTTTGCATGTAGTGGCGGTAGGGACCCAGTTCGGCCGCACCGCTGTGGGCGTGCACGGTCTTCACCGCGCGCTGAACCGGTCGGTCCTGCCGGTCGTAGACGCGCAGACCGCGCACCTGCAGGTCCACCACGTCGCCTTCTTCCAGGTACATGATCTGATCGGTCACCCCCGCGAGCGCCATGGCGTCGCTGGCGAGGAAGTGCTCACCCGCGTCACCGCCCAGACCCACAATCAACGGGGAGCCCGCGCGTGCACCCACCACCCGCTGGGGCTCGGCTTGGCAAAACACCGCGATGGCGTAGGCCCCTTGCAGTTGCTTGACCGCCGCCTGCACCGCCACCAGCAGGTCGCCCTGGTACAGGGTGTCGATCAGGTGGGCGATGACTTCTGTGTCGGTCTGACTGAGAAACTCGTAGCCCTGGGCCTGCAGCGCGTGGCGAAGCTCCTCATGGTTCTCAATGATGCCGTTGTGCACAAGGGCCACCCGGCCAGGCCGGTCGGCCGCGTGGCCCCCGGGGCCGTGGCTGAAATGCGGGTGGGCGTTGTGCACCGCAGGGGCGCCGTGGGTGGCCCAGCGGGTGTGGGCGATGCCTGCGGTGCCCTGGATCTGGTCGTGCTCGACCTGAAACAGCAGTTCGGCCACCCGCGAGGTGCTGCGGGCGCGCTGCAGGGCCATGCCTTCAGCGCTGTGCCGCTGAATGGCCACCCCGCAGGAGTCGTAGCCACGGTACTCCAGCCGTTGCAGCCCCTGGACCAAGATGGGAACGATGTTGCGCTGGGAAACCGAGCCGACGATGCCACACATGGCGAACTCCGAAAGTGAATGACCGATGGTAGGTGAAACCCAGCCAGACCAACCGGTCTGGGGCGGGCGGTTCAGGGCTTGGCGGCTTTGCGCGGGCGCTGCCAGTCGGCGATGCTGAGCTGCTTGCCGCGTGCCACGCTCAGTGCGCCGGGCGGGGTGTCCTTGGTGATGGTTGAGCCGCCGCCCACCGTGCCGCCAGCGCCCAGAGTCACTGGCGCCACCAGCACACAATTGCTGCCCACGTGAACGTCGGCTTCGATCACCGTGCGGTGTTTGTTTGCGCCATCGTAGTTGGCGGTGATGCTGCCCGCGCCGTAATTCACCCGCTCGCCCACGGTGGCGTCCCCCAGGTAAGCCAAGTGGTTGGCTTTGGCCCCAGCGGCCAGCGTGCTGTTTTTGACCTCGACGAAGTTGCCGATGTGCACCTCTGCGCCCAGCGCCGCGCCCGGTCGCAACCGAGCGAAGGGTCCAATCAGGGCGCCCGGGCCCACCGTGACGCCCAGTTGCTCGCCGTCGATGTGGGTGAAGGGGTGAATGACCGCGTCGGCGGCGATGCGGGCGTTGGCCACCACGCAGTTGGCGCCAATGCGCACCCGGTCGCCAAGCGCCACTTCGCCTTCGAACACGCAGTTGATGTCGATCTCTACGTCTTGCCCGCAACGCAGGCTGGCGTCGCGGCCGGTGCGCGGGTCCGCCCGCAGGTCCAGCCTTGCCGGGTCCGCCAGGCGCACGCCCTGGGCCATCAACGCGTCGGCTTGGCGGCGTTGCCAGGCACGCTCCAGCGCCGCCAGTTGCGCTGGGCTGTTGACACCGGCCACCTGCAGCGGGTCTTGGAGGGTGTGGGCCCGCACTGGTACGCCGTCGGCCACGGCAAAGCGCACGATGTCGGTCAGGTAGTACTCTCGCTGGGCGTTGTCGTTGCTCAGCCGCCCCAACCAGCGTTTGAGCAGGGGCGCGGACAGCGCCATGATGCCGCTGTACACCTCGGTGATCGCCCGCTGGGCGTCGCTGGCGTCTTTGTGTTCCACGATGGCGGCCACCCGCGCCTCGCCCTGGGCCGCGTCGCGCACGATGCGCCCGTAGCCGGTGGGGTCGTCCAGCACCACGGTGAGCAGGGCCACGCCGTCACGGGCGTGCGGCAGCAGGTCTCGCAGGGTGTCGGCCTGGATCAGTGGCACATCGCCCGACAAGATCAGCACCGTTCCGTCGTCGGGCAGGGCGGGCACCGCTTGCTGCACCGCATGGCCCGTGCCCAATTGGGGCTCCTGGCGCACGCATTTCAGGTCAAAAGTGCCGCCAGCCCTTGTCAAAACTGGTAATGCTGCTTCCACTTCCATAGCGCCATGGCCGGTGACCACCACCACGCACCGGGCTGCCAGCGCGGCCGCGGTGGCCACCACGTGCCCCAGCATGGGCCGCCCCGCCACGCGGTGCAGTACCTTGGGGCGCTGGCTTTTCATGCGCGTGCCCTTGCCGGCCGCCATGATCACCACGTCGAGGGCATGGCCGCCGTTGTGGTCTATGGTGTTGTCCATGCGGTTGTCTTTCTCTGTGGGTTCTGCCAGGTCCGCCATTATCGTTTTGCTGTTGACCACGCTGTTGTCGGCCTGCAGCGCGCCTGGCCTTGTCTACAACAACGCGCCGCAGTTGGTGCACTGGTGGCTCGATGGTTATGTGGATCTGGACGGCGCCCAATCCGTCCAGGTGCGCGACGCGTTGGCCGATGTGCAAGCCTGGCATCGCCGCGAAGAGCTGCCCCGGCTGGCCGAGCTGTTGCGCGTCACCGCCCGGAGCCTGCCCGAGCCGCTGTCCGCAGAGGCCGCGTGTCGGCTTTATGCCGAGGTGGTGGCCTCGGGCGAGCGTCTGAGCGTGATGGCAGAACCGGCTGTGGTCGCGCTGGCCGCCAGCCTGAGACCGGAGCAGGTGCGTGCCTTGGAGCGCAAGTACGCCAAAACCAACGCCGACTACCGCAGCAAGTGGCTGGTGGGCGCACCAGCCGATCTGAAAAAGCGGCGTTACGAACAACTGCTGGACCGGGTGGAGTCGGTGTATGGGCGTCTCACACCGCCGCAAAGGGCGTTGTTGCGCCAGCAGGTAGAAGGCGCGGCGTTCGATCCGGCCACCAGCTACGCTATTCGCCTGCAACACCAGCAAGACGCGGTGGCTGTGCTGCGCCAGCTCGCAGAGTCGCGCCCCGGGTCCCTGGCTGTGCGGGACGCCATGCGTGGTGTGTTGCAGCGGCGGCTGCATCCGCCCGAGCCGATGCAGCGTCGCTATGCCGACACCCTGATCCAAGACGGCTGCGCGGGGCTGGCTGCGGTGCACAACAGCACAACGGCCGCTCAGCGGGCCCATGCGGCGCACAAGCTGAATGGCTATGCCGACGACGCGGCCAAACTCGCGGCGCGCTGAACGCCGCAGCGCCTGTGTCCGGTGGTGGCGTCAGCCCGCCGACTCCAATGTGAAACGCGCTTGGTCGTCTTGGCCCAGCAGCGTCACCAACTGGGGCAATGCCGCCGTCAGCGCCGGTTTCAGGCTGAACGGCGGGTTGACGATGAACATACCGCTCGCGGTCAGCCCCGGGCGTTTGGCTTTCTCGCCCGAGTTGACCTTGTCTGTGGCCAACGCGGGCTTGCCGGATTTCACCGTCAGGGTCGCATGCAGCCAGCCCTTGCCCGCTTTGCTGGCGATGGTTTTCAGGCGGCGCGGCAGGTCGTGCGCTTCTGGGCGCGGGATCACCGGGTACCACACCACATAGGTGCCAGTGGCGAAGCGCTTGAGCGCGTCGGTCGCCATGGCCAGCACCCGCGCGTAGTCGGTTTTCATTTCGTAGCTGGGGTCGCACAGCACCAGGGCGCGCCGTGCCGGGGGGGGCAGGAACTTTTTCAGGCCTTCAAAACCGTCTTCGGCCAGTACCGCGATCTGCCGCCCGGCTTCCAGTTGGGCAATGTTGCCCGCCAGCGCCCGGCTGTCGGTGGGGTGCAGTTCGAACAGCTTGAGCTTGTCCTGCGCGCGCAGCAGTTGGTGGATCACGAACGGTGAGCCGGGGTACACACGGGCCTGCCCGCTGGTGTTGAACGACCGCACCAAGTCAAGGTAGTCCTGCAAGGCGGGCGCCACCGCTTCGGGCCCGCTGGACCCGTTCATTGAAAGTGCCTGCTCAAGGTTGGGCTTCAGAAACAGCCTCAGCACGCCCTCATGTGCTTCGCCACTGGTACTGGCGTAATCGCCGTCCAGCCGGTAAAGACCGGCACCGGCGTGGGTGTCGATCACCGACAGCGGGGTGTCTTTGTCGGTCAGGTGCCGGAGGATGGCGATCAACACCGTGTGCTTGAGCACGTCGGCGTGGTTTCCGGCGTGGAAGGCGTGGCGGTAGCTGAACATAGCGGGCCATGGTAACCGTTGGCCGTGGGTTGATCGCCAGCGACGTTGGCGTCCGGTTGCGGGTCGCCGGTGATTGTTCGTATAATCCAAGGCTTCGCAGCGCTTTTGTGGCTCCGCGGCGAAGTGAAGGACCCCACCTAAGAGATTCCCAGCAGAGGAAAACCGACCGTGGAAAAGAGCCCGCATCCCAGCCAACCCACGGGTTGGACAAACCCTCGTAAAAGAGAAAACTCATGACCAAAACGTTCAGCGCCAAGCCCGCTGACGTGACGCACGAGTGGTTTGTGATTGACGCGACCGACAAGGTCCTCGGACGAGTAGCCAGCGAAGTTGCTCTCCGTTTGCGCGGCAAACACAAGGCCATTTACACGCCTCACGTCGATACCGGTGACTTCATCGTCATCATCAACGCAGCGCAGCTGCGCGTCACCGGCGCCAAGTCGACCGACAAGATTTACTACCGCCACTCGGGCTACCCCGGCGGTATTTCGTTCACCAACTTCCGCGACATGCAGGCCAAGTTCCCTGGCCGCGCGCTCGAGAAGGCCGTCAAGGGTATGTTGCCCAAGGGCCCGCTCGGTTACGCCATGATCAAGAAACTCAAGGTGTATGGCGGTGCTGAGCACCCCCACACCGCCCAACAGCCCAAAGTGCTGGAAATCTAAGGAGCCTTGAGATGATTGGTGATTGGAACAATGGCACCGGCCGTCGCAAATCCAGCGTCGCCCGCGTGTTTCTGAAAAAAGGCTCAGGCCAGATCGTCGTGAACGGCAAGGACATTCAAGCGTTCTTTGGCCGCCAGACCTCGATCATGATCTGCAAGCAGCCCCTGTACCTGACGAACCACGCCGAAACGTTTGACATCATGGTCAACGTGCATGGCGGTGGCGAGTCCGGCCAGGCCGGTGCGACCCGCCACGGCATCACCCGCGCGCTGATCGACTACGACGCCACGCTCAAGCCCATGCTGAGCCAGGCCGGGTTCGTCACCCGCGACGCGCGTGAAGTCGAGCGTAAAAAGGTCGGTTTGCACGGCGCCCGCCGCCGCAAGCAATTCTCCAAGCGCTGACGCGTGGCATGGGTGCTTTGGCACCCGTTCCAAAAGCCGCAACAAGGCCACTTGCTGCGGCTTTTTGCTTTTGGGGGCGGTTGGGCTTGGCCTACACTGCACGCCCGACCCACGCTTTTGCCTCGCCCATGCGTTTTCGCCTGCTTCGCCGCCGTCTGACCATCAGTGCCCCCCGCATGGCGGTGCGCAGCGCCTTGCCCTGGCCGCTGCGCTGGGTGATGCTGGCGCTGGTGCTGGGGTTTTGCGGCGCCATCAGCCTGTGGGCGTTCGAGTTTGGCAAACACATCGCCGGGCTGGACAAAGACCGCCAGCTCGAACTCGACAGCCTGCGCACCGAGGTGGTGACGTTGCGCGCCGAGCGGGCCCAACTCAATCTGCAAATCGACAACACCACCAGCAGTCTGTTGATGGCCGAGAAAGCCGCACAGGAAAAACTGTTGTCCCAGATTCGACAGCTGGAGGCCGACAACCGCGCCCTCCGCGACGACCTGGGCTTTTTTGAGCAACTGGTGCCCCCCGCGGCGGGCCAAAGTCTGAACGTGCGCAGTTTGCAGGCCGAGGTGTTGGGCGGCACGCAGTTGAAGTGGCAGGTGCTGGTGATTCAGGCCGCGCGCAAGGCGCCCCAGTTCGACGGCACGCTGGAGGTCACGTTGTCGGGCACCTTGAACAACAAGCCTTGGAGCATGCCGCTGCCCGGCGGCGCGCAGAAGCTCCAGTTCAAACAGTACCAACGCATTGAAGGCTTGGTGGACCTGCCGCCTGCTGCCGTGGTAAAAACCGTGTCGGTCAAGGTCATGGAAGGCACCTCCACCCGCGCGTTGCACAGCGTGAAGATCTGACCCCACCGAGGTACCCCATGTTCAACCGCAAGAAACAACCCCCCATCAAAAGCCTGATCGCCGTGGACAGCACGATCCAGGGCCACATCAGTTTCGGTGAGGGCCTGCGCATCGACGGCAAGGTCAACGGCAATGTGTTGGCGATCGAGGGCCGCCCCAGCATTTTGGTGATCTCGGAATCTGCTGTGGTCGATGGGGAAATCCACGCCGACCACGTGATCATCAACGGCAAGATCAACGGACCGGTGTACGCCGCCGAGCTGCTGGAACTGCAACCCACCGCGCGCATCGAAGGCGATGTCCATTACCGCGCCCTGGAAATGCACCAAGGCGCCCTGATCGCTGGGCGCTTGCAGCCGATGTCCAACACCATCGAGGTGGCCGACAAAGCCGCCGAAGACAAACCCGCCCTGTCGCTGGCCGCCAGCAACACGGCTTGACCCTGCGCCCGTCTCGGGCGAAGGAATCGGGGTAATATCCCAGCAATTTCCTCGGAGAAACCCATGAGCGCACTCGCCCAAGACATCCAGACCGACATGCCGGTCCCCATCGTGTTCACCGACAGCGCCGCCGCCAAAGTGGCCGATCTGATCGCCGAAGAAGGCAATCCCGAGTTAAAGTTGCGTGTGTTTGTTCAGGGTGGTGGCTGCTCGGGCTTCCAGTACGGGTTCACCTTCGACGAGATCACCAACGAAGACGACACCACCATGACTAAGAACGGGGTGTCGCTGCTGATCGACGCCATGAGTTACCAGTACCTGGTGGGCGCGGAAATCGACTACAAGGAAGACTTGCAAGGGGCTCAGTTCGTGATCAAAAACCCGAACGCCACGTCCACCTGCGGCTGCGGCTCCAGCTTCTCGACCTGAGCGGCGCATTGGTTCACGCGGGGTAGATGCACCCCAACACACGGGCGCCTTGGGCGCCCGTGGCCGTTGTGGCTGGCGCGTTGTCGCTCATGGCAGGAGCGCTATCGCTCATACCGGGCGCGTTGTCGCTTGGGTTGGTGACCGTCACCAACGCCTGAGCTTGGTTGCCTGGCAAACCCAGCACCGTTTGCCTGGCCAGCCAGGCGAAGCCCGTGGCCTCCACCTGCTGGGCGGGCACTCCTAGGGTGTCGGACGTGACCACACGCCAGCCAGGCAAGCGCGCTTGCAGCCGCCGCAGCAGGTGCCAGTTCAGTGCCCCGCCACCACACACCACCAGTGTTTGGGGCACAGCGCCCAGCCGCTGGAGGTCGGCGGAGACGCTGGCCGCGGTGAGCTCGGCCAAGGTGGCTTGCACGTCCATCGGGGTGAGTGCTTGCTCCCACGGCGCCAGCCGCTGGGCCAGCCACTCGGGGTTGAACAGGTCGCGCCCCGTGCTCTTGGGTGGGGCTTGTTGAAAGTATGGTTCCGCCAGCAAGTGGGACAGCCACTCGGCGTGCACTTGCCCGCTGGCCGCCCATTCGCCGTGGGCATCGAACGGCTGGCCAAGGTGGCGTTGGCACCAGTGGTCCATCAGCGCGTTGGCCGGGCCGCAGTCGAAGCCCTGCACCCGACCTGCCGCGTCGATGAGCGTCAGATTGGCAATGCCGCCCAGGTTCAGCGCCGCCAGGGGCTTCCCCGGCCGACCGAACAGGGCTTGGTGAAAGGCGGGCGCCAGCGGCGCGCCTTGGCCACCTGCCGCCAGGTCGCGGCTGCGGAAATCGGCCACCACCCGGATGCCTGTGCGTTCGGCCAACAGCGCGGGTTGGTTGATTTGCCAGGTGTAGCCCGTGCCGTCGAACTCGCGCGGGCGGTGGCGCACCGTTTGACCGTGCGCGCCAACCGCGTTCACGCCGCTGGCGGGCACCCCGCTGCGCTGCAGCAGAGCCTGCACCACATGGGTGTAGACGCCGACGAGCCGGTTAGCGGCCAGTGCCGCGCGGTGCAATTCGTCGTGGCCGGGTGAATTCAAGGCCAGCAGTTCGGCGCGCAGGTCGGCGGAGAAGTCGGCGCTGGCACGGGCCAGGATGCTGGGTCGCCCGCCATGCGGGAGCTGGGAAAAATCGGCGAGCACGCCGTCCACACCGTCGAGCGATGTGCCCGACATCAAGCCGATGAAGAGGTCAGACGGGTTGGGCATGGGGGCGGGTTGGTGAAGGTTTGGAGGGTTCGCCGGGAGATGGGGGGTGTCAGTGCGGGGCGTTGGTGGGGGCGCGGGTGGATCAGGCAGCTGCCGCGTTGCGGTGCTTCCCTGGGGTGTCGCTGCCCAAATGCCGGTTCTGTGTGCCGGGTCTATGTACCGGTTCTATGTACCGCTCCGAATTGCTTCCCCTTTTTTGCCCCAAGTGCCAACTAGGCGTCCACCACCTCCCAAGTGCCAAAGGCGGGTGCGGCCGTGGGCCACGCACTGGCGCTGAGCAGGTCGCGCACACCGCTCAACCACAGCCGCGCGGCGCGGGCCACCCCGGCATGCGTGAGCCAGACCATGTGGGGTGGGGCGCTGGCGCGCGCGTCGTCCAGTGCGGCGCCCACCCGGTGCAACACCTGGTGGGCCGACTCGCCGCCGCCAGGCCGGTGGTGCGCGAAGTCGGCCACCCAGGCGTCGACGGCAGTCTGGCCGATGGCGTCCCAGGGGAGGCCTTCCCACGCCCCAAAATGCATTTCCGCCAGGCGTGGGTCGGTTTTTGGGGTCAAATCGGGCCTTAGCCCACGTAATATCTGGCTGATTTGCTCACATCTTTGTAGCGGTGAGCACCACACGGTGGCGTGTGGCGGCAAGGCCTCGGCCAGTCGCGCGGCGCAGGCGGTGGTGGCGGTGGGGTTGGCGCTCAGGTCCGATTGGCCGTAGCACACCCCGCGGGCCACCAGCGGTGGCGCGTGTCGAACCAGCCACAGGCGCATGGGCTCAGGCGACCAGCGCCGCGGCGATGTAGAAGGCGATCTCGCACACCTGTTGCGTCGCGCCCAGGCCGTCGCCGGTGAAGCCATGCAGGCGGCGGGCCAGCAGGCGGCCCATCCAGGCCAGCGCGGCCACCACCGCCATCAGCCCGGCCATCAGGGTCGCGGCGTCCAGTTCCAGGGCGGCGAGCAGCAGCGCGCCAAGGCACCAGCCTGCGGCGGTCCACAGGCTGCGGACGCTGACCGTATCGGCCAGCGGCTTGGACTTGCTGCCCGCGTCGTCGCCCACGTGGGGCAGCAGAGCGATCAGCACCAGCGGGGCGCCGCGTGACCACACGTGGCCCAGCCAGATGACCACACAGGCGCGGGTGATGTCCTCGCCGGTCAGGGTGCTGTCGCCCAGCAAGGCCAGCACCGACACTTTGGTGAGCAGGGCCAGCACCAGCGCCAGCGCGCCGAATGCGCCCACGCGGGAGTCCTTCATGATCTCCAGTGCCCGGTGGCGGTCGTGGCTACCGCCCAGCCCGTCGGCAAGGTCGGCCAGGCCATCTTCATGGAAAGCACCGGTCAGCAGCACGGTCGTGACGGTGCACAGCACCGCGGCCAGCAGGGGTGAGAACACCGAGGCCGGCAAGGCCATCAGCCACACGGCGTACACCGCCGCCACCACCAGCCCGACCAGCCAACCCACGCCCGGGAAATGCGCGGCACTGGCACGCAGCATCGCGGGGCTGAACCCCACCCAGTCGGCCAGCCGACCGGTGACGGGGATGCGGGTGAAGAACTGCACCGCCAACAGGTAGTGCCGCCAAAAGCCCGCCCGCTCGGCGGGTGGGGAACGGTCGCTGGGCTCAACCACGGGCGGCAGCCGCCACAACGGCGGACAAACACGGCGGGCACAGGCAACCGGCGTAGACCTGGCCGTCGGTCTGGCGCATCGCCTGGGTGAGTTGTTCACGTGGCAGCGCGGGCAGGGCGGTGCACCAGCAAGGAACGGTATCGTTCATGCCACAGGCAAAGGCGCTCCCGCAGCGTTCGCAGGCCACAGGCGCAGACGGTGGCGCTGCTGCAGGGTGGGCTGAGATGCCAGTGTCGTTGGCTCGGGGCATGGGTGTCATGATCGCAGGAACAACTGGTAGACGGGGTTGCTGGTTTCTTCGACGTAGGGGTAGCCCAGGGTGTTCAGGAACTTCACCAGCGCCCGGTCATCGGCCGCAGGCACTTGCAGACCGATCAGGATGCGGCCGTAGTCGGCGCCCTGGTTGCGGTAGTGGAACAGGCTGATGTTCCAGGTGGGCTGCATCAGGCTCAGAAACTTCAGCAACGCACCGGGGCGTTCCGGGAATTCAAAGCGCAACAGGCGTTCGTCTTTGGCAAGCGTCGAGTGGCCGCCCACCATGTGGCGCACGTGCTCTTTGGCCAGTTCGTCGTGCGTCAGGTCCAGGGCCTTGAAGCCGTTCTTGCTCAGTGTGGCGGCGATTTTCTTGCTCTCGCCCTTGCCGTGGGTGGTCAGACCCACAAACACGTGGGCCTTGCTGGCGTCGCTGATGCGGTAGTTGAATTCGGTCACCGAGCGCGGGAGGCCTGGCAGGTTGCCGATCAGCTCGCAGAAGCGGCGGAAGCTGCCACGCTCCTCGGGGATGGTGACCGCGAACAACGCCTCTCGCTCCTCGCCCACCTCGGCGCGTTCGGCCACAAAGCGCAAGCGGTCGAAATTCATGTTGGCGCCGCACAGAATCGCGGCGTAGGTCTCGCCCTTTGTCTTGTGCTGGGCCACGTACTGTTTGATCGCGGCCACCGCCAGCGCGCCCGCGGGCTCGACGATGCTGCGCGTGTCCACAAACACGTCTTTGATGGCAGCGCACACCGCGTCGGTGTCGACGGTGATGAACCCGTCCACCAGGGCTCGGCTGATGCGAAAGGTTTCTTCACCCACCAGTTTCACCGCCGTGCCGTCGGAGAACAGGCCCACGTCGCTCAATGTGACGCGCTTGTTGGCTGACACCGACTGCATCATGGCCGACGAGTCGTCCATCTGCACGCCGATCACCTTGACCTCGGGCCGCACCGCCTTGATGTAGTTGGCCACGCCGCTGATCAGACCGCCACCCCCAATGGCCACGAACACCGCGTCCAGCCGGCCCTGGTGCTGCCGCAGCATTTCCATCGCGATCGTACCCTGCCCGGCGATCACGTCTGGGTCGTCAAACGGGTGCACAAAGGTGAGGCCTTGTTTTTTCTCCAGTTCGGCGGCGTGGGTGTAGGCGTCGGAGTAGCTGTCACCGGCCAAAACCACCTCGCCGCCCAAGGCACGCACCGCGTCCACTTTCAGTTGTGGCGTGGTGGTGGGCATGACGATCACCGCGCGCGTGCCCAACCGGCTCGCACCCAGCGCCACCCCTTGGGCGTGGTTGCCTGCCGATGCGCAGATCACGCCCTTTTTCAGTTGCGCCGGGCTCAGGTGTGCCATTTTGTTGTACGCCCCGCGCAGCTTGAAGCTGAACACCGGCTGCTGGTCTTCGCGCTTGAGCAGCACCGTGTTGTTCAGGCGACGGCTCAGGTTTTTGGCGGGCTCCATGGCCGACTCCACCGCCACGTCGTACACCTTGGCGGTGAGGATTTTTTTCAGGTAGTCCGCCGGGCTGAGCGACGCGGCGCGTGTGGGTTTGGTCATGAAGGGCCTCTGCCACCGATGATAGTGGAGGCCACCCAGCGCCTCGCCCGAGGCGCTGCGCCCATGAAAAAAGCCCCAAGCCTTGCGGCTCGGGGCTGAATCCACCAAGAGGAGGTGGAGGAGACAATCGGCGCGTGACAATCACGTAATGAACAAAGTATAGCCACCGCCTGTTGCAATGCAACATGGTTTTTAGACCGCGCCCTCCATTTGGGCCAAATGACGGCAATGGTTCACACAATGGCCAGTGCTGCCCCCCCCAAACCACCGATTTTGTAAGGAGTTTTTCGCATGGAATGCACAGTCAGCTGGACCGGTGCCACCGGCGCCCGGTCGGGCATGGGCTTCATGGCCGAGACCGGCAGTGGCCACACCTTGTTGATGGATGGCGCCCCCGACGCCGCCAAACCCGAAAACGGCGGCCAAAACCTGGCCCCCCGTCCGATGGAAGCCGTGCTGGCAGGCACCGGTGGCTGCACCGCCTACGACGTGGTGCTCATCCTCAAACGCGGCCGCCACGACGTGCGGGGCTGCAGCGTCAAGCTCACCAGCGAACGCGCCGAGACCGACCCCAAGGTCTTCACCAAGATCCACATGCATTTCACCGTGACGGGCAAAGGCATCCCCGCGAGTGCGGTGGAGCGAGCCATCGCCATGAGCCACGACAAATACTGCTCCGCCAGCATCATGTTGAGCAAAACCGCTGAAATCACCACCGGTTTCGAGGTGATAGAAGCCTGACAAGGCCATACCCCCCGGATTTAGGGGGTCAGATGCTATCCAAAACGTAGCAAATCAGGTCAACCCGCCCAGCAGGCCCGCCAACGGGTTGGCGCTGGTGGCCGCGCCAGAACCGCTGCCAGCTTCTGCGGTGGGCATGCCCACCGCCATGGGCTGAGGCCCACCTCCTCCCAGCAGACCACCCAACAGCCCGCCAGAGGCGCTGCCGCCCAGGCTGGAGGTGCCGCTGGTTGGCGTGGCTGTGGGCGCGCTGGCACCACCGCCACCGCCACCCAGCAGGCCACCAAGCAAGTCGCCAGCGCCCGCTCCGCCGCTTTCACCTTCACCCGCAGCCCCCCCACCACCGAGCACCCCACCCAGCAACGGCAAGCCACCCAGCAAACCGCCGAGCAAATCGCCCGACGATCCAGCCCCAGCGCTGCCCCCGCTGCCACTTCCAACACCGCCATTTCCACCACCACCATTTCCACCACCGCCACCCAGCAGGTCCCCGAGCAATGGCAGGCCGTTCAGCAAACCACCCAGACCGCCATCGCCCGTGTTGGCATTGGGGGTGGCGCCCGGGTTGGGGGCGGGTGCGTCCACGGGGCTGGCGGTGACCGGGGGCGCGGCTGGGCCCGCCACGACCGGGGTGACCGGCGTGGTGGGGGGCGGGCTCACGGGTGTACCGCTCGATGTGCCCCCGCCCGGCGCAGGGCTGGTTGGGCTGGCCGGGCTGGCTGCGGGGCTGCCGTTGTCGTCGTCGTTGCGGTTCGCCAACAGGCCGCCGACGGCCAGCATGCCGAGCAAGCCGCCACCGATCAACCAGCTGTCGTCCACCGCCGCAGCGGGCGCGCCCGGCTTGCGCACGGCCACGGTGGTGTCGCCCTCTGGCAACGGGCTGGCAAACAGCAGGTCGCCAGACAGCAGCTCCACATCCACTTGTTGCACACCGGGTGAGAGCTGGGTGGCGCCGATCACGGCCTCGCTGCCGCCTGTGAACACGCCGGGCACTGGCGGCTTGTTACTGGTGTCGGGGGCCGGAAACACCACATTGGCGCTGCCGTTGGGTGGCACCACCAAGCGGTCGCCCACCCGCAGCACGCCCGGGCCCTCCACCGGGATGCGCACGCCTTCGCGCACCACCATCGTGCCCGTGGTGGCCGTGGTCAGGGCGCCGACCTCATTCGGGTCCACCGCCGTCACACCCCGGGCCGGGCGGCTGGCGGTCGCTGCCTGGGCCACCAAAAAGTCGGGGGATGAGGTGGCGCTGGGCGCAGGGTAGGACGCGATCAAGGGGGCGTTCAGGGACATGTTGGGCTCCGAAACGTGGGCTGGAAGGGGTGGTGGCGTGGGCAGCTGGGTGGGGCGACTTGGGCGACTGACATCAATGAGCGCTTGCTCTTGTGGCGCCCAACCTTTGACTCAGCGCAAAGCGCCCGCCGTCAGATGGCTAACACCGCACATATAAAAATTATCCAACGCCACCGCCCCCCAGCACCACCGGGTTCAACCCGGTGAGGGGGTCACACCCGGTGCGCCACGGTGGTCATGACTTTGGCGGCAGCGCGCATCAGGCCCTGCACCGGCAACGGCAGGGCGGCCGCGCCCGCGTGTTGCGCTTCTTTGGCGTGGCGGGCTTCGTCGTCTTTCATCTGGGCCACCACCGCCCGCGAGGCGTGGTCGGCCGCGGGCAGCCGGTTCATGTGTTCGTCCAGGTGGGCTTCCACTTGGTGTTCGGTCTCCACCAGGAACCCGAGGCTGACCCGGTCGCCCAAGCGGCCCGCCAGCAGGCCCAGGCCAAACGCCCCGGCGTACCACAGCGGGTTGAGCAGGCTGGGTCGGGCGCCGAGTTCGTCCAGCCGCTGCCGCGTCCATGCCAGGTGGTCGGTTTCCTCCAGCGCGGCGCGCTCGTACTGGGCCCGCAACGTGGGGCTTTGGGTGGCCAGGGCTTGTGCGCTGTACAACGCCTGAGCGCACACCTCGCCCACGTGGTTGACCCGCATCAACGCACCCGACAGCGCCTTGTCCTCGGCCGACAGCGGCGTGGCGGCCACTGGCTCGGCCACGGTGGGGCAGGCCCTGCGCGCCCTGGGCGCTGCAAACAAGGTGCGCAAGGCGACGTCGGCGGCGTTCAGGAGGTGGTCCATGCGAGCGGTCCAGTCGGAGTGATTGATAGCGATTGAGATAGAGGGCAACCAAGTATGACGCGACGATGAAGGGGTGCGGAGAAACCACCGAAAAAACCGGGCCCACTCGGTTTTTTTATGAACGGGCCGGGTCCGTTGGTTGGACGCGACAGTTTCTCGGGATTTACGGCGGTCGGGCGTGGAAAAGCGCCGATTTCTGTTGAAATACGCACAGCTTCCTCACGGGGGTTATCCCGGATAGGCCGTGGAGTGCTACGAAAGTTCTCACGGAATAAGAACAACACTTGTCCGGTATTTGATCTGTTTACATCCTTGGAGAAACTCTCAATGAAAAAATCCCTGATCGCCTTGGCCGCCGTCTCCAGCGTCGGCTTTGCCGCAGCCCAATCCAGCGTGACCGTGTTCGGCGTGGTCGACACCGGTTTCCAGCGCGTGTCGCGTGACGTCAACGGTTCCAACAGCGACTTGACCGCCAGCCGCATCGCCTCCGGCTCGAACGCAACCAGCCGCCTCGGCTTTCGCGGTGTGGAAGACCTGGGTGGTGGCCTGAAAGCCAACTTCTGGTTGGAAGCCGGTATCAGCACCGATGACGGTTCTGGCGCCAGCACCCGCATCTCCACCAACAACCAAGCCCCTGCGGCCATCGGTGGTGGCGGTCAAGGCTTGACTTTCAACCGCCGCGCCACTGTGGGCGTGTCCGGCAACTTCGGCGAAGTGCGTTTGGGCCGCGATTCTGTGGTTGGTCTGTTGACCCAAGAAGCCTATGACCCATTCAGCGCCAACGGTGTGGGCGGGTTGCGTCAGATCGTGTACGCAAACACCGCAGCCGTCAGCACTTCTGTCAGCTCGGTTCGCGCATCCAACATGATCGCTTACTACTCGCCCAATGTGGCTGGTTTCACCGCCGACGTGGCATTCGCTTCGAACGACAGCCAGTCCAACGCAGGCGCGACCAAGAAAGACGGACGTCTGGCTTCTGCCCGTTTGAACTACACGGTGGGTGCCTTCAACGCCAAGCTGGGCGGCACGCAAATCGACTTGTCTGGCGGTGACTTCCAGGAGTTCACCGTGGGCGCATCGTACGACCTCGGCTTCGTCAAACCTGCCCTGGCGTTCAACAGCAACCGCATCAAGAGCGCCACCCAGAACAAAACCAACGTGATCATCGCTTCCGCGACCGCTCCCGTGGGCCCTGGCCTGGTCCGCGCTGCTTATGTTCGTGCAGATCAGAAATCGGGCCCTGTTGGCAACAATAACAACGACGGCAGCCAGTTCTCCTTGGGCTACCTGTACAACCTGTCCAAGCGCACCCAGGTGTACACCACCTACGCTATGGCCACCAACAAGAAGAGCAACGCCACCAACGTGTACGCCGTGGGCGGCGCACCGACCTTGGCAGCAGGTACCACCGCTGGCCGCAAGTCGTCTGGTTTTGACGTGGGCCTGACCCACTCGTTCTAATGCGCCGCTGGCCCGGTGCCAGCATGCTGAGAGCACAAGCCGCCGAGCGCACGCCCGGCGGCTTTTTTCATGGCCCCTTCTCAAGAGACGGCGTTGTGGTCGCGCCACACAACCGCGAATAAATGGCCCATCTAGGGTTTGCCCATGCTGTGAAGCGCCGGTGTTTTTGGTGCAATCTTTGGACTCCCTCAAGGAGCTTGTGCCCATCAGAATTTGTCTTCACAGCGCTCGCCTACAGGGCGCGCATCAGCAGGTTCCACGCGGCGCGCAAAACTAACCACGGAGATAATCTGAATGAAAAAATCCCTCGTTGCATTGGCAGTCACCAGCCTGGCAGGTGCCGCTTTGGCACAGTCCTCTGTGACGGTGTACGGCATCGTCGACACCGGCTACTCCAACTATTCGAACGACGCCGCCAACGGTGCCAAGGTCCGTCAGTCGGGCTTGTCTTCGAGCAACACCATCACCAACCGTTTGGGTTTCCGCGGTGTGGAAGACCTGGGTGGCGGGATGAAGGCCAAGTTCAACTTGGAGATGGGTTTCAACGGGGACGACGGTGCGAACCAGATTGGGACCAACACCGGCAACGTCCAAAGTGTGGCAGCGAATTCGCCAGGCGGTGCCCTGGTGTTCGGTCGCTTGGCTTTCTTGGGCTTGGAGACCAAGTACGGAGAGGTCCGCTTGGGCCGTGACATCCACCCTGGTTACTACAACTACGTGGTGTTTGACCCGTTTGGTGCGGTCGGTGCCGCAGCCAGCTTGCCGTCGGTGCAAAAGATCGACGCATTCGTCAGTACGGGTACGCAAGTTCGCTTCTCCAACGGTATCAATTACTTCTTGCCGTCAAACTTGGGTGGTGTATACGGTCAGCTGACTTATGCTCCGAGCGAAGTTCAATCCAACATTGCGCCATCGGCAGGCACGCCAGGCGGTAACGATGGTGCGGCGTATGGCGCACGACTTGGCTACGCTGCTGGTCCGTTGAATGTGGCTGTGGCTTACGCAAAGGTGAAAGCGTCAGTGGTTGCTCCTCCTGGCTTTGGCACGGCAGCCGCTATTGGCGCAGTGAACAATCGTGAAACCATCAATATTGGTGGTTCATACGATCTGGGTGTCGCCAAACTGTGGGGTCAGTTGGCACGCCTAGAAGTTGATAACTACGCCAACCGGCAGGGCAACCTGACCAACAAGTCCGGCATGCTGGGTGTCACCGTGCCGCTGGGCGCTCACTTGTTGAAGGCCAGTTACGGTCAGTCTGAGAACAGCGGTCAAAACCAGTGGGAAACCACCAAGCTGGGCTTGGGTTACGAGTTCCGTTTCTCCAAGCGCACCGCGTTCTACACCAACTTCGCTATGACGGACAACGATAAGGGCGGTCGCACAGGCGTTGGCGTGTTGTCGACCAACAGCGGCGCTTTCCAATCCAGTCAGTTCGCATCCGGGTTTGCGCAGCCTAACGGTGGTGGTATGGGTGCTGATAGTGGTGCTGTGTTCCCCAACGGCAAGTCCCGTGGCTTCGACGTGGGCCTTCGCCACGCGTTCTGATGCCCTGCTGGCGTGAGCCAGCCGTCCAACCATCCCGTGTGGTTGCCAAAGCCGCCCAGCGCCCGCCGGGTGGCTTTTTTCATGAGGGGTCGGGTCATTCAATGGCCCGTTGCTCCCTGTTTTGTGGGCCCACTGTGGGCCTTGACCGTTGACGATGGGGTCACATGAAGTCCCGGTATTGGCGTTGTTTTGCAGTGGTCGCAGTGTGTGTGTTGGCCGTGTCCGGGTGCGCGTTGGCGCCAGCGAACGACCATGCTCGGGCGGATTCCGCCTCAGAATTGGCGGCGGCCTGGCGCCACTACCCCCTGCCGGGCAAGCGCAGCACGCTTTACAGCCCGCAGCAGCAAGGCGAGCGCGCGGTGGTTCAGGCCCTGGCCGATGGGTCGGCCAGCCTGTGGCGGCAGCAGCTGCGGGTGGCACCCGAGGACCTGGGTCGACTGGGTTTTTCGTGGAAGGTGCCCGAGCTGATCGCCGACGCCAACCTGACCGCGCGCGAGACGGACGACTCGCCGGTGCGCATCGTGCTGGCCTTTGACGGCGACCGCAGCCGGTTGTCGGCCAAAAGCCAGGCCTTGTCGGAGCTGGCCCGGGCGCTGACGGGTGAAGAGCTGCCCTATGCGACGCTGATGTATGTGTGGAGCAACGCCCAGCCGGTGGGCAGCGTGGTGTTGAACCCCCGCACCGACCGCATCCGCAAGATCGTGGTGGAGTCTGGTGAGGCCCGGCTGAACCAGTGGCTGGCTTACGAACGCGACGTGCGCGCCGATTATGAACGCGCCTTCGGTGAAGCCCCTGGCGCCCTGTTGAGCGTGGCCCTGATGACCGACGCAGACAACACCCAGTCGCGTACGCTGGCTTGGTATGGCCCGGTGCGATGGTCGCCCCGCTGACGGAAGTGGGTGCCCGCTGCTTGTGCGTTGAGCAGAAGCGGTGTGGGTTGAGCGGTGCAGGGCGAGCTGTGCCAAGGCGGCCCGGCCATACCAACATGCGTGGCGCCAATGGCGACCGTGTCTACTTCCCACTGGTGCCCCTGAACGCTATCTAAACAATAGCGCGAGAGCAAATGATGGCGTGGGCTAACGCCCGTAAATGTTCATAAGTGCTCACAAATGCCCGTGAATGGCCAACGCCAAGCCGTCAAAAGACTTTTTTGAATATTTTTGTCACCATCTCCCGCTGGGCAAGGTCGGTCACAGCCGTGCACTGGGCCTGGCGGCCGTGGGGCCGATCAGATGACCGGCCCCATCGCCCGTCATGTGACCGAGGCAGTACGCAGCGGGGCCGCTGCGGCCTGGGCTGGCGCCGACCGTCAATAAAGCACCTCCAAACCCCCGGATAATGACGGTTGATCCCGAGCAGCCGCTCGATGCACGACCCGCCATGAACCAGCTCAGCGCCCTGAAACAATTCACCACCGTGGTGGCCGACACCGGTGACTTCAAGCAACTCGCGCAGTTTCAGCCGCAAGACGCGACGACCAACCCCTCGCTCATCTTGAAGGCGGTGCAAAAGGCCGACTACGCGCCCTTGTTGCGCGACACCGTGGCCCGCCACCGTGCCCGGCCTTTGGACGAGGTGATGGACCGGTTGCTGGTGCGTTTTGGCTGTGAGATCTTGGCCACCATTCCCGGCCGCGTGTCCACCGAGGTGGACGCGCGCTTGAGTTTTGACACCCAGGCCACTGTGACCCGCGCTGAGCGCTTGATCGCGCTGTACCAGGCCGAAAGCGTGCCGGTGGACCGGGTGTTGATCAAAATCGCCGCCACGTGGGAGGGCATTCAGGCGGCGGCGCAGCTGGAGCGCCGCGGCATCCACACCAACCTGACGTTGTTGTTTTCTTTCTCCCAAGCCGTGGCCTGCGGCCAGGCCAAGGTGAGATTGATCTCCCCATTTGTGGGCCGCATCTACGACTGGTACAAAAAAGCCGCAGGCCCGGCCTGGAACGAGGCCGAGCGCGCGGGCCCGAACGACCCCGGCGTGCAGTCGGTGCGGCAGATCTACCACCACTACAAAAAGTTCGGCATCGCCACCGAGGTGATGGGTGCGAGCTTTCGCAACGTGGGGCAGATCACCGCGCTGGCGGGCTGCGACCTGCTCACCATCAGCCCCGAGCTGCTGGCCCAACTCGCCGCGACCGACGCCCCTTTGGCCCCCGCCCTCAGCGTTGACGCCGCCCGTGCCTTGGACCTGCCCCCGGTGAACCACGACGAAGCCAGCTTCCGCTACGCGCTCAACGACGATGCGATGGCCACCGAAAAACTGGCCGAAGGCATTCGCGCCTTTGTGGGGGACGCAGTCAAGCTCGAACACCTGATGCAGGCCGCCTGACCATGGCTTGGCCCGCGCGCCCGCGCTGCGACCACACGCCCGCCTGGGGCGCACTGCGTTCACACCACGACGCCCATTTCAAACCCGGCCCTGGCAGCGACGGCTTTTCACTGCGCGACGCGTTCGCGACCGACGCCCAGCGGTTCGAGCGCTTCAGCCAGTCGGCCCCGCACCTGTTCGCCGATTTGTCCAAAGGGTTGATCGACGCCACCGCCGAGGCGCTGCTGCTTGAACTCGCCGAGCAGTGCGCGGTGGCCAGCCACCGCGATGCGATGTTCGCAGGCGCCCAGGTCAACACCACCGAACAACGCGCGGCGATGCATTGGCTGCTGCGCACGCCACGCCACGCGCCCGTGCCTGCGGACCTGCAGGCCGATCTGGCATCGGTCCACAGCACGCTGGATGCCTTTCTGGCCTGCGCTGAACGGGTGCGGGCGGACGCGGCCATCACCGATGTGGTCAACATCGGCATCGGCGGGTCCGACCTGGGGCCACACATGGCGGTGCGGGCGCTGGAGCGGCACACCTCACCCGGACGGCGCTTCCACTTTGTTTCCAACCAAGACCCCGACGAGCTGACCTCGGTGTTGCGCCAGCTGCAGCCAGAGCGCACGCTGTTTCTGGTCGCGTCCAAGTCCTTCACCACGCTGGAGACGATGGGCAACGCCCGCGCCGCCAAGGCATGGTTCGAAGCAGCGGGCGGCTCCGACATTGCGAGGCATTTCGTGGGGCTGACCAGTCAGCCCCAACTGGCGCAGGCGTTTGGCATCCACACCACTTTCGACTTCGCCGACTGGGTCGGTGGCCGCTACTCGCTGTGGTCGGCCATTGGTCTGTCGCTGGCCATCGCCATTGGAGAAGCGGGCTTCAGGGCCATGCTGGCTGGGGCCCACGCGATGGACCGGCATTTCGCCGAGGCGCCCCTGGCGCGCAACCTGCCCGTGCGCTTGGGTCTGCTGGACGTGTGGTACCGCAACTTCCACGGCTTCACCCACCGCAGCATGGCGCCCTACAGCAGCGCCTTGCAGCAGCTGCCGCTGTACCTGCAGCAGTTGGAGATGGAGAGCAACGGCAAAGGCGTTGGCACCGATGGCGCGCGTTTGCCTTACGCCACTTCCGCCGTGGTGTGGGGCCAGCCCGGCACCAACGGGCAGCACGCGTATTTTCAAATGCTTCACCAGGGGGCCGACCGCGTGCCGGTGGAGTTCATCGCGGTGCGCCAGCCGCCCCCGAACCTGCCCGATCACCATCGCCAGCTGCTGGGCAACGCCCTGGCACAAGCCCAGGCGCTGATGCAAGGCCGCACCGGCGCCGACGGCCACCACCATTGCCCCGGGAACCGCCCCAGCAACTTTCTGGTGCTTGACGACCTCACCCCCGCCAGCTTGGGCGCCTTGATCGCGCTGTACGAGCACCGCGTGTTCGTGGCAGGCAGCGTATGGGGCATCAACAGCTTTGACCAGTTCGGTGTGGAGCTGGGCAAGCAATTGGCCCAAGACATCGGCCCGCGCTGGGACTCCGGAAACACCCAGGACCTGGATCCGTCCACCGCGGGTTTGTTGCGCCACCTGCTGGCGACCCACGGCTGACACCGGTTGCCACGGCTGCGCGGGTTGCCGCGGCAGCTGGCTGCAGTCGTAAGCGTGTGCCGAGGACCGGTAGCTGTATATCACGGGCTGTGGGGCTGAAATGCCGAGGTGCCCGTTTCGGGTTCGGGCCATCAGCCTCCTCATCTCGGTGCCCAATGCGCGGCCCGCATCCGCCGCCGTTTGCCCATGAAAAAACCCGCAGGGCTTGCGCGCTGCGGGTTGTGGGGCGGTCAGACCCGTTCCAGGGTCTGGGGCGCCAGGGCGATCACATGTCCATGCCGCCCATGCCACCCATGCCGCCTGGCATGCCGCCGCCTGCTGCGGGGACCTCGTCTTTCGGGGCTTCAGCGACCATGGCTTCGGTCGTCAACAGCAGCGACGCGACGGACGCGGCGTTTTGCAGCGCGGTGCGGGTGACCTTGGTGGGGTCCAGAATACCCAGCTCGAGCATGTCACCGTAGGTGTCGTTCGCGGCGTTGAAGCCGAAGTTGCCCTTGCCAGCCAGCACCGCGTTCACCACCACCGAGGCTTCGCCACCGGCGTTGTTCACGATCTCGCGCAGCGGTGCTTCCACGGCTTTCAGGACCAGCTTCACACCGGCGTCTTGGTCGGCGTTGTCGCCCTTGACCGAGTCGCCCAGGGCTTGCTTGGCGCGCAGCAAGGCCACGCCACCACCAGCCACCACGCCTTCTTCGACCGCCGCGCGGGTGGCGTGCAGCGCGTCTTCCACGCGGGCTTTCTTTTCCTTCATTTCGACTTCGGTGGCTGCGCCGACCTTGATCACGGCCACACCGCCAGCCAGCTTGGCCACGCGCTCTTGCAGCTTCTCGCGGTCGTAGTCGCTGGTGGCTTCTTCGATCTGCACACGGATCTGCTTCACGCGCGCTTCGATGTCAGCGGCTGCACCGGCACCGTCGATGATGATGGTGTTTTCCTTGCCCACTTCGATGCGCTTGGCCTGGCCCAGGTCGGCCAGGGTCACCTTCTCGAGGGACAGGCCGACTTCTTCAGCGATGACCTTGCCGCCGGTGAGGATGGCGATGGCTTCCAGCATGGCCTTGCGGCGGTCGCCGAAGCCA
>JAIXXF010000011.1 GCA_027490925.1 Comamonadaceae bacterium
AACTTGGCCGACAAAATCGTGGTGATGGCCGCGGTCAGCGTGGTCTTGCCGTGGTCAACGTGTCCAATCGTGCCCACGTTCACGTGGGGCTTGGTGCGTGTGAATTTCTCTTTTGCCATCTCAGTTCTCCAAAGAGCATTGCCCGTGGTCGGGTTTTACGTTTGCATCGGGTTGCGGGGTCCATCGCCACGGGCAGCGATGGGCACCTGATCGCAGACGCGGCCGCCTGGATGGCGACCGGTTGATACGGTTTTTACTTGGCGCGCGCCGACACGATGGCTTCGGCCACGTTGCGCGGGGCTTCCGCGTAATGCTTGAATTCCATCGTGTAAGTGGCACGGCCTTGCGACATCGAGCGCAGGGTGGTGGAGTAACCAAACATTTCGGACAGCGGCACTTCAGCCTTGATGGCCTTACCGCCACCGACCATGTCGTCCATGCCTTGGACCATGCCGCGGCGCGAGGACAGGTCGCCCATCACGTTGCCAGCGTAGTCTTCAGGTGTTTCCACTTCCACAGCCATCATCGGCTCCAGAATCACTGGGTTGGCCTTGCGGCAACCTTCCTTAAAACCGAAGATGGCCGCCATCTTGAAGGCCAGTTCGTTCGAGTCCACGTCGTGGTACGAGCCAAAGTGCAACGTGACCTTGACATCGACCACCGGGTAACCCGCCAGCACGCCCTGCCCCAGGGCTTCCTGGATGCCTTTCTCCACCGCTGGGATGTATTCGCGCGGCACCACACCGCCCTTGATGGCGTCGACGAACTCGAAACCCTTGCCAGCTTCTTGCGGCTCGATCTTTAGCACCACGTGGCCGTATTGGCCCTTACCACCGGACTGACGCACGAACTTGCCTTCGGCTTCTTCGACGGTTTTCCGGATGGTCTCACGGTAGGCCACTTGTGGCTTGCCAACGTTGGCTTCCACGCCGAACTCGCGCTTCATGCGGTCCACGATGATCTCGAGGTGCAACTCGCCCTGCCCACCAATGATGGTCTGACCAGACTCTTCGTCGGTCTGCACGCGGAAAGACGGGTCTTCTGCGGCCAAGCGGTTCAAAGCGATGCCCATCTTTTCTTGGTCGGCTTTTGACTTGGGCTCCACCGCCTGGCGGATCACGGAGTCAGGGAACACCATGCGCTCCAGCGTGATCACCGCATTGGGGTCGCACAGGGTCTCTCCGGTCGTCACATCCTTCAAGCCCACGCACGCGGCAATGTCACCGGCGCGGATTTCATCCACTTCTTCGCGGTTATTGGCGTGCATTTGCACAATGCGACCGATGCGCTCTTTTTTGCCGCGCACCGCGTTGTAAACCGTGTCGCCCTTCTTCAAGACGCCCGAGTACACACGCACAAAGGTCAACTGGCCGACAAATGGGTCGGTCATCAGCTTGAACGCCAATGCCGCAAACTTTTCTTCGTCGTCGGCTTTGCGGGTGATTTCTTTTTCTTCTTCGTCGAAGCCCTTGATCGCTTTCACATCCAAGGGCGACGGCATCAACTCGATCACCGCATCCAGCATGCGTTGCACACCCTTGTTCTTGAACGCGGTGCCGCACAGCATGGGCTGGATTTCGCCTGCGATGGTGCGGGCACGCAAGCCGCTGGTGATTTCTTCTTCGGACAAGTCGCCTTCTTCGAGGTACTTGTTCATCAGGTCTTCCGATGCTTCGGCAGCAGCTTCAACCATCTTCTCTCGCCACTCTTTGGCCAACGCCACAAGGTCGCCAGGGATGTCTTCAAAGTTGAACTTCATGCCCTGAGACGCTTCGTCCCAGATGATGGCCTTCATTTTGCGCAGGTCCACCACGCCCTTGAAGTTGTCTTCAGCGCCGATTGGGATCACGATGGGCACTGGGTTGGCTTTCAGGCGCAACTTCATCTGGTCAACGACCTTGAAGAAGTTGGCACCGGTGCGGTCCATTTTGTTGACAAAGGCCAGGCGGGGCACCTTGTACTTGTTGGCTTGGCGCCAGACGGTTTCTGACTGGGGTTGCACACCACCCACGGCACAGTAAACCATGCAAGCACCATCCAGCACGCGCATAGAACGCTCCACTTCGATGGTGAAGTCCACGTGGCCTGGGGTGTCAATGATGTTGATTCGGTGCTCGGGGAAAGACATGTCCATGCCCTTCCAGAAGCAAGTCGTTGCAGCCGACGTGATCGTGATGCCACGCTCTTGCTCTTGCTCCATCCAATCCATGGTCGCCGCGCCATCGTGAACTTCACCGATTTTGTGGTTCACACCGGTGTAGTAGAGGATGCGCTCGGTGGTCGTGGTCTTGCCAGCGTCAATGTGCGCCGAGATGCCGATATTGCGATACCGCTCGATAGGGGTCTTGCGAGCCATGATGGATCCTTGATTGATCTAGCTTGTACAGATTGCGTGTGACGCAACCGTGAAAGAGAGAGGTGACAGGCGGCGCGAGGGCGCCACCCGCCACTGGCCGCCACCGGCGGCGCCGCTCAGAAGCGGAAGTGCGAGAAAGCCTTGTTGGCTTCTGCCATGCGGTGAACTTCGTCACGCTTCTTCATGGCACCACCACGACCCTCAGTGGCTTCCATCAGTTCGTTTGCCAAACGCAGGGCCATTGACTTTTCACCGCGCTTTTTGGCGGCTTCTTTCACCCAGCGCATGGCCAAAGCCAAGCGACGAACCGGGCGTACTTCCACCGGAACCTGGTAGTTGGCGCCACCCACACGGCGGGACTTCACTTCCACCATGGGCTTGACGTTGTTGATCGCGATGGTGAAGGCTTCCAGAGGGTCTTTGCCTGGGTTCTTCTTCTCGATCTGGTCCAGAGCACCATAGATGATGCGCTCCGCAACCGCTTTTTTCCCGCCTTGCATGATCACGTTCATGAACTTGGCGAGCTCGACATTGCCGAACTTCGGATCCGGCAGGATTTCACGTTTAGGGACTTCGCGACGACGTGGCATTTTTCACCTCTTTGCTTCAGTTGGCACCACAAGAGCACAACGCTTTGCAGCACCGCGAGAGCCATGCAGACCCCCACTTACTCGACCGGCACAACCATTTGCGCTTGGGTCACTCCGCCCGACACACCTGCCACGGTGATATTTAGGCACCTGTTTTGAAACGACAACCGCCGTCTCTGGCACGGGATACCCCGAGCCGGCCTGGATCACTTGGCCTTGGGCTTCTTCGCGCCGTACTTGGAACGCGACTGCTTGCGGTCTTTCACGCCTTGCAGGTCAAGCGAGCCACGCACGATGTGGTAACGCACACCGGGCAAGTCTTTCACACGACCGCCGCGCACCAGCACCACTGAGTGCTCTTGCAGGTTGTGGCCTTCACCGCCGATGTAGGAAATGATCTCGAAACCGTTGGTCAGGCGCACTTTGGCAACCTTGCGCAAAGCAGAGTTCGGCTTCTTAGGCGTCGTGGTGTACACCCGGGTGCACACGCCACGGCGCTGCGGCGAGTTTTGCATCGCAGGGCTTTTCGACTTGATCTGTTCGACCTCGCGCCCCTGACGCACCAATTGATTGATGGTTGGCATTAAAAAACGTCCCTAAACGTCCAAATAAACGAAAACGTGAATCCCTTCGGAAAATTCCGAAAAGCCCACGAGTGTAGCAGTTGGGGGGGTCGGGCGCAAACCGGGCGCCCGAGTTCACTTCACCCAGAGGCGAACAGCGTCCCAAGCCCGACCGATGAACGACGCCTGCGCCACCCCTTCCAGCACGACCAGCGGCACGTCCGCCAAGGGCTGGTCGTTCAAGGTGACCTTCAGGGTGCCCACCGGCTGCCCCTTGGCGAGCGGCGCCACCAGGGGATCGGGGCGCACCACATGCGTCTTGATTTTCTGAGCGCTCCCGGCGGGAATGGCCACCACCACGGTGTCCGGTCGGCCCAGTCGCACGGTGCTTTCCTTCCCCTTCCAGACCGGTGGGGTCGCCACGGGCTGGTTGGGTTCGAACAGTTTCACCCCTTCAAAGGCGGTGAAACCCCAGTTCAAAAGCTTTTGAGACTCGTTGGCCCGGGCGTTTTCGCTGGATGCCCCCAGCACAATGGACAACAGGCGGCGACCTTTCAAATTGGGAAAATCGCGCTTGGACGTTGCGATCAAGCAGTAGCCGGCGGCCGCGGTGTGCCCGGTCTTCAGGCCATCGACAGTGGGGTCACGGAAGAGCAACAGGTTGCGGTTGGTGTCATTGGCCGCAGGGGTGCCCGGGTAGCGGTATTTTTTGATGCCATTGAAGGCCACCTGCTCCGGGAACTCGCGCATCAGCTTGGCGGCCAGCAACGCGAGGTCGCGGGCGGTGGTGGTGTGGCCTGGTTCGGTCAGGCCTTCCGGGTTCTTGTAGCGGGTGTTGACCATGCCGATGGCTTTGGCCTGGTCGTTCATCAACTGCACGAAGCGCTCCACCGAACCGCCCACGCCTTCGGCCAAGGCCACAGTGGCGTCGTTGCCGGACTGAACCAGCATGCCTTTGATCAGGTCTTCAACCGGCACCATCATTTTGGGGTCAATGAACATGCGGGAACCCGGCGTCTTCCACGCCCGTTCGCTGACCGGGAAGGTCTGGTTCAGCATGATCTTCTTGGCTCGCAGGGCATCGAACACGATGTAGGCGGTCATCAATTTGGTGAGCGATGCCGGCTCGACCGGCATGTCGATGTCCTTGGCCGCCAAGATTTGGTTGGCCGACACGTCGAGCAGCATGTAGGCGCGGGCGGCGATTTCGGGCGCTTCGGGCGTCTGGGCCGAGGCCTGGAACCCCAGAGGGGCCAGCAAAACGGCGATCACAAGGGCACGCAGGGGCTGCAGAAAGCGGATCATGATGGGGTGGGAGAGAAAACTAAAAAAAGGGGCGGTCTCAAGCGACCGGCAGGCGGGTTGGCCAAGGCGATGGCTGGTGCGTCAGTCGAAGGGCCCGGACTGGAGGTGCCGCAACACCAACCGCTTCAGAAGCGGCAATTGTCCATGAAAGAAGTGGCCACCCCCAGGCACCACCGTCACTGGCAGCGACATGGGCCGCGCCCAATCCATCACGGCAGCGAGCGGTACGGTGTCGTCGTGTTCGCCGTGGACCACCAGCGTGCGATCGTGCAGCCGCTCTGGCAGCGCGGCCACGGTGAAACGGGAGACTGCGGTCCCCACCAGCACCAGTGGGCCATGCGCCATGTTTTCTTGGAGAGCCACGGCGGCGTGGCTGGTGACGAACGCGCCGAAAGAAAAACCAGCGAGCGCCAACGGGGCACCCTCTGTCTCGGCGGTGGCAAAGGCCACCACGGCCAGCAGGTCGTCGAGCTCGCCCTGCCCGTGGTCGTGCGCGCCCTGGCTGAGTCCCACGCCGCGGAAGTTGAAGCGCCAGGCGTCCCAGCCGCCATGAACGAACGCACGCGCGAGGGTCTGAACCACTTTGTTGTCCAGGGTCCCACCGAAGAGTGGGTGGGGGTGCGCAATCACGGCCACACCGCGCTTCTCCGCCGTACTGGTGCGGTCGACCGCCGCCTCCAACAGCCCTGCGGGACCGGGCACCGTGAACCGCAGGGTCTGCGCGTTCACGCCGCCCTCCCCAAGGACAGGTCGTAGCCAATGGTGATGGGCGCGTGGTCGGAGAAGCGTTCGGCTTTGTGGATGGATACGCTGCGAGCGAGCGTGGCCAGAGCTGGGGTGGCGAGGTGGTAATCCAGACGCCAGCCGACGTTGTTGGCCCAGGCTTGCCCTCGGTTGCTCCACCAGGTGTAAGCGTTGTCGGTGGCGGTCGGCTGTAGCCGCCGGTACACATCCACCAGGCCAGCCTCACCAATCAGCTGGGTCATCCAGGCGCGTTCTTCGGGCAAGAAACCACTGTTCTTTTGGTTGCTGCGCCAGTTTTTGAGGTCGATCTGCTGGTGCGCAATGTTCACGTCCCCGCACAGGATGAAGTCCCGCTCGGCTTGCAATTGCCGCAGGTGCGGGTAGAACGCTGAGAGGAATCGGAACTTGGCCTGCTGGCGGTCTTCACCGCTGGAACCGCTGGGGAAGTAGGCGCTGATGATGGACCACTTGCGATCGGGTGTGTCGAAGCGTGCCTCGACGTAGCGGCCCTCGGCGTCGAATTCGGCGCAACCGAAACCCGTGACCACTTCGGTCGGCGGCTGGCGGGTGTAGACACCCACGCCCGAATAGCCTTTTTTCTCTGCGAAATGGAAATGCCCGTGCAAGCCGGCGAGCGACTCAAAGCGTCCCAGTATGTCGTCCCGGACCGCCTTGAGCTCTTGCACACAAATACAATCCGGCTGCTCGTTGTCCAGCCACGCTTCCAGCCCTTTGCTGGTGGCCGAGCGGATGCCGTTGAGGTTGAGGCTGGTCAGTTTGAACAAGGAAGTTCCCATGTCGGTCCATGCAGGTCAGGACGGCGGTGCAGACACGCTGTCGCTGGATTTTGTGCAGTTCGCGCTGGGCGCGGGGGTGCTGCGGTTCGGTGAATTCAAGACCAAGGCCGGTCGGCTGTCACCCTACTTTTTCAATGCGGGCTTGTTTGACGACGGCGCCAAGCTGGGCCGATTGGCCGAATTTTATGCCCGACGCCTGCTGGCCAGCGGCATCGCATTCGACATGATTTTCGGGCCCGCTTACAAAGGCATCCCACTGGCGGCAGCGGTGGCCATTGAGCTGGCCCGTCTGGGGCGCAACGTGCCGTTCGCCTACAACCGCAAAGAAGCCAAAGACCATGGCGAGGGCGGCACGCTGGTCGGAGCCCCGCTGCAAGGGCGCGTGCTGATTGTGGACGACGTGATGTCGGCCGGCACGGCCGCAAAGGAGTCGGTGGCGATCATCCGCGCCGCGGGCGCCACGCCGCACGCGGTTGCCATCGCATTGGATCGCCAGGAAATGGCGACCGATAACGGCCAAGACGTTCCCTACAGCGCGGTGCAGTTCGTGCGCGAACAGCTCGGCCTGCAGGTGTGCGCCATCGCCACCCTCACCGACGTGCTGCAGCACCTGGCGCAGCACCCTGGCGACGGCCCAGCCAACGCCGAGCAGGCGGCACACCACCAGCGCGTGCTGGCGTACCGAGCGCGCTATGGCGTTGCCTGAGTCCACGCGCGCCACAACATTGCCAGGCGGCCGACCCTGGGCGCTGGGGCTGGCGCTGTGTCTGACACTGACCACCACGGCCCACGCACAGACCCGAGGCATCTACACCTGCATCGACGCCCAGGGCCAGCGGCTGAGTTCGGATCGCCCGATCCCAGCCTGCCTGGACCGCGATCAGCAGGAGCTGAACCCCAGCGGCACCATCAAGCGCCACCTGCCGCCCGAGCCGACCGCGGCGGAGCGCGCGCAGCAGGCCGAGCGCGCCCGCGAGGCGGCGCAGGCACGCGACCGCGAACGCAGAGACGCGCTGCGCGACCAGGCGCTGGGGCTGCGCTACCCCCAACCAGCCAGCCACGACAAGGCGCGGGATGCGGCCCTGGCCAGTCACCAAGAGGCCATCCGCATCGGTCAGCAGCGCTTGAAAACGCTGGCCGAGCAACGCGCCGCCGCGGAACTGGACATGGAGTTTTACAAAGCCGACCCGAACAAGGCGCCCGCTGCGCTGAAGCGCCAATTCGTGGACATCGACCGCGGCGTGGCGGCGCAGCACCGGTTCATTGCCGACCAGGAGGCAGAGACACTTGAAGTGCGCAAGCGCTTTGACGAAGAACGCGCCCGTTTGCAGAAAATATGGGCCAAAGAGCCGGGCAACATGCCCAACTGAGCCGAATAGGCCTCCAGCCCTCGCAAAATCTGGTTTTGTTGCTCCTTAATCAGGAGCAAATCAATGCACAGGTCTCTCTGGTCAGCCCAGTTTCTGTTTCAGCAAAGCGTTCACCTGGGCCGGGTTGCCCTTGCCTTTGGTCGCCTTCATGGCCTGACCCACCAATGCGTTGAAGGCTTTTTCCTTGCCCGCCTTGTATTGGGCCACGTTGTCGGCGTTGTTGGCCAGCACCTCGTCGATCAGGCGTTCCAGCTCGCCCGTGTCACTGATTTGCTTCAAGCCTTTGGCTTCTATGACGGCGTCCACCTCGTTGCCATCGCCCGTCCACAACGCGTCGAACACCTGCTTCGCAGCGTTGTTTGAGACAGTGCCGTCGGCGATGCGGGCCACCAGCTGGGCCAATTGCGCGGCGGACACGGGCGAAGCGTCAATGCGGGTCTCGCTCACGTTCAACCGGCGCGACAGTTCGCCCATCACCCAGTTGCTGACCAGCTTGGCCTGACCGCTGGCGCGGGCGGCCGCTTCAAAATAGGCGCCCATCGCCCGACTTTGCGTCAGCGTGGTGGCGTCGTACTCCGGCAGGCCGTAGTCGGCCACAAAGCGCGCGGCCATGGCGCGCGGCAACTCGGGCATCTGCGCTTTGACGCGGTCCACCCACTCGCTGGGAATCAGCAGCGGCGGCAGGTCGGGATCGGGGAAGTAGCGGTAGTCGGCCGCGTCTTCTTTGGTGCGCATGGCCCGGGTCTCGCCGGTGTCGGGGTTGAACAGCACCGTGGCTTGCTGGATCGCATGGCCGTCTTCGATCTGCTCGATCTGCCAGCGGATCTCGTAGTCGATCGCCTGCTGCATGAACTTGAAACTGTTCAGGTTCTTGATCTCGCGCCGAATGCCCAGCGGCTGGCCCGGTTTGCGCACCGAAACGTTGGCGTCACAGCGGAAACTGCCTTCTTGCATGTTGCCGTCGCAAATGCCGATCCAGGTGACGATCTTGTGCAGTTCCTTGGCATAGGCGACCGCCTCGGCGCTGGAGCGCATGTCGGGCTCGGTCACGATTTCCAGCAGCGGGGTGCCCGCGCGGTTGAGGTCGATGCCGCTTTGACCGATAAAGTCGTCGTGCAGCGATTTACCCGCGTCTTCTTCCAGGTGGGCACGCACCAGGCGCACTGTTTTCTTCTCGTCACCCAGCCAAAACTCCACCGCGCCGCCTTGCACCACGGGAATCTCGAACTGGCTGATCTGGTAGCCCTTGGGCAGGTCGGGGTAGAAGTAGTTCTTGCGGGCAAAAATGCTGCGCGGCGCGACGTGGGCGCCGATGGCCAGACCAAACTGGATGGCGCGCTCCACCGCCCCTTTGTTCATCACCGGCAGGGTGCCTGGCAAGGCCAAGTCCACCGCACAGGCTTGGGTGTTGGGCTCGGCGCCAAACGCAGTGGCGGCCCGGCTGAAAATTTTGCTCCGGGTGGACAACTGGGCGTGGGTCTCAAAGCCGATGACGACTTCGTAGCCTTGGATCAGGGGTGAAGCGCTCATGGGTCAAATTCCAGCAGGCTTGGCGGTGTGCCAATCGGTCGCTTGTTGCAGGCGGTGCGCCACATTCAGCAACCGGGCTTCTTGCAGGTAGTTGCCAATGAGTTGCAAGCCCACCGGCATGCCACCCGCACCCAACCCAGCGGGCACGCTCATGCCCGGCAAACCGGCCAGGGACGCGGGCAACGTGAAGATGTCGGCGAGGTAATTGGCCAGCGGGTCGGAGGATTTCTCGCCCAGTTTCCAGGCCACGGTGGGTGCCACGGGTCCAGCGATCACGTCGCACTGCGTGAAAGCCTGCTGGAAGTCGTCGGCGATCATGCGGCGGATTTTTTGCGCCTGCAGGTAATACGCGTCGTAGTAGCCGTGGCTGAGCACGTAGGCGCCAATCATGATGCGGCGCTTGACCTCGTCGCCAAACCCTTCGGCGCGGGTTTTTTTGTACATGTCGATCAGATCGCCGTGCGACTGCGCGCGGTGGCCGAACTTCACGCCGTCGAAGCGGCTGAGGTTGGAGCTGGCCTCTGCGGGCGCGATGATGTAGTACACCGGGATGGACAACTCGGTGCGGGGCAACGAGATCGGCACCAGCGTCGCGCCAAGGCCTTCGTAGACCTTCAACGCCTGGTCCACCGCAGCGCGCACGTCTGGCGCCACGCCTTCGGCGAAAAACTCCTTTGGCAGGCCAATGCGCAACCCCTTCAGGTCGCCGTCGAGCGAGCGAGAAAAGTCTTCGGCAGGCACGTCGAGCGAGGTGGAGTCCCGGTCCAGGTCGGGGCCGCACATGGCGCTGAGCAGCAAGGCGCAGTCTTCGGCGCTGCGGGCCATCGGGCCAGCCTGGTCCAGACTGGACGCGAAGGCCACCATGCCGTAACGTGAAGCGCGCCCATAGGTGGGTTTGATGCCAGTGATGCCGCAAAACGACGCGGGTTGGCGAATAGAGCCGCCGGTGTCGGTGCCGGTCACGCCGGGCGCGAGGCGCGCCGCCACCGCCGCCGCACTGCCGCCCGACGAGCCACCTGGCACGCGCGACACATCCCATGGGTTCTTGACACCGCCAAAAGCAGAGTTTTCGTTGCCAGAACCCATGGCAAACTCGTCGCAATTCAGTTTTCCAAGGGAAACCGCGCCGCAGCCCTTGAAAATGCTCACCACGGTGCTATCAAAAGGCGAGCGGTAACCGTCCAGCATTTTGGAGCCCGCCGTGGTGGGGAAGTCGGTGGTGACGAAGATGTCTTTGTGCGCCAGCGGCACGCCCAGCAGTGGGGCGGTGTCGCCAGCGGCCAGGCGCGCGTCGGCCGCGCGGGCCTGGGCCAGGGTCACAGCCTCGTCCTGGGCCAGAAATGCGCCCAACCTGGCGTGGGCCTGGGCCCGCTTCAAAAAGTGTTGGGCGGTCTCGGTGGCCGACACCTTCTTGGCGCGCAGCTGTTTGGCCAGCGCGACCAAGCTCAAATCGTGAAGTTCTGCGGTCATGGCGCTCACTCGATCACTTTGGGCACGAGGAACAGCCCGCGCTCCACGGCGGGTGCACTCCGCTGGTTGGCGTCGCGCTGGTTGGGCTCGCTCACCACATCGTCCCGGAGCCGCAGGGTGATGTCTTGCATCGCACCGACCGGATGGGCAAGGGGCTCAATGCCGGTGGTGTCCACCGAGCGGATTTGCTCAACCACGTCAAAAAACTGGTTGAGCTGTGTGAGCAAACGCTCGCTTTCGTCGCCACGCAGTTCCAACCGTGCCAGGTTGGCGATCCGGTCGATGTCGGAAGGGGTCAAAGCCATGGGAAATGATCTGGTTAAAAGGGCGCTGCGCGGGGGCCTGGCGCCGCAGACAGCGCGGCCCTCAGCCTGCCGCATGAAGAGCGTCTCGCACCGGGTTTGGTGGGTCGATGCGGTATTATCCCGCCTTTGAAGCGAACGCCTCAAAGTGTCGTGGAATGGGCAAAAAAACGCCCTGCTTGCCACGATCTGAATCGATTGACCCGTTAAATTTAATTGAGGCGACCGAACGACGACGCGCGTTGGGTGCCCGAGAGGATGTGCAATGTTCGGAGCATTTGGTCGGTATTTCTCCACCGACCTGGCGATTGACCTGGGTACCGCCAACACCCTGATTTATGTGCGCGGCAAGGGCATCGTGTTGGACGAACCCTCGGTGGTCGCGATCCGCCACGAGGGTGGACCCCAAGGCAAAAAAACCATCCAGGCCGTGGGCCACGAAGCCAAAGCCATGTTGGGCAAAGTGCCGGGCAACATCGAAGCGATCCGCCCGATGAAAGACGGCGTGATCGCCGACTTCACCGTCACCGAGCAGATGCTCAAGCAGTTCATCAAGATGGTGCACCCGCGCAGCATGTTCCGGCCCAGCCCGCGCATCATCATTTGCGTGCCGTGTGGCTCCACCCAGGTGGAGCGCCGGGCGATTCGTGAGTCTGCGCTGGGCGCTGGCGCGAGCGATGTGTATTTGATCGAGGAACCCATGGCCGCAGCCATTGGCGCTGGTTTGCCGGTGGCAGAAGCCAGTGGCTCCATGGTGGTCGACATCGGCGGTGGCACCACCGAAGTGGGCGTGATCTCGCTGGGCGGCATGGTCTACAAAGGCAGCGTCCGCGTGGGCGGCGACCGCTTTGATGAGGCCATCATCAGCTACATCCGCCGCAACTACGGCATGCTGATCGGCGAGCCCACCGCCGAAGCGATCAAAAAGAAGATCGGCTCCGCCTTCCCTGGCAGCGAAGTCAAAGAAATCGAGGTCAAAGGCCGCAACCTGTCCGAAGGCGTGCCACGCAGCTTCACCATCTCCAGCAATGAAATCCTGGAGGCGCTGACCGATCCGATCAACAACATCGTCAGTGCCGTGAAAAACGCGCTGGAATACACGCCGCCAGAACTCGGGGCAGACATCGCCGAGCGCGGCATGATGCTCACCGGCGGCGGCGCACTGCTGCGCGACCTGGACCGTCTGCTGGCCGAAGAAACTGGCCTGCCGGTCTTGGTGGCCGAGGACCCGCTGACCTGCGTGGTGCGCGGTTGCGGCATTGCATTGGAGAAGATGGACCAGCTCGGGGGCATCTTCACCAACGAGTGAACTTGGCGCACCGCGAATTCGACCCGCCCGCCGGCCCCACCACGATGAGGCCGGCTTTTTTCATTTCCCCTTCTCGCGCCGACTGATTCGCCATGCCACTGGGAAACATGGACCGGTCTCCGCCCCCGTTCTTCCGGCAGGGCTTGTCGGCGCTGTCCAAAATGACCCTGTACTCTGCGCTGGCGCTGTTCCTGATGGTGCTGGATGTGCGGTACAAGCTGTCTCAACCCCTGCGGGCATCGGTCATCACGCTCCTGACCCCGCTGCAATGGCTGGCGCGCCAGCCGGTGCTGGTCTTGCAAAACAGCGCCGGTTACTTCGAAGGCGTGTCGGCTGCGCAAGCGCGTGCCGACCGCGCACAACAAAGGCTGGCGGCGCAGGCTCAGCGGACCAACCAAACCGAGCAACTGACCCTTGAAAACCAGCGCCTGCGGCAGCTGTTGGGCCTGCGAGAACGCACGCAATCGCCCGGCACGGCGGCCGAAGTGCTGTACGACACCACCGACCCCTACGCCCGCAAGGTGATCGTCGACCGCGGGCTGGTGCATGGCATCGAGCAGGGCTCACCGGTGATCGACGAACTCGGGGTACTGGGTCAGGTCACCCGGGTCTACCCGCTGGTGAGCGAGGTGTCATTGATCATCGACCGCGACCTGGCGGTGCCCGTGCTCAACACCCGTACCGGGCTGCGCTATGTCCTGTATGGCGAGCCGACCCAACACAGCGGCGTGCTGGAGCTGCGCTTCATGACCGGCGACGCCGACATTCAGGTCGGCGACATGCTCACCACCAGCGGTGTGGACGGGGTCTACCCAGCGGGGCTGCCAGTGGCCAAAGTCGGGCAAATCGACAGCCGGGGTGAAGGCAATTTCTTCCGTATCTTTTGCACGCCGATCGCCTTGATCGGCGGGGCCCGCCACGTGGTTGTGCTCAAGCCGCTGTTCAGCGATCTGCAGTTGCCACCCCGCCCGCCCGCAGAGGCCGCACCGCCCGCCCGCAAAGGGGCCCACCGATGAGGAGTGCCGCATGATCATGCCGCAAGGCCAGCCGCTGTTGCTGCCAGCCAAGCCCTCCTTCATATGGGCCTCTCTGGTGATCGCGCTGGTTCTGAACATGGTGCCATTGGGGCGCCTGGCCTGGACGCCCGATTTCCTGGCCCTGGTGCTGGTGTTCTGGACCTTGCACCAACCCCTGCGCATCGGGATCGGCACCGCGTTCTTCTTTGGTCTGGTGATGGACGTACAGCAAACCGCGCTGCTGGGCCAGCACGCGTGGACGTACACGACCTTGGCGTTTTTGGCCTCCCTGGTGGAGCGGCGCATCCAATGGTTCAAGGTGTACTCCCAGGCGGTGCAGCTGGTGCCGCTGTTCATGGGCGCTTTCGCACTGGAGTTCCTGGTGCGGCTTGCCAGCGGCGGTGCGCTGCCAGGCTGGTTGTTTTTGCTCAAGCCTTTGCTGACCAGCCTGCTGTGGCCACTGGCCAGCGCACTGCTGCTAATGCCCCAACGCCGCCCACCCAACCCCGACCTCACCCGGCCGCTGTGAGGCGAAGGCCATGACCTCGTACCGCAACATCAAGATGGAACTGGCCCGGTTTCGCAACCGGGTGTTGGTGGTCATTGTGGTGGTGCTCACGGCTTTCGCGCTGTTGGCCGCGCGCCTGGTGTATTTGCAGGTGGTACGCCACGACGACCTTGACGAGCAGGCCGAAAGCAACCGCACCGCGATCGTTCCGATCGTGCCCAATCGGGGGCAAATCTTGGACCGCAACGGCATCGTGCTGGCGACCAATTTTTCCGCCTACACGCTGGAGATCACGCCCTCCAAGGTGGGCAACGTGGCCGCCACGATCGATGCCATCGCCACCGTGATCCCTGTGGATGCCAAGGACAGGCGTCGCTTCAAAAAGCTCCAGGAAGAATCGAAAAATTTTGAGTCCCTGCCGATACGCAACCGCCTGACAGACGAAGAGGTGGCCCGCTTCGCGGCCCAGCGCTACCGGTTCCCGGGCGTGGAGATCAAGGCTCGTCTGTTCCGCAACTACCCTTACGGCGAGCTGGCCAGCCATGTGCTGGGGTACATCGGACGCATCAACCAAGCGGAGAAAGAGCGCATCCAGGACACCGACGACGAGGGCAATTACCGGGGCACCGAACACATCGGCAAACTCGGCGTTGAACAAAGTTTTGAGCAGCAGCTCCACGGCATCACCGGGGTGGACCAGGTGGAAACGTCGGCCGGTGGGCGGGCGGTGCGGAAGCTGGCCACCCTGCCCCCCACCGCGGGCGACACCGTGCGGCTGTCGATCGACATCAAACTGCAGAAACTGGTGGAAGACCTGTTCGGCGACCGGCGCGGGGCCTTGGTGGCGATCGACCCCAACAACGGCGAGGTGCTGGCCTTTGTCAGCAAGCCCACCTTCGACCCCAACCTGTTTGTGGACGGGATCGACGCTGAGAGCTGGCAAGCGTTGAGCGAGTCGATCGACAAACCCCTGCTCAACCGCGCCCTGCGTGGCACCTACCCACCGGGTTCCACTTACAAGCCCTTCATGGCCCTGGCCGCGCTGGAGCTCGGCAAACGCACGCCCAACTCGGTGACCTATGACCCAGGTTTCTGGATGTTCGGCGGCCACCGGTTCCGCAGCCACGACGAACACGGATTGGGCTCGGTCGACATGTACCGCAGCATCGTCAAGTCCAGCAACATTTACTACTATGCGCTTGCCAACGACATGGGCGTTGACGCCATGCACGACTTCATGAAGCCGCTGGGCTTTGGCCAGATCACGGGCATCGACATCCTGGGCGAGGTGCGGGGCGTGCTGCCCAGCCAAGAGTGGAAGCGTCGCGCTTACAAACGCCCCGAACAAAAAAGGTGGTTCGCCGGCGAAACAATTTCGCTGGGGATTGGGCAGGGCTACAACACCTTCACCATGTTGCAGCTCGCGCAGGCCACGGCTGTGCTGGCCAATGGCGGCATCAAATACAAACCCCGGCTGGTGCTGGGTACCAAGCGGTCAACCGGTGACCGCACAGAAGTGTCTACAGCGCCTGCGGAGCCAGAGGACCTGGGCTTCAAACCCCAAAACGTCGAAGTCATTCGGAAGGCGCTGGTGGGCGTCACGCAAGAAGGCACCTCCATGCGGGTATTTGCCGGTGCAGGCTACCTGAGTGGTGGCAAAACCGGCACCGCGCAAGCCGTGACCATTGGGCAAAAAGACAAGTACGACGCCCGGAAGCTGGAAGAGCACCAACGCGACCACGCCCTCTACATGGCCTTTGCCCCAGCCGACAAGCCGACCATCGCGCTGGCGGTGGTGGTAGAAAACGCGGGCTTTGGTGCCGAACACGCCGCACCGATCGCCCGGCGGGTGTTCGATTACTGGGTGGCAGGCCAATACCCGAGCGAAGAAGACATCGCTGCGGTCCGGCTCGGCAAGGCGGCAGCGCCACTTGGCGTTCCGCTCGCTGCGGCAGCCTTGCCTTGGCCGCCCAACAAATCTGCTTCCGCACCCTGACGAGCGGGTGGACGGGCAGAGGTCAGCGGGCGCGGTTCAATCGGGCCAGAACGGGCCGAAGGCGTCGTGGCCGGTTTTCAAGATCAAAGCCGCTACCACCACCACAAACACGCCGCGCACGAAGCCCGCACCGTGCTTCAAAGCGATGTGTGTGCCCAACAAACTGCCCAACACGTTGGCGACCGCCATCACCGCCACAAAGTGCCACCAGATGTGGCCCTTGGCCACAAACAGGGCCAGCGCCGACACGTTGGTGGCGGTGTTGAGCAACTTGGCCGAGGCCGACGCGTTCAAGAAATCGTAGCCCAGCCAGCGCACGAACAGGAACACGAAAAAACTGCCAGTGCCGGGGCCAAAGAAACCGTCGTAAAAGCCAATCACCACGCCGATCGCCGTGGCGGCCAACGCTTCCGTGCGGCCGCTGTACCGGGGCGCATGGACCCGACCCATGTCTTTTTTGGCTAAGGTGTAGACCAGCACCGCGAGCAGCACGGCGGGCAGCACACGGCGCAGCGCGTCGGGCGACACCACGGTCACACACCACGCCCCAGAGAACGACGCCACCAACCCCCCAATGGCGGCGGGCAACAGCGCCGACCACCGCATCTGTACCTGCCGGCTGTAGCGCCAGGTGGCCATGCCAGTGCCCCAAACCGACGCACCTTTGTTCACGCCAAACAGCGTGGCCGGGTGGGTGGTGGGGAAGGTGGCGAACAGGGAGGGAACCATGATCAGGCCACCGCCGCCGACCATCGCGTCGACGAAACCGGCCAGCAGCGAGGCCAGGGACACGATAAGCCACTCCATCAACCCATTGTCTCACCCAGCCAAGCGCTGAACGGGTGGGTCCGTGTCGGTCACCGCAGCGGCACAGGCGAAAAAAAAGCACCGATTCACCGGTGCTTTGCCAAATCGCCGCGCAGCGCAGGGCTGGCAGGGGTGTTGTTGTGGTGGCTCTGTGGGGGTGTCTCCTCGGCTCCTCGTTGCGGCATGGGACGGGCCCAGCTCAATGAGGAGACTTTAGCCAATCGATAGACACGCCACATCGGGGGTTTCCCGCGCCAATGGGGCGCAATCGGTCAAGCGATCCGACGACACCGGCAAAGGCCTCAGCACCGGCCAACGGGCCTGGCGTCACGGGTTGTCGGCGGCGATCCACTCGGCGGCCTTTTCGGCCACCATGAGCACCGGGGAGTTGGTGTTGCCGCTGGTGATGGTCGGCATCACCCCGGCATCCACCACCCTCAGGCCTGCCACGCCCCGCACCTTCAGCCGGGAATCGACCACGGCCATCGGGTCGTCGGCCCGGCCCATTTTGGTGGTGCCCACCGGGTGGAAGATCGTGGTGGCGATGTCACCCGCCAGCTTGGCCAGTTCTTCGTCGGTCTGAAACTGAACCCCAGGCTTCCATTCTTCCGGCTGGTAACGCGCCAGGGCCGGTTGGCCCGCGATGCGGCGGGTCACGCGCAGCGAATCGGCAGCCACCTGGCGGTCTTCTGGCGTGCTGAGGTAGTTGGGTGCGATCGCGGGCGCGTCTTCCATGCGCGGGCTGGTCAGCTGCACCGTGCCGCGGCTGGTCGGGTTCAGGTTGCAGACGCTGGCGGTGAACGCAGGGAAGTTGTGCAGTGGCTCGCCAAACGCGTCCAGGCTCAGCGGTTGCACGTGGTACTGGATGTTGGGGTAGGGCTGCGACGGGTCGCTGCGGGTGAAAGCGCCCAGTTGCGACGGCGCCATGCTCATGGGACCGGTTCGCTTGAACGCGTACTCCAGACCGATCTTGGCTTTGCCCCACCAGCTGTTGGCCAACGTGTTCAGCGTGCTTACGCCCTTGACCTTGAACACCGCGCGGATCTGAAGGTGGTCTTGCAGGTTGGCGCCCACGCCCGGCAGGTCTTGCAGCACCGGGATGCCATGCCGGTGCAGCAACTCACCGGGGCCGATGCCCGAGCGTTGCAAGATGTGCGGTGAGCCGATGGCACCCGCGCACAAAATCACCTCGCACTTGGCCGTGGCCACCGTCATGTCGTAGCCGCTCCACACCTCCACGCCGGTGCAGCGCTGGCGGGTTTGCCCTGTGGGGTCGTCGTGCGGCTCGATCACTAGGCGGTTGACCTGGGCCATGGTCCACAGTTCAAAGTTGGGTCGGCCGTAGCAGGTGGGTCGCAGGAAGGCCTTGGCGGTGTTCCAGCGCCAGCCTTCTTTCTGGTTCACCTCGAAGTAGCCCACGCCTTCGTTACTGCCGGTGTTGAAATCGTCGGTGGCGGGGATGCCAGCCTGCTGCGCAGCCTGCGCGAACGCGTCCAGAATGTCCCAGCGCAGGCGCTGCTTTTCCACCCGCCACTCACCGCCCCATTTGCGGACCGCGAGCTTGTACTGCTTGTGTTGGCTGTGGTGGCCGTGGAAGCGCTTGAAGTTGGCGTTGACTTGCGACGGGTCCCCGTCGAGCTTGTAGTGGTCTTCGTGCCGCATGAAGGCGGCCAGCGCGTTGTCCCAGCGCCAGGTGTCGTCGCCGGTGAGCTGGGCCCAGTGGTCATAGTCGCGCGCCTGACCGCGCATGTAAATCATGCCGTTGATGCTGGAGCAGCCGCCCAGCGTTTTGCCACGCGGGTAGCGCAGGCTGCGGCCGTTCAGGCCCGGCTCAGGCTGGGTGTTGAAGAGCCAGTCGGTGCGCGGGTTGCCAATGCAATGAAGATATCCCACAGGGATGTGGATCCAGTGGTAATCGTCACGGCGGCCCGCTTCGATCAGCAGCACCCGTTTCTTGCCACCATGGCTGAGCCGGTTGGCCAGCAGGCTGCCGGCGGTGCCCGCGCCAACAATGATGTAGTCGAAGGTCTGTTCCGCGGCCTGCGCGGCCGCCAGTTCGGCGTCTGACTTGGCGCTCATTTCGCCGTGGGCATGACGAACTCAGCGCCCTTGCCGATGCTCTCGGGCCAGCGCTGCATCACACTCTTTTGTTTGGTGTAGAAGCGCACGCCTTCTTCGCCGTAGGCGTGCATGTCGCCAAACAGGCTCTTTTTCCAACCGCCAAAACCGTGCCAGGCCATGGGCACCGGGATGGGCACGTTGATGCCGACCATGCCCACCTGGATGCGGCGGGCGAACTCGCGCGCCACGTTGCCATCGCGGGTGAAGCAGCTCACGCCGTTGCCGAACTCGTGGTCGTTGATGAGTTGTACCGCGGTGGCGAAGTCGGGCACGCGCACGCAGCCCAGCACGGGGCCGAAGATCTCTTCCTTGTAAATCCGCATGTCGGGTGTGACGTGGTCGAACAACGTGCCACCAAGCCAGAAGCCGTTGGCACAGCCTTCACCGGCCTTGGCGCCGTCGAAGCCCCGGCCATCCACCAACAGTTTTGCACCCTCTTTGACACCCTGTTCGATGTAGCCAGTGATGCGCTGGTGCGCGATGGACGTGACGATGGGCCCCATCTCGGCCGCGAGGTTGGTGCCGTTCAACACCTTGAGCGCCTTGGTGCGGTCGATCAGCGCCGGGATGACTTTGTCGGCTGCGTCGCCCACCAATACCGCCACCGAAATCGCCATGCAGCGTTCACCGGCCGAGCCATAAGCCGCGCCGATCAACGCGTCCACCGATTGCTCGATGTCGGCGTCGGGCATCACCACCATGTGGTGTTTGGCACCGCCCAGTGCCTGCACCCGCTTACCGTGGTGGGCACCCGTTTCGTAAATGTAGTTGGCGATCGGGGTGGAGCCAACAAAGCTCACGGCCTTGACATCGGGGTGCACCAGCAGCGCGTCGACCGCCTCTTTGTCGCCCTGCACCACGTTGAACACGCCGTCGGGCAGACCGGCTTGCTCGAGCAGGTCGGCGATGAACAGGCTGGGGCTGGGGTCGATCGGGCTGGGTTTGAGCACGAAGGTGTTGCCCGCAGCGATGGCCACCGGGAACATCCACATCGGGACCATGACCGGGAAGTTGAACGGCGTGATGCCGGCCACCACCCCCAGAGGCTGGCGCAGCGTCCAGTTGTCCATGCCGGTGGAGACCTGGTCGGTGAAGTCGCCCTTGAGCAGCTGGGGGATGCCGCAGGCGAATTCGACGATGTCAATGCCGCGCGCGACCTCGCCCTGCGCGTCGGTGAACACCTTGCCGTGCTCGGCGGTGATCATGCGGGCCAGATCGTCCTTGCGGGCGTTGAGCAGTTCCAGGAACTTGAACATCACCCGCGCGCGGCGGATGGGCGGGGTGTCGGCCCAGGCCGGGAAGGCCCGCTGGGCTGCGGCCACAGCCAGGCCGACGTCGTCCAGGTTGGCCAGCGCCACCTGGCCGCTGACCGCCCCGGTGGCAGGGTTGTAGACGTTCTGCGATCGGGTGGATGTGGCGGCGGTGGTGCGACCGCCGATGTGGTGCTGGATGGTGGCTGTGCTCATGGTGAACCGACTATATAGGCAAGGCTGGGTGGCGCAAATGGGGTGGTGCGGGGTCAGCGCAGACGCGCAGCGGGTGACAGGGGGCCGTCGGCTGCGAGTCAGTGCCCCCGCCATCTGCGCCGCATTTTCGGTTGGGCGCGGCGGATTGGTCTGTGAAATCCGGTTGGGCTGGTGTTGAAATCTTCTCAGCCTGCACCGCAGGTGGACAGCGCGTCGGGTCGGTGGTGCGGCACCACCAGCCCGCGCCCAGGGTCGGCCACCGCCTGGGTCCACAGCACTGGCGCGTGGGCCTGCACATTGCCAAAGATGGTGGCGAAAGCCACATCGGCCGCGTCTCGGCCCGTGCCGAGGCGCATCAAACCCATGGGGATTGCGATGCCCGACGCGTCGAAGATGTACCAGCGGTGACCCAGGTAGACCTCCACGTAGGCATGGAAGTCCGGCGGGCCCAGGCGGGGATCGGCGCCGAAGTCGGTGCCGGTGGTGAAACGGGCGGGTAAGTTCACAGCCCGGCACAGCGCGATCATGAGATGGGCGAAGTCGCGGCAAATGCCGACCCGATCCAGCAAGGTGTCGAGGGCGGAAGTGCTGGCGTTGGAGGTATTGGCAGCGAAACACACCCGTTGCTGGACCCATTGCTGGATCGCCTGCACGCGGGTGTAGCCTGGGGCCAGGTGTCCGAACTCGGCGGCGGCCAGGGGCAACAGCCGGTCGGATTGGCAGTACCGGCTGGGGTAGAGGTAACACAGCACCTCGGGCGGCAGCTGGGCCACCGGCACCTCATGCACCTGGTGGGGGTCGGCGGTGTGGTGGGTGACCTCAACCGCCGTCCGGTAGGACAACGCAAGCTCTCCAGGCCAAGCCCGCAAGCGCAGGCGGCGGTTGCCTGTGGCTGGGTCGGTGTCCAGCCAGGTGGGAACGGATTGGTTGATCGCCAGCGCCTCAAAGGCCACGCACTGGTGCGGCGTGTGGGCGGCGTGGACGTTGAAGACAAAGTCGGCGCCAAGGGCATCCACCTGGTAGGTCAAGCCCAGCTGGAGTTCGATGCGGATCATGTCGGGTTGGGAGGCGGGCCAGAGGGGTTGCTCGGAGTGCCGCATCGGGGGCATGCGGGCTTGCGTGTGTGACCAGCGTGGCATCAGTATCGGCCACAGGGGGGTGTGCCGCGTGTAGGCCATGACGCCAAACACGGCCCCGCCGATTGCCTGAACCTATTGCACCGATTGGTTCAATTGTCTTGAAGAATCGCGGCGCAAACCTAAGATAACAATCCTGCGAGCCCGGCACCCCTGCCTACGCAGTCTCGATCAACCAAAACCAAAAGGCCTCACCATGTCACTCATCAACACGCACGTCCAACCGTTCAAGACCCAGGCTTTCCACAACGGGAAGTTCGTTGAAGTCAGCGACCAGACCCTCAAGGGCCATTGGTCCGTACTAATCTTCATGCCCGCCGCCTTCACTTTCAACTGCCCGACGGAAATTGAAGACGCGGCCGACAACTACGCCGAGTTCCAGAAAGCCGGTACCGAGGTCTACATCGTCACCACCGACACCCACTTCTCGCACAAGGTGTGGCACGAGACTTCCCCCGCCGTGGGCAAGGCCAAGTTCCCGCTGGTGGGCGACCCCACCCACGCGCTGACCAATGCCTTCGGCGTGCACATCCCTGAAGAAGGCCTGGCCTTGCGCGGCACCTTCGTGATCAACCCCGATGGCGTGATCAAGACCGCCGAGATCCACTCCAACGAGATCGCCCGCGACGTCAAGGAAACCCTGCGCAAGCTCAAGGCCGCCCAGTACACCGCCGCCAACCCCGGCCAGGTGTGCCCAGCCAAGTGGAACGAAGGCGCCAAGACCCTGACCCCCTCGCTGGACCTCGTCGGCAAGATCTGACGCCCTCCGGCCGCCGGTGGCCCCGCCACCGGCACCGCGAGCCGCGTTGCCAGCCCCTTACTGCAGGGGGCTGTTGAATCGGTTTGAAGCCGTTGATTTGATTCCAAGATTTGAAGGACACACCATGTTGGACGACAACCTCAAAACCCAACTCAAGGCCTACCTTGAGCGCGTGCTGCATCCGGTTGAATTGGTCGCTTCGCTGGACGACCGCCCCGCGTCGGCAGAGATGCGCGAGCTGCTGGAAGAGATCGCTCAGCTCTCCGACAAGGTGAGCGCCCGCTTCGACGGCACCGATGCGCGCAAGCCGTCCTTCCAGATCAGCCGCGCCGGCTCTGACATGGGCGTGCGCTTCGCCGCCATCCCCATGGGCCACGAATTCACCTCGCTGGTGCTGGCCCTGCTGCAGGCCGGTGGTCACCCGCCCAAGGTGGAAGCGGACGTGATCGACCAGATTCGCTCGCTGGATGGCGACCTGGTGTTCGAAACCTACATGTCGCTGACCTGCCACAACTGCCCCGACGTGGTGCAGGCCCTCAACCTGATGGCGGTGCTCAACCCCCGCGTGCGCCACGTGGCGGTGGACGGTGGCCTGTTCCAGGCCGAGGTCGAGGAGCGCCAGATCATGGCCGTGCCCGCGGTGTACCTGAACGGCAAACCGTTTGGCTCGGGCCGGATGGAGTTGGCCGAGATCCTGGCCAAGGTGGACACCGGTGCCGCCGCCCGCGACGCGGCCAAACTGAACCAAAAAGAGGCTTTTGACGTGTTGATCATCGGCGGTGGCCCGGCTGGCGCCGCGGCCGCGGTGTACGCGGCCCGCAAGGGCATCCGCACCGGCGTGGTGGCCGAGCGTTTTGGTGGCCAGACGCTGGACACCATGGGCATCGAGAACTACATCGCCATCCCGGAAACCAATGGCCCGAAGTTCACCGCGGCACTGGAAGCGCATGTGCGCAGCTACGACGTGGACATCATGAACGGCCAGCGCGTGGCCTCGCTCACCGCTGAGACCGAACCCGGTGGCTTGGCCACGGTGAAGCTGGCCAATGGCGGCGAGCTGAAAAGCCGCGCGGTCATCTTGGCCACCGGCGCGCGCTGGCGCAATGTCAACGTGCCCGGTGAGCAGGAGTACAAGAACAAGGGCGTGGCCTACTGCCCGCACTGCGACGGCCCGCTGTTCAAGGGCAAGAAAGTGGCGGTCATCGGTGGCGGCAATTCCGGCGTAGAAGCCGCGATCGACCTCGCTGGCTTGGTGGACCACGTGACGCTGATCGAGTTCGCCGACCAGCTCAAGGCCGACGCGGTGCTGGTGGCCAAGCTGAAAAGCCTGCCCAACGTGACCATTCACACCAACGCCCAAACCACCGAGGTGACTGGCGATGGGCAAAAGGTCAACGGCCTGCGCTACAAAGACCGCGCCACCGGCACCGAGCACCTGGTGGAACTGGCGGGTGTGTTCGTGCAGATCGGTCTGGTGCCCAACACCGAATGGCTCAAAGGCACGCTGGAGCTGTCACGCCATGGCGAAATCGTGATCGACGACAAGTGCGCCACCAGCCTGCCCGGCGTGTACGCCGCAGGCGACGTGACCACCGTGCCGTACAAGCAAATTATCACCGCCGCGGGCGAGGGCTCCAAAGCCGCGTTGTCGGCGTTTGACCACCTCATTCGCAGCCCGGTCAAGGCCGCTGCACCCCAGGCCGAGCCCGCGCTGGCCTGAGCCGCGTCGCGCCGGGGGAAGCCCCACGCGGATTGGACTTGGGCCAGACCTCACCGCCCGCCATGCGGCAAGCGGTGGGTCGTCGTGGGGGGGGTGGCTGCCTGGCCCCTAAGCAAGGCACACGGCACAGCGACAATGGCACCATGACCGCACCGCCGCCTGCCCCTCACCCCAGCGGGCCACCGTCTCAACCGCGCAACCCCCTGCACGGCGTCACCCTCGAAGCCATGGTCACCCAATTGGCCGACCACTACGGCTGGATTGGGCTGGGTCAGCGCATCCCGGTGCGCTGTTTCACGCACGAACCCAGCCTGGGCTCCAGCCTCAGGTTTTTGCGCAAGACGCCCTGGGCGCGTGACAAAGTCGAAAGCCTGTACCTGTTCATGCTGCGCGAGGCACAGCGGGCCGACCGGGCGCACGGCGACTGAGGTCCGGGGCATGCACGACGACGTGTCTTTGCCGGTTCTTTATTCGTTTCGCCGCTGCCCGTACGCAATGCGTGCGCGGCTCGCGTTGGCGCAGGCGGGCCACGCGGTGCAGCTGCGCGAAGTGCTGTTGCGCGACAAGCCACCCGAGCTTCTGGCGGTGTCGCCTGCCGCCACGGTGCCGGTGTTGGTCTTGCCCGACCGGGTGCTGGTGCACAGCCTGGACATCATGCGCTGGGCCTGGCAAGGTCACGACCCCGACGGCTGGCTGACCCGATCCGAAGCGCCCGAGCATCAAGCCCTGATCGACGCGAACGATAGCGACTTCAAACGCGCACTGGACCGCTACAAGTACGCCGAACGCTTTCCTGACCGCCCCGCCAGCGCTTACCGAGACGACGCGGTCGTGGCCTTGATCGCCGCGCTGGAGCCGCGCCTCGCGGTCCAGCCCCAGCTGGGTGGTGCCATGCCGTGTCTGACCGACCTGGCCTTGATGCCTTTTGTGCGGCAATTCGCCGCGGTGGACGCCGCTTGGTGGGCACAGGCCCCACTCCCAGCCACCCGCGCTTGGCTGCAAGGCTGGCTGGCCCACCCCCTGTTCGCTACCGCCATGGTGGCCTCCCCGTGCTGGGCGCCTGGCGACGCGCCGGTGGTGTTTCCTGGCCAGTCCCTTTGCCCCACGCCCGGCCCGATCTTGCAATCCCGTCGCCCGGTCGCGTCTTCTGGCTGAACCTTCCTGCTGTGCCGCAAGGTGCCAATCGGGTCAGCGGCGGTCAGCCCGGACCGAAGGGCCGGGTGGCGCTCTGAGGCGCACGCAGCCTGCAAGACGCATGGTTCACACGCAGCCCATGGGGCACCCACCATCGAGGACGAAATCGGGAACGACAAGGTCAGAAGAACGTCGTTTTCCCCTTTTCAGGTTCATTCGGACCAATACGGCACTTAGCCCACGCCGAGCTTTATGTCGATGCTATTACTTTAATAGCAATTCGACGCCCTTGTTGACCCACACGCCACTGGCCCAACGCCGCCGCAGCCAACTTAAGGTCTTGTTCAGGTCGCCTGCCTAGCATGGGATCCAACACCGACACACCCCCCCTGTGTCGGCACACCTTGGAGTTCCGATGTTCATGGCCTTGTCCTCTCACGCTGGCGCCGACGCGCCCGAGACCGGCCCCGCCCAGCGGGCACCGGCGTCACCGCGCCTGGTCGTCCACACCCAGCGCGACCCCGATCGCGCTGAGGTCGAGGCCTACATCCGCCGCATCTACGCCGACCACTACGGTGCCGATGTCCAAGGCTTCGCGCCGGAGCTGGTCAGCCTGCGCGACGGCTCAGGCATCGTGGCCGCCGCCGGTTACCGCAGCGCCGCGCATGGCCCGCTGTTCCTGGAGCGCTATCTGGACGCGCCGATCGAGACTTTGCTCACCTCGACCGCCAACGCCGCCACACAGCGCCCCGGTGTGGTGGAGGTCGGCCACCTCGCATCCGACCGGCCCGGAGAGGGCCGCCGCCTGATCTTGCTGCTCGGCCCGCATCTGGCGGCCCAAGGCTTCCAGTGGGTGGTGAGCACCCTGACCGCCGAGCTGCGCCACCTGTTCGTTCGCATTGGCGTGACGCCCCTCGCGCTCGGCACCGCCGACCCGGCGGCGCTGGGCCACGAAGCCGTCCAGTGGGGCAGCTATTACGACCACCGCCCGGTGGTGCTCGCAGGCCACTTGCGACAAGCCTTGCAGCAACTCGCACGCCGCCAGGCCCGACGCGGAGGCGCCGCATGACCAACGCCCCGCCAGACCACAGCACCGCTCTGGAAGACGGTCACCACCGCCTCAGCAGGGCCGAGCTGCACACCCAGACCGAGTCCCTGGCCCACCAGCTCCGCGGGCAGCAGACGCGGGTGCTCGCCACCCTGATGGATAACGGCCCCGCTTGGGTGGTGGCCGACCAGGCCGCTGCCCAAGCGGGTGTGGTCCACGTGCCTCTGCCGGTGTTTTTCACTGCCGTTCAGGTGCAGCACACGCTGCGCGCCGCGGGCGTCGACACCGTGCTCACCGCCCCCGCTCTGGCCGCCCAGTGGCCAGGCAGCCACGCCCACACCACGGTGGCGGGCCAGCGCCTGGCCTGGGTGCGTTTGCCTGCCGCGCCGGTGCCGCTGCCCGAAGGCACCGCCAAGATCACCTTCACCTCAGGCACCACTGGCGCGCCCAAGGGGGTTTGCCTGAGTGCCAGCGGCATGGCCACGGTGGCCGACGCCCTGGTGCAGGCCATGGCCCCGCTCGACATCCGCCGCCACCTCTGCGCCTTGCCGTTCGCGGTACTGCTGGAAAACCTGGCCGGGGTGCTCGCACCGCTCCGCCGTGGGGCCTTGCTGATCACGCCACCGCTTCAACAGCTGGGTCTGGTGGGCTCGTCCAGTTTTGACGCAGCGGTGTTCAACGCGGCGGTCGCTCGCCACCAGCCGCACAGCGTCATCTTGCTGCCGCAAATGCTGCGCGCGTGGACCGGCCACCTGCACCGGGCGGGCCAGCGCGCCCCGGCCAGCCTCAAATTTGTGGCGGTCGGTGGCGCCGCCGTGGGCGAGGGCCTGCTGCACGCCGCGCGCATGGTGGGCATTCCTGCACACGAGGGCTATGGCCTCTCGGAAGGCACGTCGGTTCAGACCCTCAACCTGCCGGGTGCCGACCTGCCCGGCTCGGCCGGCCGGGCGCTGCCCCACGCCCAGCTGCGCGTGGCCGCCGACGGTGAGCTGGAAGTCGCGGGCAGCCTGTTCCTCGGCTACTTGGGCGATGCCGTGCCAGCGCCCACGTGGTGGCCCACCGGCGATCTCGGCCACATCGACGCACAGGGCTTTGTGCATGTGCATGGCCGAAAAAAGAACGTGCTGATCACCGCCTACGGCCGAAACGTGTCCCCCGAATGGGTAGAGACCGGTCTGCGCACCCACCCGGCCGTGGCACAGGCCGTGGCCTTGGGCGATGGCGAGGCCACCCTGTCTGCCGTGCTCTGGCCCATGAGCGCCCAGACCCCCGACAGCGCGTTGCAACAGGCGGTGGACCAGACCAACGCCACCCTGCCCGACTACGCCCGCGTGGGCCGCTGGGTGCGTGCGGTGGCGCCGTTCAACGCGGAATCCGGCATGGCCACCGCCAATGGCCGCCCACAACGCCCCCGCGTGGCCCAGGCCCACGCCGATGCGCTGGGCCTGCTAGCGGCCGCCCCATGAGCGATGGCTTGCGCAGGCCACCCCCATGACCCTTCGCCCACCACCAACCACCAACCACCAACCACCCACCACCGGCCGCGCCCGCCCCGCTGGCCTCGCACCGAATGTTTCGAATCGGAGAACCCCATGAGCTTTCACCACCGCCTGCTTGAATCCACCACCGACGCCCGGCTCGCCCTGCTGGGCACCCCCATCATTCAGGGCTGCCTGCGCGGCGAGGTCTCGCTGCCCAGCTACCTGGCCTTCCTGCGCGAGGCCTACCACCACGTACGCCACACCGTGCCGCTGTTGCGGGCGTGCAAAGCGGCGCTGCCCGCGCACCACCAGTGGCTCCACCCAGCAATGGACGAGTACATCGAGGAAGAACAAGGCCACGACGAGTGGATCCTGAACGACATCCAGGCCTGCGGTGGCGACGCCGAGGCCGTGCGACACGGCACACCGGGACACGCCACCGAGGTGATGGTGGCTTACGCCTACGACACCATCGCCCGCGTCAACCCACTGGGATTTTTTGGCATGGTGCATGTGCTGGAAGGCACCAGCGTCTCGCTCGCGCTGATGGCCGCAGAGCAAATCCAAAAGCCCTTGCGCCTGCCTGACGCCGCCTTCAGCTACCTGCGTTCGCACGGCACGCTGGACCAAGAGCACACGGCCCACTTCGAGCTGTTGATGGACCAGATCGACAACCCCAAAGACCAGGCCGACATCGTGCACGCCGCCAAGGCCTTCTTCCGCCTGTATGGCGATGTGTTCCGCAGCCTGCCGCTGCCGCAAAGCCACGGCGCCACCGCCCCGGCAGCGGCCGCCAGCCGCGAAGAGGTGGCCGCTTGAAAGCCGCATCCGCCCGCGTGTTGCTGACCGGTGCCACCGGTGGCATCGGCCGCGCCGCCGCCCGCCAGCTGGCGCTGGCCGGTGCCTCGCTGATGCTGGTCGGGCGCTCGCCTGCACGGGTGTCTGCGCTGGCCCGCGAGCTGGCCCAATCCAGCCAGCGCTCGATCGAACACTTCACATGGAATGTGGCCGACCTGAACGACGCGGCCGCGCTGGGCTCGTTGGCGCAATCGGCCGCTGCCTGGGGCGCCAACGTGGTGGTGCACAACGCAGGCCTGCCCAGCTTTGGCGCACTGGGCAGCGTGTCCGGACCCGCCATGCAACAGGTGTTGCAAACCAACCTGCTCGCGCCCATGTTGCTGACCCAAGCCTTGCTGCCCCACCTGCAGAGCCTGCCCAAATCGCAGGTGGTGTGTGTCGGGTCGGCGCTAGGGCGGTTGGGGCTGCCCGGCTTCAGCGTCTACAGCGCCAGCAAGTTCGGGCTGCGCGGCTTTGCCGAAGCGCTGCGCCGCGAGCTGGCGTCAGGGCCCGTCAAAGTGCAGTACTTCGCGCCACGCAGCACCCGCACCGAGTTCAACGACGACGACGTCCATGCCTACAACCGCGCCACGGGCACCGCCACCGACCAGCCTGAGCAGGTCGCGCACGCGCTGGTGCAGCTGTTGGAAAGCGAAGCCGCCGAAGCGTTTCTGGGTTTCCCCGAGAAGCTGGCTGTGCGCCTCAATGGTCTGGTGCCAGAGTGGCTGGACGGCAGCTTCAAGAAGCACCGCGACAGCCTGCCCCCCGCCCACGCGGCCATGGCCACACGCCAGAGCGCACCCCTCACCCATTTGTCCAGCGACCGGAGCCCCACATGAGCCTCACCCCACCCACCGTTCAAAACCTGTCCCAGCCGGCGGCCCATTCCGCCGCCCGGGGCGTCCCACAGACCACCCGCCGCCAATGGCTGGCGGGTGCCACGACCGCTGTGGCCGCACTGTTCACCGGTGTGGGCCTCGGCCTGGCTTGGCCCAATGCCGCCCATGCCGCTGCGCTGGACGAGGCCGTGGCCGAGCTGCAGCGCGACTGGGAAGTGGCGCGCTACCAGATGCCAGCGGCCGAGCGCGAAAAGCGTTTCGAGGCCTTGACCGCCAAAGCCCGCAAAGTGAGCGAGGCCTTCCCCGGCCGGGCTGAAGCCTTGGTATGGGAAGGCATCATCGTCAGCACCTACGCGGGCGAGAAAGGCGGGCTGGGAGCACTGGGCCTGGCCAAACAAGCCAAAGCGCTGTACGAATCGGCGATCCAGATCGATCCCAACGTGTTGGAAGGCTCCGCCTACAACAGCCTGGGCGTGCTGTACTACAAAGTGCCGGGCTGGCCAGTGGGTTTTGGCGACAAGGCCAAGGCCAAGGAGCTGTTGCAAAAAGCGCTGGCGATCAACCCCAAGGGGATCGACCCCAACTTTTTTTACGGCGAGTACTTGGTGGAAACCAAACGCCCAGAAGAGGCTGTGACCTACCTGGAGCGCGCACTGCAAGCCCCACCTCGGCCCGGCCGCCAGATCGCCGACACCGGTCGCCGCGAAGAAGTGCGCCACCTGCTGGACAAAGCCCGCGGCAAGTGACCCGACGACACCCTTAGGCTGTACAACCGGAAGACCGCGGGCGCTGGGTCGGTCATGCAGACGGCTTGGCAGCGAAAGCCAGCCTGACCCGCACGCCCTGGCCATCGGCCACGGCAGCATAGTTCACGCTCAGGCCGTGCAATGCCGCGATGCGCTGGACGATGGACACCCCGAGACCGCTGCCGATCTCGGCCTGCCCATCGGGCCGGTGGAAACGCTCTCCCAGGCGAGCGAGCTGCTCGGCATTGAGTGCCGGGCCCGCGTTCTCCACCACCAGATCGTCGGCGCTGAACCGCAGACCGACGAAGCTGCCAGCGGGTGCGTAGCGCACCGCGTTGTCCACCAGGTTGCGCAGCATGACCGCCAGCAGCGCGCCGTTGCCGAGCATGGGCAGCGGGTGTCGGCCGTCGGTGGGCCAATCGCAAGCCACCTCCACGCGGCGGCGTTCGGCCAGCGGCCAGCAGTCGTTGATCACCTGCGACACGATGGTGTGCCAGTCCGCTTCTTCATTTAAGGGCAGGCCCACGCTGGACTCGACGCGGGACAACGCCAACATCTGTGTCACAAGGCGGTCCATTCGGACCAGGCCCGCGGACAGCTTGGCTTCGGCATCCACCCGGTCGGGCCCGGACGCTGCGCGGCGCACCACGTCCCACTGCGCCCGCAGCACGGCCAGCGGTGTGCGCAGCTCGTGGGCGGCGTCGGCGGTGAAACGGCGCTCGCGGGCCAACGTGTCTTCGATGCGGGTGAACAAGCCATTCATGGCACCCACCAGCGGTTGCAGCTCGACCGGTGTGTGGGCGTTGGCCACCGGCCGCAAATCAGCGGCGTCGCGGTCTTGCAGCTCGGACGTGAGTTGCCGCACCGGCAGCAACGCGCGCCGCACCGCCCAGGTCATGGCGGCCAGCAGCAGTGGCAACAGCAGCAACCAGGGCACCACCTGACTCGCGGTCAGGCCGAACACCAGTTCTTCGCGCTCGTCTTCTTTTTGTCCCGCGGCCACCAGCCATCGACCAGTGGGCGACTGCAGGTAGTACACCCGCCACGCCTCGCCCTGGATGGTGTCGGTCATGAACCCAGCGGCGCTGGGCCGACGGGTCAGGGTCACGCCCTCTCGGTCAGACAACAACAGCTTTCCCTGTGCGTCCCAGACCGCAATGGCCAGATCGCGCACATCGGCCTCGCCCTGAGACCCACTCGGGGCAGCGGGGTCCGCTCGGCCCACCTCCGAAAACTGCAGAGTCGCCTGCATCTGGCGGGCGAGGTGGATCATGGCGGTGTCGAACAGCTCGTTCACCTCTTTCTGGGCTCGGTTGACCGACACCGCCAAGCCCAAGGCCCACACCAAGGGCGCGCAGACCAACAGATACAGCAGGATGCGTCTTTGCAGACTCATGACACCGCCTCGCCCGCGCCAAGCGCGTACCCCACACCGCGCACGGTGCGCACGATGGCCGGGTGGATCTTTTTGCGCAGGCGGTGCACGTGCACCTCCAGCGTGTTGCTCTCGGGACCTTCCTCGCGCCAGTCGTAAAGCTTTTCTTGCAAGGTGTCTTTGGACAGCACCCGCTGCGGCTGCGCGAGCAAGGCTTCAAGCAGGGCCAATTCGTGTCGTGTCAGGTCCACCGGCTGGTGCTGCCAGCGCACCCGTTTGCTGGCCGGGTCGTACTCCAGCTCGCCGTGTTGCCACACCACCTGCGAGCGGCCTGCGCTGCGCCGGACCAGCGCACGCAAACGGGCGGCAAGTTCGTCGATGGTGATGGGCTTGACCAGGTAATCGTCGGCCCCGGCATCCAACCCAGCAATGCGCTGGTCCACCCCGTCTCGGGCCGTCAGGATCAACACCGGCAGGGACACGCCCTGAGCGCGCCAGCGCGTCAGACAGACCATGCCGTCGTCGCCGGGAAGTCCGAGATCGAGTACCACCGCGTCGTACGCGGTGGCGGCCAGCGACGCGGTGGCCTGCTGCCCCTGTCGGAACCAGTCGACCACATGGCCCAGTTGACGCAGGCCGGTCGCCAGCGCATCGCCCAGCAAGGGGTCGTCTTCAACGATCAGTGTGCGCATCGGTCGAAAAGCGGTCAAAACCAAACAGTACCACCGACACCAACAGCGCGGCCATGGGGCCTGCCAAGGGGTGCAGGATGCAGGCCAAGATGGGTGCGACCAAAATCAGGTGGCGCAGGCTCCAGCTGTACAAAATGCCCGCGCGGCGCACATAGGTCACCCCGGCATCGGCCCAGGCTTGGCGCGCGTCACACCCCACCGGCATCGCCGCCACAAAGCCGGTGTGGTTGTAGTAACGCACCGACATCACCGAGCTCACCAACGAGGCGAAGAGCAGGGTCAGCAGCACCAGCTCCAACGCCAGCCGTGGGGTCAGGACGGGAGAGCCCGTGGCGCCCAAGCTGGCGTTGAGCGATGGGGCGGCCAGGGTCACCGTGCCCATCAGACCCAGGGCCGCTGTGGACGCGATCATGGTTGCTGACATCACCGAATTGCGCAGGGTCTGCACGGCCAGTATCTCGCTGCCGGTTTGCGCAGACACCGCACGCAGCCACGCTTCGCGCAGGTTCGCGTGGGCCGAGCGGGCCAGCAGCCCAGGGTGGGTGCGTCGCAGCACCGCCAGCACCGACTCGTAGGCCAGCAAGATGCCCACCGTCAAGGCCGCGGCAAGCCATTGGGCGAGGTCTGTCATGGGGCCGACCCGGTGGTCTGACTGGGGGCTGAGCGCCGCCGTTCCAACCCCTCAAACACCGCCATGCCCAGCACCATTGCTGCCGTGAAAATCAAAGCCTTCCCACTGCCCATGCCGAGCGCCACCAGCGCCGGGCCAGGGCAGAAACCCGCCAAGCCCCAACCCACACCGAACAGCACACTGCCCAACACAAGCCGACGATCCACAGGCGCGGGTGGGGGCGCTTGCACCGGCGCGCCCAAGGCCGACCGGCGGCGTTCGCGCCATCCCCTGAAACCGACCCAGCCCACCGCGATCGCCCCCGCCATCACCAGGGCCAGAGACGGGTCCCAAGCGCCACCGAGGTCCAGAAAGGCCAACACCTTGGCCGGGTTGGCCATGCCCGAAAGCAACAAGCCCCAGCCAAACACCAACCCCGCCAACAACGCGCTCACTGTGAACATGATCTCATCCCTCAAACAGGCAGCAGGTGGCGCACCACCGCCACGGTGGCAAACCCCAGGGCCATGAAACTGAGCGTGGCCACTAGAGAGCGCGCCGACAGCCGCGACAAGCCGCACACGCCGTGGCCGCTGGTGCACCCGGCGCCGTAGCGGGTGCCCACACCCACCAGCACGCCCGCGACGACCAGCAGCGCGTCGCTGGCCGCGACGTCGATCGGCGGCAGCGGCGACACCGCACCGTACGCCAGCGGCGCCAACACCAAGCCCAGCACGAAGGCCGTTCGCCAGGCCACGTCGCCTCGCCGGGGACGGAGCAGGCCGCCCACGATGCCGCTGATGCCCGCGATGCGGCCATTGAGCCACCAGAGCAGGACGGCGGCCAGCCCAATCAATACGCCACCGAACAGCGACGACCATGGGGTGAAGGTTTGCCAATCGATCATGTGGACTCCTCGGAACAGTACAAACGGTACAGCACCGCCAAAACCTCCAGCACGGACGGGTCGGCCACGCTGTAGTAGATGTTTTTGCCTTGACGGCGCGTGTTGACCACGCCCTCGCTGCGCAACACGCCAAGTTGTTGCGACAACGTGGGCTGGCGAATGTCGAGATGTGCCTCCAACTCGCCCACGCACATCTCGCCCTGGGTGAGCTGGCACAGCAACAGCAGCCGGTCTTCGTTGGCCAGCAGCTTGAGCGTACCGACCGCGCGGCCAGCCGCTTGCCGAAGGGCGGCGGGATCGGCGGGGAGATGGGTGTGGGCAGGCGCAGCGTTCATTTCAATCGCGGATATTATATTTTTATCTATACTGTACCCGGTCAGCCACACCAACCGCGCCAACCCGCAGGCATCTGCCGCGTCGCCCCATGCCCACCACCACCCAAGGCTTCTTCGATCCCCACACCTGGACCGTGTCACACGTGGTGTGGGACCACGCCACCCATCGGGCGGCGGTGATCGACCCCGTGCTGGATTTCGACGTCAAATCCGGTCGCAGCGCCACCACATCGGCCGACCGCGTGGTGGCTTACCTGAAAGAGCACGGGCTGACGGTGGACTGGATTTTGGAGACGCACGCCCACGCCGATCACCTGTCTGCCGCGCGCCACCTGCAGCAACGGGTGGGCGGGCGCATCGCCATTGGCGAGGAGATCCGACAAGTCCAGGCTACCTTCAAGAAGCTCTACAACCTGGAGCGCAGCTTCTTGCCCGATGGCAGCCAGTTCGACCACTTGTTTCGCGACGGCGAGGGGTTCCAGATCGGCGAGACGTCGGCCACCGCGTTGCTGGTACCGGGCCACACTCCGGCCGACATGGCCTACCAGATCGATGGCGATGTGTTCGTGGGCGACACCTTGTTCATGCCCGACGTGGGCAGTGCCCGGGCCGACTTTCCTGGCGGCGACCCGGTGCAGCTGTACCGGTCGATGCGCCGTTTGCTCGCCCTGCCGCCCCGGACACGGATGCACGTGTGCCACGACTACCCGCCAAATGGGCGTGAACCGCGTTGGCAAACCACCGTGGCCGAGCAACGCGCCCACAACATCCATGTGCGCGACGGCATCAGCGAAGCCGAGTTCGTCGCCATGCGGACCGCGCGCGACGCCACGTTGGATGTGCCGGTGCTGATCTTGCCGTCGATGCAGGTCAACGTGCGCGCTGGCGCTTGGCCACCGCCCGACGACAACGGCGTGTCTTATTTGCGCATCCCGATCAACCTGCTGCCGGTGCACACCGGCTGAGGCCAGCGATCAGACCGGCGCACCCGCCTGAAGATGCGGCGCGGCGCGCGCAAACGCCTCGTGCGCCTCACAGGCCGCCACGATACGGTCCACGGTGGGGACACCGACCACTGGGAGCTTGAACACCCGCATGACTGCCACAATGCTCGCCAGACAGATGTCTGCCATCGTGGGCTCGTCACCGTGGCAAAAGCGGCCTGTGGCAGGCTCGGCGGCAAGCCGTTGTTCCACCGCCGACAGGCCGGTGCCGAACCATTGGACCTGCCAAGCGCGGAATGCCGCGTCGTCGAAGCCACCCACGGTGGTCAGGTACTTTTTCACACGGGGCGTGACCAAGGGGTGGGTATCCGACGCCAGCATGCCAGCGATCGAGCGCACCCGGGCGCGGCCGTACAGGTCTCGCGGCAACAGTGGCGGCTCTGGCTGGAGCTCGTCCAGAAATTCCAAAATGGCCAGCGACTGGGTGAGGGGTGGGTGTCCATCGGGGCGCAACGCCGGTATCGCACCCAAGGGATTGATCTTCAAAAATGCCTCGCTGCGCTGCTCGCCAGCGTCGAGGTTGACGGTGGTCTCCTTCGCGCTCAGCCCCTTGAGGTTCAGCGCCACCCGCACCCGGTAGGTGGCCGATGTGCGCCAAAAAGCAAATAGTTCGAAAGTTGGGGTGTCGGCCATGGGGTCTCCTGCGGGGGTGGCGCCATCGGACGAATGCCCGATGGCGCCGTCGCATTGTCGGGCCATCACATGCCGGTAAGGGCTTGGGTCGGTGCGGCAGGTCTCGGCATCTCATCTCTCAGGTGGCCATCGTCCGGCTTGTTGTGGCTTTTGGGCCGACACCGGTCTGTGCACCTGGCGCAACGCCAGCCCATGCGGTGCGAAACCACCTCGTGATTCAGTCGCCGTCTGGCGCTGGACTGAAGACCCCCGTGCCACTGACCAGCACCAAGGCCAGAAGCCAGAAAAGCGCCGGAGCGACCGATGCCCACGGTTTGCGGGTGGTCCCCTTCCGCGCCGCCGGGTACGCCCGCGCAGATGGGTCACGCGACAACGTCAACACCACCGGCAAGGTCAATTCGCCCTTGGTGGCCAGTGACGTTGGCGGCTGGTAAAGTTTTTCAAGAAGTCATTGAGATATTTCTATGCCCGCCATCATGTTCGCCGCATTCGAAGCCCAAGCCTTGCAAGCCGGGTACGACCAAGCCGTGGAACGCCGCTGGGAACCCCTGACTGTGCTGGGCACGCACACCCACCCGTTCGCGGCCAAGGCCACAGTGGTCGAAGGCGAGATGTGGCTGACGGTTCAAGGCAAGACGCGGCATTTGTTGCCGGGCGATGGGTTTGAACTGGCGGCGGGCGAGCCCCATGCCGAACGCTACGGCCCGCAAGGCGCGACGTATTGGGTCGCCCGCCGGGGTGGGGACGACGCGCCCGCCCCGGGCTACTAAGTCGCCACTGCGCCCGGCAGCGCCACGCACCGTCCGGGCGTTGCGCTGGTCACGCAGACGCCGCGGGGTGTCGGCGCCGGAACATGCCGTAGCCCTCCATCTGCATCACTGGCTGGCCGTGCTGGTTGACCATCTTCCACTGGCTGCGAATCAGGCCCACATCGGGTCGGCTCGCCATGGGCCGCGACTCCAAAATGTGTTGGGTGAGGCTCAACAAGTCGCCCGGGTACACCGGCTTGAGCCAGCGCAGGTTGTCCATGCCGGGCGAGCCCAGGCTGGACGAATGGCTCAAAAAGTTCGTGACCATGAGCCGCATGGCCATGCTGCAGGTGTGCCAGCCGCTGGCGCACAGGCCGCCGAAGAGCGAGGCCTGGCCGCCCGCTTCGGTCAGGTGGAAGGGCTGCGGATCGAATTGCCGCGCGAAGACGATGATCTCTTCGACGGTGGGCGAGAGGCTGCCCAAATCGCGCTGCGTCCCGGGCTGCAGGTCTTCCCACCAAATGGTGATGGGCCGGGCTTCTTCGGTGGGCGGGTCGGAGCGGGACAGTGCGGCGGGCGCACTGGGCGCGGCGTGAGACACGTTTACGGAGGCGTTTACGGAGGCGTTGGTGGCGGGGTTGGGGTTGGGGTTGGGGACTTGGGTCATGGGCTTCCTTGGGGTCAGCGGCCACCGGCCACATCGATCACGCTGCCGGTGGTGTAGCTGGCAGCGTCGGACAACAGCCACCACACCGCTTGGGCCACCTCATCGGCCGTGCCCGCGCGTTGCATCGGCACCTGGGGGGCCAGGTCGCGGGCGCGGTGCGGCTGGCCGCCGGAGGCGTGGATGTCGGTGTCGATGATGCCAGGACGCACCGCATTGACGCGGATGCCTTCGGCGGCAACCTCTTTGGCCAGCCCCAGCGTGAAGGTGTCCACCGCCGCTTTGGCCGCGGCGTAATCGACGTACTGCCCTGGCGAGCCAATCCGGGCGGCCGCGCTGCCGAGGTTGACGATGCTGCCGCCCGCGCCGCCGTAGCGGGTGCTCATGCGCTGGACGGCTTCCCGAGCGCACAGAAACGCACCGATCACATTCACTTGGAACATGCGCGTCAGCCGCGCGGCGTCCATGCCATCGACCCGCTGGGCCACGTCCACCACGCCTGCGTTGTTCACCAGCGCGCCCAGCGGGCCAAACGCGTCGACTTGCTCAAACAGGCGGACGACCTGCGGCTCCGAAGCGACGTCGGCCTGCACCGCGATGGCACGGCCACCAGCGGCGTGGATCTCCGCCACCAAGGCCTCGGCCGCCGCAGCCTGGGTGGCGTAGTTGACCGCGACCGCCCAGCCATGCTGCGCCGCCAGCCGTGCGGTGGCCGCACCAATCCCCCGGCCACCGCCGGTCACCAACGCCACACGTTGTGCGTCCATGCGCCCCCCCTTCATAAAAGCCCATTGTCGGCCAGTGTGACGGGCCTGGCGGCCGCCACACATCGCCCGCGCAGATGCAGTAGGCTCATGGCCGCGCGGTTGGCGCCGCCTGTGACGCCGCCCATTCTGTTGAACTGACCTGTCATCCCCAGACCTTCAAAGGAGACCCCATGGCCCACACCGTTTTTCTCAAGTCCGCAGAAGCTGTTCATGTTCAAACCTACGTGTCCCAACCGGCGGGTACGCCACGTGGCGCGGTGGTGGTGTTACAGGAAATCTTTGGCGTGAACGCACACATCCGCGCGGTGGCCGACGGCTACGCCGCCGCGGGCTACCTCGCCGTGGCCCCGGCCACCTTCACCCGGGTGCAAGCCGATGTGGAGCTGGGGTACACCGAAGCCGACATGGCCACCGGCTTTGGCTTGAAATCGCAGGTGGACCAGCTGCCCGCACCCGGCGTGCTGGACGACGTGCAAGCCGCGATCGACCACGCGGCCGACGGCGGCCTGAAGGTGGGCATCGTCGGGTTTTGCTGGGGTGGCCTGCTCACCTGGCGCGCGGCCTGCCAGCTGCGAGGCCTCAGCGCGGCGGTGCCTTACTACGGCGGTGGCATGACCGCCGAGCCAGACGCCAGCCTCTCGCCCAAAGTGCCGGTGCTGGCCCACTTCGGCGACCAAGACCACTGGATCCCGCTCGACACGGTGCACGCCTTCCAGCGGCGGCAGCCCCAGGTGGCGGTGCATGTCTACCCGGCCAACCACGGTTTCAACTGCGACCAACGTGGCTCTTACGACGCTGCGGCGGCCGCCATCGCCCGTGAACGCACCCTGGCGTTTTTGGCCCAGCACGTGGGGTGAGGCGGGACGCTGCGCCCGGTTAGGCTCCAGGCAAGCGCCCACAAACCCGGCGCGCCGCCCAAATACAAGAAGCCAGGAAGCCAAGAGGCCAAACCGCCAAAACCCAATAAATGACCTGAGAAACGGCTGGCAGGCCAGTCTGCGCCGTTCTCAATGGGCTTTCGGACCTTGGCCCACGGATTCTCAGGCTCTTTAGCTATTTAATTCATAGCAAATTGGTCTGGGAAGAAGCCAATGCGGCGCCCCTGACCGCGCGCCCACCACACCCGGGCACGGGTCTGGACGCCACCCTGGGGCGTGGGTTCAGCGCCCGCTGCGCGCCAGGAAGCGCTTGCGCCAGAACAAGCCGGTCATGGCCAGGGCCACGAGCAACATCGCAGCGCAGGCCCACCAAAAACCGGCCTGTGTGTGGATCAGCGGTATGAAGTCGAAGTTCATGCCGAAGATCCCGGCGATCAGGTTGAGCGGCAGAAACACCGCGGTGAGCGCGGTGAGCACCCGCATCACGTCGTTGGTGCGGTTGGCGGTGGCGGAGAAATGCATCTGGATGGCCGACTCCAGCGATTGTTCCAACCGCTGCACGTGCGACAGCACCCGCTCCACGTGCTCAATGGTGTCGCGCGTGCGCACTTGCAGCATCTCGCGCTCCAGCACCGCAAAGTCGTCCTCGTTCAGCGTCTGCAACCACTCGGCGAGGGCATTGCGCTGGTCCTCACACATCTCCTGCAACTGGTGCAACGTGTTGCGACCGTCCAGCAGCGCCTGCCAGTTGGAAAAGCGCGAGCGGGGATCGAGCAGCGCAGACTGCCAGCGGTCGAGCTGGCCGGTGAGGCGGCGGCGCAGTTCCAGGTAGCCGTCGACCATGCTGTCGACGATGCGCAGCATCAGCTCGGCCGGGCTGCTGGGCATGCGCACCAGTAGGCCCTTGCGCGGACCGCCATGGTGTGCGGGGCCGCCATGCGCCACGACCCCCGCGGGGTTACCTGGGTGGAGCAAGCGCTCTACGAACACGTCACGCACCGCGCAGTCGGCCGGGTGCACGGTGACCAGTACGCGACCGAACACCGCGAAGCCGACCGGGCTGGTGTCGATGTGGCGCAGCGCGGAGGGGCCGCCAACGTGCGCGGGCCGCGCTTCGTTGCTGACCAGGCCGCCCACCAGCGACGCGGTTTCGCGCTCACTGGTGGCCAGCCGACGGAACACCAGCATGTCGTAGCGCGAGGTGAAGTCGTAGTGCGAGGGCAGCTGGTTGTTGAGCAGGTCGCGCACATGGAAGTCCAGCAGCGTGGTGCCGGTCAGCCGCTGCAACGCGTCCTGCAGGGTCGACTGGTGGACCTCGAAATCGCGCCGCGCGGCCGAAACCCAAATGAAGCCAGTTTCGGGCAGGGCCTCTGGCAGGCCATCGAGCTCGCGCGCTTGGCCCGTGATCTCCAAGATGCGCATGGGCTTACAACGTGGTCGGCATCAGGCGCGCAAGAGCCGGGCGGCGTCTCGGGCGAAGTAGGTCAGCACCCCGTCGGCACCGGCGCGTTTGAACGCCAGCAGGCTCTCCAGCATGACCGCGTCGTGGTCCAGCCAGCCGTTGTGGGCGGCGGCCTTGAGCATGGCGTATTCACCGCTGACTTGGTAGGCAAATGTCGGCACCTTGAACTCGTCTTTGACGCGCCGCACGATGTCCAGGTACGGCATGCCGGGCTTGACCATGACCATGTCGGCGCCCTCAGCCAGGTCCATGCCCACCTCGCGCAGCGCTTCGTCGCTGTTGCCAGGGTCCATCTGGTAGACCTTTTTGTTGCTTTTGCCCAAATTGGCGGCCGAGCCGACCGCGTCGCGGAACGGGCCGTAAAACGCACTGGCGTACTTGGCGCTGTACGCCATGATGCGGGTGTGGATGTGGCCACGCAGTTCGAGCATGTCGCGGATCGCGCCGATGCGGCCATCCATCATGTCGCTGGGCGCCACAATGTCCACGCCCGCCTCGGCCTGGGTGAGCGCCTGGCCCACCAGTACCTCCACCGTTTCGTCGTTGAGGATGTAACCCGTCGGGTCCAGCAGGCCGTCTTGGCCGTGGCTGGTGAACGGGTCCAACGCCACGTCGGTCATCACGCCGAGCTCGGGGAACCGCTGCTTCAGCGCGCGCACCACACGCGGCACCAGACCGTCGGGGTTCAGGGCCTCTTTGCCGTCGGGCGTTTTCAACGACGCGTCGATCACCGGGAACAGCGCCATCACGGGGATGCCCAGAGCCACGCAGTCTTCAGCCACCGGCAGCAGCAGGTCCAGGCTGAGGCGCTCGACGCCTGGCATTGAGCCCACCGCCTCGCGGCGGTTTGCGCCGTCCAGCACAAACACAGGGTAGATCAGGTCGTGCGGTGTCACCGCGTGTTCGCGCACCAGGTGGCGGGTGAACGCATCGCGGCGCAAACGGCGCGGCCGGGCGGCAGGGAAGGGCGCGAAAGGCTGGGCGGAAGCGGTCATGGTGCGGCCTGCATACGAGATGCTTGGGATTATCGTGGCATACACTGCCCGCATGCTTTGGGTCAAATCCTTCCACATCGTCTTCGTCGCGGCCTGGTTCGCCGGGTTGTTTTATCTGCCGCGCCTGTACGTCAACCTGGCCATGGTGCCCGCCGACAGCGTGGCCGAGCGGCAGCGGCTGCTGCTCATGTCGCGCAAGCTGCTGCGTTTCACCACGTTGCTGTCGGTGCCCGCTCTGGTGCTGGGCGCCGTGTTGTGGTTGCACTACGGCATTGGCAAAGGTCCAGGCAACGGCTGGATGCACGCCAAGCTGCTGGTAGTGGTGCTGGCCGTGGGCTACAACCACATGTGCGGCGCCATGCTGCGCCGGTTCGAGGCGGGCATCAACCGCCGCAGCCACGTCTGGTACCGCTGGTTCAACGAGGCCCCGGTGCTGCTGCTCACCGTGGCCGTGGTGTTGGTGATCGTCAAGCCCTTCTGAGGCCAAGCCAACAGCGGGGCGCGCCGTGGCCACACCGTCCAGCTCGGCCCACCGATCCACCGCCTGGCCCCTCGCGCTGGTTTACGTGGCGCTGGCCGTCTACGCCAGCCTCTACCCCTTTGCCGAATGGCGGGACCAAGGGGTACTCCCCTGGGACTATCTGACCGCCCCATTGCCCAAATACTGGTCGGGGTTTGACGTGGCGATCAACCTCGTCGGCTACGCCCCACTGGGCTTCTTGCTGGCCTTGGCGGCCTTTCGCAGCGGGCAGCGCGAACGGGCGCTGTGGCTGGCTGTGGGCTCGTCGTTCGCGCTGTCGGCCACCATGGAAGCGCTGCAGAGCTACCTGCCCGCCCGTGTGCCGTCCCATGTGGACTTGGCGCTGAACACACTTGGCGGACTGCTGGGCGCCTCTCTCGCCTGGCTGCTGGACCGCGCTGGCGCACTGGCCCGCTGGGGCCGGTGGCGCAACCGCTGGTTCCACGGCAACGCGCGCGGCCCCCTGGCACTGCTAGCCTTGTGGCCACTGGCCCTGCTTTTTCCGCCAGCGGTACCACTGGGTCTGGGGCAGGTGATGGAGCGGGTGGAAGCCGAGCTGGCGCGGTTGCTGGACGACACCCCGTTCCTCGATTGGCTGCCAGTGCGCGACATCGAACTGCAACCGCTGGTGCCCAGTGCGGAACTGCTGTGCGTGGTCTTCGGCGCGCTGGCCCCCATTCTGCTCGGCTACTCGGTGCTGCGCACCCTGGGGCAGCGCGTGGTCACCATGCTGGCGGTTCTGCTGGTCGGTCTGGGGGTGTCCACCCTGTCGGCGGCGCTGAGCTATGGGCCCGAACACGCCTGGGCTTGGCTCACACTGCCGGTTCAGGTGGGTTTCTTGGGTGCGCTGCTGTTGGGCTTGGCCTTGTTGCCGGTGCCGCGGCGCACTTGTGCGGCGCTGGCCCTGCTGGTGCTGGCGATCTCGCTCAGCTTGTTGAACCAGGCCCCCACGAGCGCCTACTTCGCACAGACCCTGCAAACCTGGGAGCAGGGCCGGTTCATCCGCTTCCATGGCCTCGCCCAGTGGTTGGGGTGGTTGTGGCCTTATGCCGCGCTGGTGGCGGTGGTGGCCCGACTGTCTGCCCGCGAACCGGGCTGACGCGCCCGTGCCTACAATTCTGCATGAGTGACGTCAGCCCACCCCCCAACACCCCGTACTACGAGCGGCACATATTCTTTTGCCTCAACCAGCGCAGCGGTGGCGAGGACTGCTGTGCCCAGCACGCGGCCGAAGACGGTTTCAACCGCTGCAAAAGCCAAGTCAGGGCGGCGGGTTTGGCCAGTCCCGGTCGGGTGCGGGTTAACAAAGCCGGGTGCCTGGACCGTTGCGCCGCTGGCCCGGTGGCAGTGGTTTACCCAGAGGGGGTTTGGTACACCTTTGTTGACCACGCCGACATCGACGAGATCGTCGAATCGCACCTGAAAAACGGTCGGGTGGTGGAACGGTTGCTCACGCCACCACACCTCGGCCGCTGAACGGCTCGGCGGCTCAGCTACGCTGTGCGCGCTCGTAGAGCGGCAAAACCCTGGACAGGTTGCGCTCCATCTCGGCGATGCGGGTGCTGCCCGACGGGTGGGTGGACAACCACTGCGGCGGCGCACCCTTGTTGGCGGCCGACATTTTCTGCCACAACGTGATGCCCGCGCGCGGGTCATAACCCGCACGGGCACCGAGCTCCATTCCCACCAAGTCGGCCTCGGTCTCGTCGGCACGGCTGAAACCCAGCGACATCAACTGGGCGCCCCCACCGATCAGTTGTTGGCCAATCGCACCTGCACCCAACAGCTGACCCAGGATGTTGGCGCCAATGTTGGTCGCGGCGCTCTTGCCCATGCGCTCGCGGGCATGCTCGCGCAGTGCATGGGCCACCTCGTGGCCCATCACCATGGCGACCTCGTCGTCGGTGAGTTTGAGCTGCTCCAAAATGCCGGTGTAGAACACGATTTTGCCGCCCGGCATGCAAAACGCATTGACCTGCTTGCTGCCGATCAGGTTGACCTCCCACTTCCAGCCGCTGGCGCGCGGGTTCCATTCGGTGGCGTAGGGAATGATCTTTTGGGCGATCGCACGCAGCCGCACCACCTGGGGGTGGTTGGCTGGCCCCAAGGCGCGTTGCTCCGATGCTTTTTGAAGCAACTGGTTGTACTGCTGCTGGGCGGTGCGCTCCACCTCGTCGGCCGACACCAGGTTGGTGAAGGCCGAGTTCTTACCCACCTCCACGCCTTCGCGGGCGTGCACGGCGGGCAGCGCGGACAAGCCAACGCAGCAGATGAGCATGGCCGCCAGCAGCGGGCGGAAGCGGGGCTTGAAAGTGCGAGGGTAGTCGTCTCTGCGCATGCGTCTCTCCACAGTGTCATTGGCCGGGACCACCGGCTCCTCCCGCGTATTATTCCTGCATGAGCCAGCCCACGCACAACACCGCTTTGGGTTCTAATGGCCCCGCGGCCGACGCTGTCAGTCGCCGGCCCAGCTGGGGCGACACCCTGCGGGTGTACCTGGAGCCGCCCACGCTGCGCATGCTGCTGCTGGGCTTTTCGGCCGGTCTGCCGCTGCTGTTGGTGCTGGGCACGCTGAGTTTTTGGTTGCGAGAAGCCGGGGTTGACCGCACCACCATCGGCTACCTGAGTTGGGTCGGCTTGGCGTACGGTTTCAAATGGCTGTGGGCGCCGCTGGTGGATCGCCTGCCCATCCCGCTGCTGACCGGGCCCTTGGGCCGCCGCCGCGGGTGGTTGTTGTTGGCCCAAGCCATGGTGATCGCGGGCCTGGTTGGCATGGCGCTCAACGACCCGCGCGAAGCCCTGATACCGCTGGTGTGGTGCGCGCTGCTGGTGGCCTTTGGTTCGGCAACGCAAGACATCGCGCTGGACGCCTACCGAATCGAGTCGGCAGGCACCGAACGCCAGGCCGCGCTGGCCGCAGCGTACCAAACCGGCTACCGGTTGGCGCTGATCTGGGCGGGGGCGGGTGCGTTGTGGATCGCGGCTCGGGCCGAGCTGGCGCCAGCGGCGGACGGCATCGCTTACCAAGCAGGCGCTTGGCAAACCGCATACGGGGTGATGGCCGCGTCCATGCTGCTGGGCATGGTCACCGTGCTGTTGTCGCCCGAGCCCGCGCGCGTCGTGTTGCCCAAGACGCGCCATCCGGCCGAATGGCTGCGCAGCGTGCTGGTCGAACCGTTCGCCGACTTCTTGCGCCGGTACCGCTGGCAGGCGGTGCTGATGCTGGCGCTGATCGGCACTTACCGCATCAGCGACGTGGTGATGGGCATCATGGCCAACCCGTTTTATGTGGACATGGGCTACACAAAGGACGAAGTGGCCGCCGTCACCAAAATCTACGGCGTGGTCATGACCCTGGTCGGGGCGTTTGTTGGCGGGGTGCTGGCGATGCGGCTGGGTGTCTTCAGGGTGCTCTCGCTGGGCGCGGTGCTGAGCGCGGGCAGCAACCTGTTGTTCGCCTGGCTGGGCGGGCAGGGGCACGACGTGACGGCCTTGGTCTTTGTGATCTCGGCCGACAACCTCAGTTCTGGCATCGCGTCGGCGGCCTTCATCGCTTACTTGTCCTCGCTGACCAACCTGCAGTACTCCGCCACACAGTACGCGCTGTTCACATCGATGATGCTGTTGTTGCCTAAATTTCTGGCGGGCTATTCGGGCCGGTTTGTCGACGCCTTTGGTTACGGGCATTTCTTTGTTTGCACGGCGCTGCTGGGTTTGCCTGTGCTGCTGTTGTTGTGGCTGGTGGCTCGGCAGCGCAGGGACTGACCGCGGCATTGCCATCGAAAGTAGTGGACGCGGTGGAGAGCCCGGGGTCGGTCTTTTACCCATCTTTACATCTGCTTCAAACACCGGCGCGCTGACCCCGTGAAGATGGAACAGCGGGCCGCGCATTAGGCGCAACACCCTTAGAGATCACCATGACCCATCAGCTGTTGATGATCGAAGACGACACCCGCTTGGCGCAGATGGTGGGCGAGTACCTGCGGCAGTCGGGCTACGGTTTTGACCACGCAGTGGACGCGGCAACCGGCTTGGCGCGTGCCGCGTCCAGCGCGCCGGACTTGGTCATCCTCGATCTGATGCTGCCCGACCTGGACGGGTTGGAGGTGTGCCGCCGCCTGCGCGGACAGGCGGGCGAGCGGGGTCGGGTACCGGTGCTGATGCTGACCGCCAAGGGCGACCCGATGGACCGCATCATTGGTCTGGAAATGGGGGCCGATGATTACCTGCCCAAGCCTTTTGAGCCGCGTG
>JAIXXF010000030.1 GCA_027490925.1 Comamonadaceae bacterium
TTCGATCAGTATTTGGGCGAGGCCTTCAAGCGAACGGGCAGACTCAGGCAAGCGCACGACCAGGGCAAAGCGTCTGCCTTCTTCCATGATCTGCGTGACACGTTCGCCTTCGGCCAAGGCTTGCAATGTCGAAAGCACTTGCGCGCCCGACAGTCCGTACTGGGCTGCCGCGGCATAGTCCAAACGAACCTTGATTTGGGGCGCAAGGACTTGCTTTTCGATTTGCAGATCAGCGATGCCTTGGATACCCGCCAGTCGGGAGCGCAAGGTGTCGGCTTGCCCTCGGAGCACATCCAGGTTCTCTCCAAAAATCTTGATGGCGATTTGTGAACGAACGCCGGAGAGCATGTGATCGATCCGGTGCGAGATCGGCTGGCCCACCTCAATCGAGGCTGGTAAGTTGGCCAGTCGCGCACGAATATCTGCACGAACTTCATCCATCGAGCGAGTCAGCTCACCTGGGGGCTTGATGCCCACATCCAGTTCGCTCACATGAACGCCCTCGGCGTGCTCATCGAGCTCAGCGCGTCCACTGCGCCTGCCAACGTGAACCACTTCCGGTACTTGCTTGACCAACACCTCGGCCTGGCGCGCCAGAGCAGAAGATTCGGTCAGCGTGACGCCTGGATTCAGTCGCAAGCCCACGAGCAGTGTGCCCTCATTGAAGGGGGGCAAGAACGTGGTGGGAAAAAATGGAACAGCGGTGGCTGCCAGGAGGACCGCAACCCCTGCGCTGGCCATGGCCACACGAGGCTTGTCCAGAACGACCTGCAAGCCGCGTTCGTAGCGCCGCTTGAGCCAGGCGAGCAGCCTGGTGTCGCCATGGTCCAGATTCTTCATCCGGGGCAGCAAGTAGTGGCTCAACACCGGGGTCATCGTCACCGACACGAGCAACGAGGCCAGTGTCGAAATGATGAAAGCGATGCCCAGCGGCACAAACAGTTTGCCCTCCAGCCCCGGCAACGCGAACAGGGGCAGAAAGACCAGAACAATGATCACCGTCGCATAGAGGATGGCTGAGCGGACTTCCATAGACGCCTTGGCGACGAGCAAGAGCAGCGGCTGGCGCTGGCTGGCATCCTTGGCACGGTCTTCTTTGAGGCGGCGCAGGATGTTCTCCACATCCACCACGGCGTCGTCCACCAGCCCGCCAATGGCAATGGCCAGCCCCCCAAGCGTCATGGTGTTGATCGACAGACCGAAGTACTTGAAGACCAGTGCCGTGATAAAAATCGACACCGGTATGGCGGTGAGCGCGATGATGGTGGGACGCACTGTCCCCAGGAAGAAGAAAAGAATCGCGGCCACAAAGGCCGACGCGCCGATCAACTTGCCTTGCAGCGTCGAGATCGACGCTTCGATGAAGCTGGCCTGACGGAATGTCACGCGAGGGGACTCCATCCCTGCGGGAAGCGACGCCTTTAAGTCTGAGATGGCGTCCTCGATGGAATTGGTCAGGCTGATGGTGTCAGCCGTGGGCTGCTTTTGAACCCCCAGGATCACCGCTGGCTTGCCATCAAAGCCTGCGTCGCCTCGCTTGATGGCCGCAGCAAAAGTGACCTCGGCAATTTGTTGCAGCAAGATGGGCTGACCGTTCTTCGCGGTGATGGCCAGGTTGCGCAAGTCATCCAGACGCGACGTGCGGCCCAGGTTCCGGATCAGATACTCGCGTCCATTGAGTTCCAGAAATCCCCCGGATGTGTTGGCCGAGAATCCGCGCAGGGCAGACGCCAACTGGTCCAAGGAAATGCCCAAGTCCGACATGCGTGCCGTGTTGGGCTGAACCTGAAACTGACGCACTTCGCCGCCGATGGGGATGATTTGTGCGACGCCCGGTATCGACAGCAGACGCGGGCGGAGCACCCAGTCGGCGTATTCACGCACGGCCATCGGAGATACCTTTTGCGGATCGACAGGAATGGCGATCTGCATGATCTCGCCCATGATGGAGCTGATGGGACCCATGCGGGGCATCGCCCCGGCAGGTAAACCTTGATCCAAGGCCGAGAGCCGTTCAGACACCAATTGGCGTGCCCGATAAATCTCCGTGTCCCAATTGAAAGTCACGTACAAAAAGGACAGCCCCGCCGAGGATGTCGAGCGAATCGACTCCACACCAGGCAACCCGTTCATGGCCGTTTCCAGCGGGAAGGTGATCAGCTGTTCGACCTCTTCGGCCGCCATCCCACCAGCCTCGGTCATGATCGTGACCGTGGGCTTGTTCAGGTCCGGAAAGACATCCACCGGCGTTCGGATCAGGGTGAATGCCCCGTAGGCCATCAAGACGGCGCCAGCCATTAGCACCAGCAGCCGATTGGCCAGACTGTTTTCGAGAAGCCACTTGAACATCGTGTGGCTCCTCAGCGGACTTGGTTGATGAGTGTGGCGCCTTGAGTCGCCACACGGTCACCGGATTTCAGACCGGAGGTCACCGTGACGTTTGCACCGTCCAGCGGTTCAAAGGTGACGGTGCGAGGTTCAAACTTTTCAGGCGCGGTCTTAATCCAGACCACGTCCTGATTGGCTGCGTTCTTCATCAGCGACGCTTGAGGCACCGGGATGCCCTGCGCTTTTTGCTTGGACTGAACGACCACTTTGACCGGTTCCCCAACGGCCAAATCCAGCAGCTCTTGGCTCTGCACCTGGAAATTCAAGGGCAATGCCTGCTCGCGTACGCTGCGGGCAGCACCAATGAAGCGCAAAGGCACACGCCGATCACCGACCGCCAATGCGGCGCCGCCGATGTTGCTCGCAATCGTGCTGTCAAAAGCCAGGGCCTCGATCCGCAGCCGTTTCGGATCGACGACTTCAAAGAGCAGTTCACGGGCGTCCACCACCTGGCCGGAGACGACTTGGGCAGCCGCAATCACCCCCGACACCGGGGCCATCAGTGCCTCCTTGCTGACCAAGCCTGCGCGGATGGCCAACATGCGGTCTGTCAAGCTGACCACCTCGCTCTCCGCCGCGTCCACCTCTTTGTGCGGCACGGTGTCCGACAGTTCACGCAAGCGAGCCAGTCGCTTCTCGGCAAGCGCCTTGGCCGCACGGATTTCAGCCAACTGAGCCGACTGGCTGGCCTTCTCCAGCGGGGCAACGGCCGAGACCACATAGGCCAGCACCTCGCCTTTTTTCACAGTCTGACCCGAGTTGGGCAAGCCATTGGGCCCAGGCTCAATCCGGCCAGGGTTGATGGGTTGCACTTTCCCTCCTGCGTTCGGGTCCATCAGCACCCGACCGTTGAGTTCAAAGGCGCGAGGCAGCTCGGCAGTCTCCACCACCAGCGTCCTGACATTGAGTTGGCGCTGCGCTGGCTTGGGCAAGAAGACGCTGCCATCGGCCATGCGCTGCGGCCCATTGACATTCCCCACGGCAGGGGCTGCGCCGTGGTCATGGCCCTCACCCGCGACCGACACTGCGCCGACTCCCGCTAAATACAGAATTACCGCCAGAGCGCGCCAGTGGCGCTTTTTCACCGTATTGTTGGTTTTCATGTGGACGGCTCCTTAAGCACGACGGGTTCTTTGACTGTTGAGCACCACGGTGCCCAGCGCCAGTAACGCAAACAAACCAGCGCCGCCCCACATCGAGATGGTTTTCCAGGCAGAGTGAAGCCCTGGTGCGCTTTCATCGGTGTGCAAGTCAAGTTCCGTCGCCAACAAGTCGCTCAGGTCACCGGCCTGAATGGTTGCGGTGATCGCCATCGCGCCGGTCGTGAGCGTGTCCTTGAGGGTGATCTCGTACTCGCCTTCACCATGCTTGTGAGCCTCGTATTTGCTGCCTGAGATTTCCAACTCGATTTGGGCGTCGTTGACCGGGCTGTTGTCTTTAAAGCGGTCCAGATAAAGCGTGACCAGCTTTCCGTTGATGATCCCAACCAGCTCAAAATCCTCCGATGTGGCGGTAAACCGGGGCAGCGCAGATCCTGTGATTTGCGGTGCGGTGTCACCGTGGTCATGACCAGGTCCTGCCAAAGCCAATGGGCTGAGAGGTGTGAACATGAGGGCCAAAAAAATGGCCCTGGCCGATTGAATGCGCTTCATGGTGTTCCTTGATTTTTGGTGTTCAGCGGGGTCACTGGGGCAGTAAGCCCAAGGACTGGCGCCATGCAGAAATGGCGGTGGCCAGATCGATTCGGCTGCGCGCTTCTTGTCTCTCCGCTTCAACGGCCTCGGCCTCGATGCGCAAGCGGGTGGGCAGATCGGTCTCCCCCAGCCTGAACGACTTTTCAAAGAAGCCACGGGACTCGCGGGCCAGCTTGGCTCTCCGCTGGGCTGCGTCTAGCTGGACGCGTGCGGCCTCGACTCGAGAGGCAGCGCCTTGCTGATCGGCCTGGATTTGATCCCTCTCAAGGATCAGTTGAGACTGCACTTCAATGGCTTCTGCCTGCGCCGTCGCGACACGGGCGTCATGCCTGGGCCCTCCACCAAACGGCACTCGGATACCGATGAGCACCGTCTGGCCATACCGTTCTCCAAGTGCACCACGCTCCCGCATGGTGGCGACCATCAGTTCTGGGTTGGAGCGGTTCTGGGTGCTGATCAGGCCAGCCGTTCGGTCGGCAACAGCGATGCGGTCTTCCAACTCTGCAACGAGTGGGTGACTGGCCGCTTGGTCCAGGACTGGAGTGGGTTCACCCGCTTCGTTGTAGGGTGATTCTGTTGCCGTGAGTCGGCCCGTGAGCGCATTGAGTTGCGCCAACGCAACCGCCAAGGCGGCCTGGGCCTGCGCTGCCAGCGCCTCGGCCGCTGCCACCGCGCCTTCTGCCTGGTGCTGATCTGACCGGGCCAGGTCACCTGCCTGCGTCCTTCTCGCAACGTCCGCAGCCAACCGCTTTGCGTTGGCCGACTGCTCACGCGCCATGGCGGCATCTACGCGTGCACGCTGCCAGTTCCACCAGGCATCCCTGACGGTTGCGGCGAGCCGAAGACGTGCGGCGAGAAGCCTGCGTTCTACAAAAGAGATTTCAGACTGCGCCAGGTCGGCACTGGCTGTGCGCTGCCCGGGGAGCCAGAGCGGAACTGTGACACCGATCTCGGCTTCACGCGCACCGCTGTTACCGGTCGCCCGGTCCGACCGCTGATTGATCTCAAAAGAAGGCGCTTCCGGAAACAGCAGGCCTGCAGCCTTGGCTTGGGCCTGCGCGGCTTCCCGTCGCGACTGCAGCGCGCGCGCTTCCGGCCGCCTTTGCCAAGCCGTCTCAAAAACTTCCTTCAATGACGCCACGCTGGTTGGCGCGGCGTCAGAAGTGGTTTGCGCGTAGCCGTTCAGGAACCAGCCGCTCAAAACAACCACGGACAGCACAATTCGAAGCGCTGCTGACCTTTTTTCGTTCAAACGCATGACTCATCTCCAAAGGTGAAAACAACCAAGGAGATCAGCGAGCAGCGACGCAAAGGTCGCGGGCTTCAGCGCGCAACGCTCAATGCGTCATGCACAGAAGCGCACAAGGGGTTCGAAAATACGAGGAGGAAACCCGCGGCTCGCCGATCAGGCAAGCGCGGGCCATTGAGGCCGTTCAGGCCGGTCTGCGAGCGATAGGGAGGGATTGATGTCGTGGACGGATGGGTAACCCCGGTCTGTCGCTGCTGCTAGAGTTGTCAGATCGCTGGCCATCGCCGCAAAACAACCCAAGTGGCATGTGGCGCAGTCATGCTGTCCCCCGGCAGATGAAACGCCGTCTTTCGCAGGTTCATGTGGATCGGCGGTTTGATGGTCGTGGCTGTGGTGGCCTGTGTGGTTGGCCGTCACACCCGATTCATGTTGGCAATAACCAGCCACTGCCGCCCAGCTGAGCTGCAAGGGCAACAGAACCAGCAAAACGATTGCCATCCATGTTTTCACGGGTTTGATGTTACCGACATAACCATCAGTCCGCAGTGCCCTTTCTTCGTGCGGGGAGATCGCCATGCGATCTTATGCGGGCGCCCGACCATGTCAAAAGACGGGGCGACTTGGCCTAAGCAAGTGGTGCGCACGTGCTCTACTGCTCCATCAAACAAGACCTTAAGCCCTGCCTGTCATTGATTGGCATAAGAGGTTTTTCGTCGTGGGTATCAAATCGTGGGTGCAGCCATGCCCTGTGATCATGAGCCCTGCAGTCTGACCCCCCCTCCTGCGACAACCATAACCCGACGAACCTCTGTGGGTCGCTGGGTTTCGGCACTTTCCAACCCGAGCATTCCCGCAGGGCGTCGTAAAAAAACCCGCCATGCGGGGCCGCATGGCGGGTTGTGAATGGTGCCGATTGTCGGAATCGAACTGACGACCTACCGCTTACAAGGCGGTTGCTCTACCAACTGAGCTAAATCGGCGATGATGTGATTTTACCCGCAGGCGCGATCACTTCACCCGCTTCAAAGCGGGACGTGGGCCCGATGGCGGCTTGGGTGGTTCCACGTCATCCACTGGTGTCGGCGAGGCGGGACCCACCGACACCAAGCTGGGGCCTGAAGGGGTGTGGTCCTCGTCTTCGACCTTGCCAACGCCCGGCGCCGCCGCAGCCAGACCGTGCAGGGGCGTGGGCCCTGCGCTAATGACCGGTGTGGGGGCGGGGAAGGCCATGCCTTGGCCGTTTTCACGCGCGTAGATGGCGATCACATGGTCCATGGGCACAACGATGTCACGCGCAACACCACCAAAGCGGGCACGAAACTCAATGAACTCGTTGCCCAACTTGAGCGTACTGGTCGCGTCCATGCTGATGTTCAGCACGATCTCGTTGTTCTTCACGTGTTCACGCGGCACTTGTACCGTTTGGTCGACATGCACGGCGACGTATGGCGTGAAACCGTTGTCGGTGCACCAGTCGTAAAGCGCCCGGATGAGATAGGGGCGTGTCGATGGGAGATCGGTCGGACCCATGTGCCAGCCGCCTTATTTGCGCATCACCTTTTCAGACGGCGTCAGTGCCTCGATGTAAGCAGGCCGGGAAAAGATGCGCTCGGCGTACTTCAGCAAGGGCGCAGCGTTTTTGCTCAGGTCGATGCCGTAGTAGTCCAGGCGCCATAACAAGGGCGCGATGGCCACGTCCAACATGGAGAAGTTGTCGCCCAGCATGTACTTGTTCTTCAAAAACACAGGGGCCAGCTGGGTGAGTCGGTCACGAATGTGCGCGCGTGCCTTTTCCAACGCTTTTTCATTGCTTTTTGAGGCACGCGACTCCAGTAAGCCCACGTGCACGAACAGCTCTTTTTCAAAGTTCAGCAAGAACAAGCGAACTCGGGCACGGTCCACGGGATCTCCGGGCATCAACTGGGGATGTGGAAAGCGCTCGTCGATGTACTCGTTGATGATGTTCGACTCGTACAAGATCAAGTCGCGTTCAACCAGAATCGGCACCTGCCCGTAAGGGTTCATGACGCTGATGTCTTCGGGCTTGTTGTACAGATCCACGTCGCGGATCTCGAAGTCCATGCCTTTTTCAAACAGCACAAAACGGCAGCGGTGAGAAAAGGGGCAGGTCGTCCCTGAGTAAAGCACCATCATGGTGGAGGCTCCTAAAAATCAAAAAGAGTGACTGCGCAAAACGCAGCCACTCTGGACAACGGGGCGGCTTGATGCCAACCGAGCGGAATTACTTGATGTCTTTCCAGTAGACCGCGTTCAAACGCCAGGCGATCACCGTGAACACCGACAAGAACAACAACACCCAAACACCCAAGCGGACCCGGGACTTTTGCACGGGCTCGCTCATCCACGCCATGTAGTTGACCAGATCGCCCATGGCCTCGTCGAAGCGGGCCGGGGTCATGGTGCCGGGCTTGACTTGTTCCCAACCCTTGAACACCTGCGTGGAATGGCCGTGTTCAACCACCGTGTCAAAAATGGGGCGGCGCTCGCCTTGCAGCTCCCACAGCACGTGCGGCATGCCCACGTTCGGGAAAGCGAGGTTGTTCCAACCGGTTTCCTTCGCCTCATCACGGTAATAGGTGCGCAGGTAGGTGTACAGGTAATCTGTTCCAGAGCCCTTGCCGACCTCTGAGCGAGACCGCGCAACCAGCGTCAAATCAGGCGGAACGCCACCAAACCAGTCCTTCGCGTTCTTGGGGTCGATAGCGGCCTTCATGGTCTCGCCCACCTTGTCGGTGGTGAAGAGCAGGTTTTCTTTGATCTGCGCCTCGCTCAGACCTATGTCCTTCAGGCGGTTGTAACGCGTGAAGGCAGCCGAATGGCAATTCAGGCAGTAATTGGTGAAGATCTTGGCGCCGTTTTGGAGCGCCGCAAGGTCATTGATCTTGTTGGGCGCCTTGTCCCAGGCGATGCCGCCGCCAGCAGCATTGGCGGACGTCACAACGCCCAACATGAGGGCCAGCGTGCAGAGGATTTTCTTCATTTGTTGAGGCTCCGGCCGATCAGTGCGCGGCGAACGTGACGCGGTCAGGGACCACCTTAAACTCACCCAAACGGCTCCACCACGGCATCAGCAAGAAGAACCCGAAGTAAAACAGGGTACCGACCTGCGACACGCGCTCTCCGATCGGGGAAGGGGCTTGCACGCCCAGGTAACCCAAAATCAGGAAGTTCACCACAAAGGCACCGTACAGCACTTTGTGCCAGCTGGGACGGTAGCGGATGGACCGCACAGGGCTGTTGTCCAACCAGGGCAGGAAGAACAAGATCACCACCGCGCCGCCCATACCGACCACGCCCCAGAACTTTGCGTCAATCGCCAGCATGCAAGCGACCACGGCCAACGCGCCCAGCACAATCGCACCTTTGAACACAGTGGCCAGCTTGGCTTTAAGCACACCCAACGCAGCGCCAGCGACCACACAGGCGATCAGGGCGTACATCATTTCTGTGGTGATGGCGCGCAAGATCGAGTAGTAAGGGGTGAAGTACCAAACCGGTGCAATGTGGGCGGGTGTCTTCAACGGGTCGGCAGGGATGAAGTTGTTGAACTCCAGGAAGTAGCCACCAAACGTCGGCGCGAAGAAGATCACCGCGCTGAACGCCATCAGGAACACGCTGACGCCCAGAATGTCGTGCACCGTGTAGTAGGGGTGGAATGGAATGCCGTCGAGCGGGCGGCCATTAGCGTCTTTCGGCGCAGTCGGGCCCTTGATTTCAACGCCGTCAGGGTTGTTGGACCCCACCTCGTGCAGCGCGATGATGTGTGCCGCGACCAAACCCAACAGCACCAGCGGCACGGCGATCACGTGGAAGCTGAAGAAGCGGTTCAGCGTGGCATCGCCCACCACGTAGTCGCCGCGAATCAGCAGCGCCAGGTCAGGCCCGACGAAAGGAATAGCAGAGAACAGGTTCACAATCACCTGGGCGCCCCAGTACGACATCTGACCCCAGGGCAACAAGTAACCCATGAACGCTTCTGCCATCAGGCAGAGGAAAATCGCACAACCGAACACCCACACCAACTCCCGTGGTTTGCGGTAGCTGCCGTAGATCAAACCTCGGAACATGTGCAGGTAAACCACTACGAAGAACGCAGACGCGCCCGTGGAGTGCATGTAACGCACCAACCAGCCCCACGGCACATCGCGCATGATGTATTCCACCGACGCGAAGGCCAAAGACGCGTCCGGCTTGTAGTGCATGACCAGAAAAATACCGGTCACGATCTGAATGACGAGCACCAACAGCGCCAGCGAGCCAAAGAAATACCAGAAGTTGAAGTTCTTTGGCGCGTAGTACTCAGACAGGTGCTCTTTGTACAGCTTGCTGGCCGGGAAGCGGTTGTCCACCCAGTTCAGCAGTTTTTCGCCAGCGCTGGCGTTCGGGGAGATGGATTTGAATTCAGCCATGGTGTGCTCTGTGGTGAACGGGTTCAGGCCTTTTTGTCTTCGCCGATCAGCAGTCGGGTCTCAGACAGGTACATGTGCGGAGGCACTTCCAAATTGTCCGGCGCGGGTTTGTTCTTGAACACACGCCCGGCAATGTCAAACGTGGAGCCGTGGCAAGGGCACAGGAAACCACCGAGCCAGTCGTCAGGCAACGAGGGTTGCGGGCCGGTTTGGAACTTGTCAGAGGGCGAACAGCCCAAGTGGGAGCAAATGCCCACGCCCACAAACACCTCAGGTTTGATGGAGCGGTGCTGGTTCTTCGCGTATTCCGGCGTGGGGTAGGCCTTGCGATCGGAATTGGGGTCGGCCAGTTGGGTCTCGGTTTTGGCCAGTGACGCCAATTGCTCTGGCGTGCGCTTCATGATCCAAACCGGCTTGCCGCGCCATTCCACCGTGAGCTTCTCACCCGGCTTGAGTGCTGAAATATCGACCTCCACGGCAGCTCCAGCGGCCTTGGCGCGCTCCGACGGCTGGAATGTGCTGACGAAGGGCACGGCCACGGCCAAACCACCCGCCGCTCCGGCACAGGTGGAAGCAATCAACCAGGTCCGCTTGCTGTTATCAACTGAGGTGCTGCTCATGGGATTCTCAATGCTCAGGATTGGTAAGGGTCAACCCGTGATTCTATCTGAGGCCAGGGTGGCCATTCAAATCCCACGGGGCGCTTGACAGGGTGAGCGGGTTGGGAATACTGACCTTTCTACACCTCAGCAGGAGCATCAGATGGGCATGTTGGCAGAGTTCAAAGCGTTCGCCATCAAGGGCAACGTGGTCGATTTGGCGGTCGGCGTCATCATCGGCGCGGCCTTCAGCAAGATCGTGGACTCTGTGGTGAGCGACCTGGTCTTGCCGCTGGTGGGCAGCGTGGTCGGCAAACTCGACTTTTCCAACCTGTTCGTGGTGTTGGGCACAGTGCCGCCAGGCACCACCAACACATTGGATGCGATCAAAAAGGCCGGGGTACCGGTGTTCGCCTACGGTAATTTCATCACCGTGGCGGTGAATTTTCTGATTCTGTCTTTCATCATTTTTCTGATGGTCAAACAGATCAACCGCCTGAAGCGCGAAGCCCCTGCCGAGCCGACACCTGCAGCGCCGACGCCGGAAAATACCCTGCTGCTTAGGGAAATCCGCGACCAGTTGAAAAGATAAGCCGCTGTCTCAGTGGCTGGCCCGGCCGGTCACACCCCTGTGCGCCCACGCCGACCCGTCTCGGACAAAGGGGCTGAATCCCACGACCGAGCTCAGCCAGCCATCTGGCGGGCCATGGTCACCGCCGCGATCAGGCTGGCGGCGTCGGCCACGCCTTGGCCTGCGATGTCGAACGCGGTGCCGTGGTCTGGGCTGGTGCGGACGAAAGGCAAGCCCAGTGTGACGTTCACCCCCTGCTCCACACCCAGGTACTTGACTGGGATCAAGCCCTGGTCGTGGTGCATCGCCACCACCGCGTCGAACTCACCCCGCCGGGCGCGCATGAAGACCGTGTCGGGCGCGTGCGGCCCACTGGCCAACCAACCTTGCGCCTGGGCGGCGACCACGGCAGGGGCGATCACATCGCGTTCTTCGGTACCAAACAGCCCGTCTTCTCCAGCGTGAGGGTTCAGGCCCGCCACCGCGATGCGCGGTGGTCGGCCCAGTACCGCCACCAGCGCTTGGTGCGTGATCCGCAGTGTCTCCAGCACATTCCCAGAGGTGACGGCCTCTATGGCCTGTCGCAGTGACACGTGGATGCTGACGAGCACGGTACGCAGTTCCGGGTTGGCCAACATCATGCGCACTGGCAAGTCGGCCACCGCACGGCCGTGAAACCGCGCGGCCTCGGCCTGCAACAGCTCAGTGTGCCCGGGGAATGGCTCCCCCGCAGCCGCCAGTGCCGCCTTGTGCAACGGGGCGGTGACCATCGCTGCGACCTCGCCGCGCAGCGCGGCTTGCGCTGCCCACCGCACCGTGGCTGCGGCGTGCGCGCCAGCCGCTGCGTCAACGCGGCCCCAGACCGGCAAATCGGCCGCGGACTGTCCAGCCACCACTTGCAGCACTGGCACACACCGTGGTGGGACCGAGGGCAGGTCGGACAGTGACTCGATCTGCGCCACCGGCAGGCTGGCCAGGCCCGGACGGGCGATGCACGCCGCGCCGCGGCGCATCACCTCGACATCGCCCGCGACAAAGCAACCCCGCATTGCCTCGGGCGCATCGCGAAAGGCCTTGGCCAGGATCTCGGGGCCGATGCCCGCAGGGTCGCCCGGGGTCAGTGCGATCGGTCGACGGGGCTGGACGATGCTGGTCATGCGGGGTTGTCGATGTCGATGAATTGGTGCGACAGACCCAACTCGGCGGCGACCTGTGCGCCCAGCGCGGGCGCACCGTAACGCTCGGTCGCGTGGTGACCGCAAGCCAGGTAGGCGACCCCCATCTCGCGGGCGTAGTGGGCTTGCGGCTCAGAAATCTCACCGGTCACATACGCGTCAGCGCCTGCAGCGATGGCAGCCTCGAAATACCCCTGGGCGCCGCCGGTGCACCACGCGATGCGACGGATCGGGCCCAGGCCCTCTCCGACACACACAATGTTGCGGCCCAAAGCCGCCTGCACCTGTTGCGCCAGCAAGGCGGCACTGGCGACAGGCCCCGACGCGGGCACCCCGAGCCAGCCCAGTCCCTGCTCGCCGAATCGGCCATCTGGCAACCAGCCCAACACGCGCCCGAGCTGGGCGTTGTTGCCCCATTCGGGGTGGGCGTCGAGCGGCAGATGGTAGGCGAACAGATTGATGTCGTGCGCCAACAGCAACGCCAGGCGCTGCTTCATCCAGCCGGTCACCCGGCCGTCTTGCCCGCGCCAGAACAGGCCGTGGTGAACCAGCACTGCATCGGCCTGGGCGTCGATGGCGGCTTCGATGAGCGCACCGCTGGCGGTCACGCCCGACACCAAGTGGCGCACCTCGGCCCTGCCCTCGACCTGTAACCCATTGGGTCCATGGTCTTTGAACCGGTCGGGTTCCAACACGGCGTTAAGTCGGTGAAGAAGCTCTTGGCGGTGTGTCATGGCGGTGCGACAGTGCATTAACGGCGGTATGCCGCTATTGTCTGTGAACCGCCAGGCAAGCGGATCCCACGTCGGCAAAACTGGGCCCACCCCGCTGCCGAGCAGACCCTACAATTTCCCGCCCGCTTCACCACACCGTGGTGGCGACCGCCCCTCTGAAAGTCGGCATGAAACGTTTTTGGTTGTTGTTCTCGCAATCCGTTACCGTGGCGCTGGCCGCCTACTTTGTGGTGGCCACGCTCAAGCCAGAGTGGCTGTCGCGCAGCCCCAGCATGTCATCGGCGGTCGCCCTGCTGCAAGCGCCTGTAACCGCGCCCGGCACCTTGGCGCCGGGCAGTCTGGCCCAAGCCGCCCGCACCGCTGCCCCCGCGGTGGTGAGCATCAACACCAGCAAGGCGGCCGAGCGCAACCCACAAGGCAGCGACCCGTGGTTTCGATTCTTCTTTGGGGACAGAGGCAACGAGCCTCAGGCGGGCCTTGGCAGCGGGGTGATCGTGAGCGCCAGCGGCTACATTTTGACCAACAACCACGTGGTTGAAGGCGCCGATGAGATCGAGGTCATCCTCAACGACAGCCGTCGCACCCGCGGCAAGGTGATCGGCACCGACCCAGACACCGACCTGGCGATCTTGAAAATCGACCTGGATCGTCTGCCCGTCATCGTGTTGGGTGATTCGGACGGCTTGCAGGTCGGCGACCAGGTGCTCGCCATTGGCAACCCGTTTGGTGTGGGCCAGACGGTGACCAGTGGCATCGTGAGCGCACTGGGCCGTAACCAGTTGGGCATCAACACCTTTGAGAACTTCATTCAGACCGACGCCGCGATCAACCCGGGCAATTCGGGCGGCGCTCTGGTGGACACCGCTGGCAATCTGCTCGGCATCAACACCGCCATTTACTCCCGCTCTGGAGGCAGCATGGGCATTGGGTTTGCCATCCCAGTGTCCACTGCCAAACTGGTGCTTGAAGGCATTGTGAAAGACGGGCAGATCACACGCGGCTGGATCGGCGTGGAGCCCCAAGACCTGACACCCGAGTTGGCCGAAACCTTTGGCATCAAAACCACCGAAGGGGTGATGATCACTGGCGTGTTGCAGCGGGGCCCCGCGGCGGCTGCAGGCATTCGCCCTGGTGACGTGGTGCAACAAGTGGGCGGGACAGCGGTACGCAACGTCAGCGCGCTGTTGACAACGGTGGCTGCCCTGCCGCCAGGTAAGCCCGCCGAGTTTGTGCTGCTGCGCAGAGACGAGCGGCTGGCTTTGCAAGTGGTGCCGGGCGTACGGCCCAAGCCAAGCGCCCAGCCCCGCTGATGTGCACATGCTTGGTGTGGCGGCTTGGCTTGCCTGCCGAGCGAGTCGCTCCGTACGGTCCATCGTCCTGCGGCTGCGAGACAGGCAACGTGAGGTCATTCCTCAACGTCTCTTAATCCCTTCAATACGCTACGTTTTTGATAGCGATTGGCGCAGCCGCGGCGTGGGCTAAATGCCGTTTCTACCCTGAAGCCGAGCCAATGGCCTGGAAAGCCCGGTTTTCAGGTGTTATCTGAGGGCGATGCCGATTCAGACGGCGCCTGGGTGTGGCGAATGAAAATTTGCGCAGCCCAAATGCCCAGCTCGTAAAGCAGGCACATCGGAATGGCCAGGGCCAGCTGCGACACCACGTCGGGCGGGGTGATGATGGCCGCGATGATGAAGGCCAGCACCACAAAATAGCTGCGGAACTCTTTGAGCTTTTGAATGGGCACGATGTTCATGCGCGCCAACACGATGACGACGATCGGCACCTCAAACGCCATGCCGAACGCGAGGAACATGGTGAGCACGAAACTCAGGTAGGCCTCGATGTCTGGCGCGGCGGTGATGCTTTTGGGCGCGAAGCTCTGGATGAACTTGAACACCTGCCCGAACACGAAGTAGTAGCAAAACGCCACCCCAATGAAAAACAGCAAAGTGCTTGACACCACCAACGGCAGCACCAACTTTTTTTCATGCGAATAGAGCCCCGGCGCCACGAAGGCCCAGAGCTGGTACAGCACCACCGGCAAGGCCGCCAAGAAAGCCGTCATCAGCAAAATCTTGAGGGGCACCACAAACGGGGAAATCACCGAGGTGGCGATCAGCGTTGCACCCTCTGGTAAGGTGGCGGTCAACGGGGCGGCCAGGATGTCGTACAGCGCTGCCGGGCCAGGGTAAATGCCAAGGGCTGCGGCCATGACCGCAATCGCCAGCATCGCTCGGATCAACCGGTCGCGCAGTTCAAACAGGTGCTGGACAAAGGGCTGCTCAGAACCAGCAAGTTCGTCTTTGGGTTCAGATGGATCAGCCATATACACAATCGTGGAAAACGGTGACATGCAGGCGCTTTATGCGCCAAAGCGCGTTTAAAGTGGCTTGGGCCGGTAGCGTGCGACTCGCGCCGCGCCCGACTGCGCGTGGGTGCGCATGCCATTGCGGGCTTTGTACCAGCGCGGTGTGGCGCCCAGTTTGGTCCGCCATTTTTTCTTCGGGTGCTTGTACTCAAAGACCGGGGGGTGGTCTTTGACGTACAACTCGGTTTGTATTTCCGGCTCGGGGTCGGTGCTGTGCCAGACGCCGTCGCTGGTCATCTCGCCGCCAATCGCGTCGATTTGCTGCTGCAGATCCCGGGAGCCCGCCTGGACCGACGACTCGACGTCGCGCGCCGCCCCTTCCATGGTCTCTTTCATTTTTTTGAGCTCGTCAAGCTCAATCGACCGGCTCACCTCAGCCTTGACGTCAGACACGTAGCGCTGCGCCTTGCCAAGCAACGTGCCCAAGGTGCGTGCCACGCGCGGCAGCTTTTCAGGCCCGATGACGATCAACGCCACCGCGCCGATCAGCGCCATCTTGGAAATACCCAGGTCGATCACAGGCCCTCACCGATCCAGTCGCTCAAGACTTGGTCTTGGACTCAACGTCGATCGTGTTGTTCGCGGCAGCGGCATTGGTCACCTGTGCCGGGGCGGCGGCCGTCTTGTCTTCCCCGGTACTCGCACCGTCTTTCATGCCGTCCTTGAAGCCTTTGACTGCACCGCCCAGGTCACTGCCCATGTTCTTGAGCTTTTTGGTGCCGAAGATCAGCACGATGATCAGCAGAACGATGAGCCAGTGCCAAATCGAAAAGGAACCCATTTGTCTCTCCTAAGAATGATTTGATTTTAGGGGGCAGAAAGTCGGCGGCATGAAAACGTCTGGGAATTGACCCCACGCAAGGGGAAAAAATCAGCCCCGCGCCCAGGGGCGTGGCCCGCCCATGACGTGGACGTGCAGGTGGTGCACCTCTTGCCCGCCCTCGGCCCCGGTGTTCGTGACGATGCGAAACCCGCCCTCCGGATAGGGTCGGCACCCCTCTTGCAACGCCAACTGAGGGGCCAACGTCAACATGCGGCCCAGCAACGCCGCGTGCTCAGGGCCGACCTGCGCCATCGAAGGAATATGGCGTTTGGGCACCATCAGGAAGTGCACCGGCGCCCACGGGTTGACGTCGTGGAAAGCCAGGATGTCTTCGTCTTCGTACACCTTGCGCGAGGGAATGGCCCCTGCCACGATCTTGCAAAAAATACAGTTGTCACTCACCAGGCGCTCCTTCACATGGGCATGGGTTTACGGTCGTTCCAGTTCAACAGACCCCGGACGATCCGGTAGATGGACCAGACGCCCACCACTGGGAACACGATGAACCCCACGCCGACGATCAGCGTGAGCCAACCCACCACCGACCAGCCGAGAAACCACCAAAACGTGCGGATTTGCCAGCTGAAGTGGCTACGGTACAGCGTGCCTTCGGTGTCGTCCCGCTTCACGTAATTGACGATGATGGCCACGATGGCGGTCAGGCCACCGGTCATCCAACCGGCTGCGCTCAGGATATAGACGATCAACGTGAGCTGGCGCAGGCTGGCCAGTTGTTCCAGTGTTTTGCCACTGGCCGAGTCGATCACATCGTTCGGTGTCATGGCGCCTCCTGGGCGCGGGCGTCGTCTCGGGCGCGGTCCTCGGCCTTTCGCAGGGCTTTCTCTTCGATGCCGCTGGTGCCCTCACGCCGCACCAATTCGGCCACCACATCGGCGGGCGTGAGACCGTAATGGGCCAGCGCGACCATGGAGTGGAACCACAGATCGGCCACTTCGTAGACCAGTTTGGCCTTGTCGGCCCCGGCGTCCACGTCTTTTGCGGCCATCACCGTTTCGGTCGCCTCCTCACCGATTTTCTTCAAAAACGCATCTGGGCCCTTGGCCAGCAAACGGGCCACGTAGCTGGTGCCCGGGTCACCCCCATGGGCGGGTTTGCGGCTTTCAATCGTGGCGGCCAGTCGGGCCAATGCATCGGTCGCGTTCATGCCGCGTCTCCCAAGGCTAACCTGGCGGAGACCCGTGCATTCGCAGACTTCAAAAATGGGATCAACGTCTCGCCCATGGGGATCATTTGTAAATGGATTGAGGGTCTTTCAAGACCGGGTCAACTGGCTGCCATGCACCGCCGCGGTAGACGCTGAAAAAGCAGCTGTGGCGACCGGTGTGGCAAGCGATGCCCGGTTTGTGGCCGAGCTGAGTGACCTTGAGCAACACCACGTCGTTGTCGCAGTCCAAGCGAATTTCATGGACGGTCTGCACATGGCCTGATTCTTCGCCCTTGAACCACAGCTTGTTGCGAGAGCGGCTGAAATACACCGCCCGCCCCAGCTCCGCCGTTTTTTGCAGCGCCTCACGATTCATCCAAGCGAACATGAGCACATCATTGCTGCCCTGCTCTTGCGCGATCACTGGCACCAGGCCAGCCGCATCCCATTTCACATCGTCCAGCCACATCATGGCACGATTGTCGGCGATAACGCCCACCTTCACTCGGTAGAAAGCTAGAGGCGGACCGGGATGCCGCGTTCGGCCATCCGGGCCTTGGCTTGGCCCACAGTGAACTCGCCGTAGTGAAAAATGCTGGCCGCCAGCACGGCATCGGCATGGCCCTGTTGCACGCCGTCGGCCAGGTGGTCGAGGTGGCCGACACCGCCGGAGGCGATGACCGGCACCGCCACCGCGTCGCTCACCGCACGGGTGAGCGCCAAATCAAAGCCAGATTTGGTGCCGTCGCGGTCCATGCTGGTCAGCAGGATCTCGCCTGCGCCCAACCGCGCCATTTCCGTGGCCCAGGCCACCGCGTCCAAGCCGGTGTTCTTGCGGCCGCCGTGGCTGTAAACGTCCCAGCCAGGGCCCCGCAGGGCGGTCTCGTCGTCGGTGCGGCGTTTGGCGTCGATCGCCACCACAATGCATTGCGCGCCGTACTTGGCCGACGCGTCGGCAATGACCTGCGGGTTGGCGATGGCGGCGGAGTTGAAGCTGGTTTTGTCGGCCCCCGCGTTGAGCAACCGGCGCACGTCATCCACGGTACGTACACCCCCCCCGACAGTGAGCGGGATGAACACCTGGGACGCCACCGCTTCGATGATGTGCAGGATCAGGTCTCTGCCGTCCGAGGTGGCGGTGATGTCGAGAAAGGTCAGCTCATCCGCCCCCTGGTCGTTGTAGCGGGCGGCGATCTCGACTGGATCGCCCGCATCGCGCAGGGCCAAAAAGTTCACACCCTTGACGACCCGCCCGCCGGTGACGTCCAGACAGGGGATGATGCGTTTAGCGAGCATTGAGCTCGTCGGCGCGCGATTGTGCGGCGGCGAAGTCGAGGTCGCCGGTGTAGATGGCGCGGCCGCAGATCACGCCTTCAACGCCCTCTGCCTCAACGGCACACAACTTCTCGATGTCCACCATGTTGGACAAACCGCCCGAAGCGATCACCGGGATCGTCAGGGCCTGCGCCAGGGTGACGGTGGCTTCAACGTTGATGCCACTCAGCATGCCGTCGCGCCCAATGTCGGTGTAGATGATGGACTCCACACCGTAGTCTTCAAACTTCTTTGCCAGGTCCACCACCTCGTGACCGGTCAGCTTGCTCCAGCCATCGGTCGCGACTTTGCCCTCTTTCGCGTCCAGACCCACGATGATGTGCCCGCCAAACGCAGTGCAAGCGTCTTGCAAGAAGCCAGGGTTCTTTACCGCCGCGGTGCCGATGATCACGTAGCGCAAACCCGCGTCGAGATACCGCTCGATGGTGTCCAGGTCGCGGATACCGCCGCCGAGCTGCACGTCGACTTCTCCCCCCACGGCCTTCAAAATCTTCTTGATCGCCAACTCGTTTTTGGGCTTGCCCGCAAACGCACCGTTCAAGTCCACAAGGTGCAGCCGACGCGCACCTTTGTCCACCCAGTTGCGCGCCATGACGGCTGGATCGTCCGCAAAGATGGTGGATTGGTCCATGTCGCCTTGCTTGAGGCGCACACATTGACCGTCTTTCAGGTCGATCGCGGGAATGAGAAGCATGGTGCCAGAGGGTGCTGATGGCTGGGCAGGAGAGGCAGAAGTCGCCGACTCAGGGGTTCCAGTGCAGGAAGTTGCGGTACAGCGCCAAGCCCTGCTCGGCGCTTTTTTCAGGGTGGAACTGCGTCGCAAAGACATTATCACTCGCGACCGCCGCGGTGAACAGGCCGCCGTAGTTGGCCTCGCCCGCGGTGTGAAGCGCTTCACGCGGGCGAGCGTAGTAGCTGTGCACGAAATAAAAATGGGCCCCGTCCGGAACTTCCCCCCACACCGGGTGGCGGCGGCCGCTGTGACTGGCTTGGCGCACCTGGTTCCACCCCATTTGAGGCACTTTGAAACGGCTGCCGTCGGGCTGCGTTTGGCCTGCGAGGTCGAACTTCACCACTTCGCCGGGGATCAACCCCAAGCCGGGGGTGCCAACGCCGGGCGGGCCCTCCTCACTGCGGTCAAGCAGCATCTGCATGCCGACGCACACACCGAACAGCGGCTTGTTGGCTGCGGCGTCCAGCACGGGCGCGAGCAGACCTGAATCGCGCAACCCGCGCATGCAGTCCGGCATGGCTCCTTGGCCGGGCAACACGACCCGACCGGCCGCCTGCACCTGCGCTGGGTCGGCGGTGATCACCACATCAAAGCCGGTGCCCACCGCAGCGGCTTGCACGGCTTGTGACACCGATCGCAAGTTGCCCGTGCCGTAATCGACCACCGCCACTGTTTTTGCTCCACTTTTCATAGCGGCTAGCTTAATTTCGGCGTGGGCTGGGTGCCGATTGACCTCGACAACGGGTCACAGCGAGCCTTTGGTGGAAGGAATCACGCCCGCCGACCGTGGGTCACGCTCCAGAGCGGCGCGCAGCGCCCGTGCAAAGGCTTTGAACACCGTTTCGGCCTGGTGGTGGGCGTTTTCACCCCGCAGGTTGTCGATGTGCAAAGTGACAAACGCGTGGTTCACAAAACCTTGGAAAAACTCGTAGGTGAGCTGGGTGTCGAACGCCCCGATCGCTCCACTCTTGAATGGCACGTGCATCTCGAGGCCTGGGCGACCCGAAAAATCCACCACCACCCGGCTCAACGCTTCGTCCAGAGGCACATAAGCGTGGCCATAGCGGCGGATTCCTTTTTTATCGCCCACCGCTTTGGCGAACGCCTGGCCCAGGGTGATACCGACGTCTTCAACAGTGTGGTGCCCGTCGATGTGCAGGTCCCCGATCGCTTGGATGTCGAGATCGATCAACCCGTGGCGGGCGATCTGGTCGAGCATGTGGTCGAAAAATCCGATGCCAGTGTTCAGCTTGGATTGGCCGGTGCCGTCCAAATTGACCTTGACGGCAATTTGCGTTTCAGCGGTGTGGCGCACGACCTCCGCTTGTCGCGGCGGGTGCTCATCAAGACCGGGGACGGTGGCGGAGTGGCAGGTCATAGGGCGGTGTGGAGGGCAGCGAGCATCTGGTCGTTTTCGGCGGCGGTCCCCACGGTGAGGCGCAGGCAATTCGCCAAGAGTGGGTGCATTTTAGAAACGTTCTTGACCAGCACCCCGCGCGCCTTCATGCGGTCGAACGTGCTGGCCGCGTCGCGCACCCGGATCAGCACCATGTTGGCCTCACTCGGCCAGACGGTCACGCCAGGCGTGCCCGCCAGAGTGGCCAGCATCTGCGTGCGCTGCGCCACCAGATCGGCCGCTTGGCCAGCGAACACGGCGGCGTGCTCCAAAGCGAACAACGCGCACTCGGTGTTCAACACACTCACGTTGTACGGCGGGCGCACCTTGTCCAGCTGGTCCACCAGCGCGGCGGGACCAACCAGGTAGCCCAGACGGACACCGGCAAGGCCGAATTTGCTTAGCGTCCGCATCAGCAGCACGTGCGTGTGGCGTCCCAGCCGGTCGAGATAGGTTTTGCTGGCAAACGGCTGGTAGGCCTCGTCGATCGCCACCAGGCCGCCCTGCTCGCCCACGGCAGAAACGATGCGCTCGATGACGGCGTCGTCCCACAGGTTGGCGGTCGGGTTGTTCGGGTAGGCCAAATGCACCACCGCAGGCCGGTGTTGCTGGATGGCATTGAGCATCGCCGCCTCGTCGAGTTCAAAGTCGGCGGTCAGGGGCACGCCAACGAACTTCAGACCTTGCAACTGCGCGCTCATGGCGTACATCACGAATCCAGGCACTGGCGCCAGCACCACCGCCCCCGGCTGTGCACATGCCAGTGTCAGCAGGGAAATGAGTTCATCGGACCCGTTGCCCAGCATCAGGCGGTGGCCAGCGGGCAGCCCCACGTGCGTTGCCAGCGCATGCCGGAGATCGTTAACACGGTCGCCAGGGTAGCGGTTCAGGGCGACCGCGCCCAAACGCTGTCCCAACACCGCCTGCAATTCCGCAGGCAGCGGGTGCGGGTTCTCCATCGCGTCGAGCTTGACCAGACCAGTCGCGTCTTGAACGGTGTACGCGTCCATCGCCCGCACATCGGGCCGGATGCGATCCAGGGGGTCGGACGCGCTCATGGCTGGCCCCGCATGGGCGGCACCGGCGTCAAGCGGAGCTCGGCGGCACGGGCATGCGCCTGCAAGCCTTCACCGTAGGCCAACTCGGCCGCCGTTCGGCCGAGGACCTGTGCGCCTTGGGCGCTGACCTCGATCAGGCTGCTGCGCTTCTGAAAGTCGTACACGCCCAGCGGGGAGCTGAATCGAGCGGTACCGCTGGTCGGCAGCACGTGGTTGGGACCCGCGCAATAGTCACCCAGGCTTTCGCTGGTGTAGGCCCCCAAGAAAATGGCACCTGCGTGCACCAACAGCGGCTCCCAGCGGTGGGGCTCGGTGCTCGACACCTCGAGATGCTCCGGCGCAATCCGGTTGCTGATGGCACAGGCCTCTTCCATGCTGCGGGTGTGGATCAGCGCACCCCGACCGTTGAGACTCTTGGCAATGATCTCGGCGCGCGGCATGGTCGGTAGCAAACGGTCGATGGCGGCCTGCACTGAATCGATGTAAGCCGCGTCTGGGCACAGCAAAATGCTTTGGGCCAGTTCGTCGTGCTCGGCTTGACTGAACAGGTCCATCGCCACCCACTCGGCCGGTGTGCTGCCGTCGGCCAGCACCAGAATCTCGCTCGGGCCTGCGATCATGTCGATTCCCACGGTGCCAAACACGCGGCGCTTGGCTGCCGCCACGTAGGCGTTGCCGGGGCCTGTGATTTTGTCGACCTTGGGCACCGTGGCCGTGCCGTAGGCCAGGGCCCCCACCGCTTGTGCGCCACCGATGGTGAAGGCCCGACCCACGCCCGCCACGTGGGCCGCGGCAAGCACCAGAGGGTTCTTTTCGCCGCGCGGCGTGGGCACCACCATGACGATCTCGCCAACACCAGCCACACGCGCCGGGATGGCATTCATCAACACGCTGGAAGGGTAGGCTGCTTTGCCGCCAGGCACATAAATACCGACCCGATCCAGCGGCGTGACCTTTTGACCAAGCAGCGTGCCGTCTTCGTCTTGGTAGCTCCAACTCTCGCCAGACGCTCTTTTCTGCGCCTCATGGTAGCTGCGGACCCGCCGCGCCGCCGATTCCAAGGCGTGCCGTTGGGCAGCCGGCAGGCCTTCAAAAGCGTCGGACAACTCTGACGGTGTCAATTCCATGGCCTGGACCGACGAGGCCACCACACCATCGAAGCGCTGGGTGTACTCGAGCACCGCGGCATCGCCGCGACGCTGCACATCGGCCAGGATGTCGGCCACGCGTTGTTCGATGGCTGCGTCGGTGTCTGCCGACCAGTGCAGCCGGGCCTTGAAGTCGGTGTCAAAACTGGCGCTGGTGGTGGACAGACGGATGGGTTGAGCGCGCAAAGTCATGGCGGTTCAGTCGGCTTTCTGCGCCGCCACAGAGGCGAACGCGTCGATGATGGCGCGGATTGGCGTTTGCTTGAGCTTCAGGGCGGCCTGGTTCACGACGAGCCGCGCACTGATGTCCATGATGCGCTCGACTTCCACCAGTTGGTTGGCCTTCAAGGTGCTGCCAGTCGAGACCAAGTCCACGATGGCGTCGGCCAAACCGGTCAGCGGAGCGAGTTCCATGCTGCCATAGAGCTTGATCAGATCCGTGTGCACCCCCTTGGCAGCGAAAAACTCGCGGGCAATGCCAACGTACTTGGTGGCCACCTTCAAACGCGAACCCTGCTTCACCGCGCTGGCGTAGTCGTAATCGGCGCGTACAGCCACGCTCATCCTGCATTTGGCAATGCGCAGATCCAGCGGCTGGTAAAGGCCAGACGGCCCCCACGCCATACCGTGTTCAATCAGGGTGTCTTTGCCAGTCACCCCGAGGTCGGCGCCGCCGTATTGCACATAGGTCGGCACGTCGCTGGCGCGCACCAGCACCACTTGAACGTCGGTGCGGTTGGTCGGCAAAATCAACTTGCGAGACTTTTCGGGGTCTTCCAACACTTCGATGCCTGCCGCCCGCAGCAAGGGCAGGGTTTCGTCAAAGATGCGGCCTTTCGAGAGGGCTAAGGTGATCATTTGATTCGCTCAATGTCAGCGCCCAGCGCGCACAGCTTGGTTTCCATCCGGTCGTAGCCGCGGTCCAGGTGGTAAATACGCTCGACCAGGGTTTCACCATCGGCCACCAAGCCAGCGATCACCAAGCTGGCCGACGCCCGCAAGTCGGTCGCCATCACGTGGGCGCCCGACAGCTTGGGCACCCCTTCGATCACCGCGACTTTGCCATCGATCTGGATCGACGCGCCAAGCCGCACCATCTCGTTGACGTGCATGAACCGGTTCTCAAAAATCGTTTCGGTCACCACGCTGGCGCCTTGTGCCACGGCGTTGAGCGCCATGAATTGCGCCTGCATGTCGGTGGGAAAACCAGGGTACTCGGTGGTGCGGAAACTCTGCGCCTTGAGGCGACCTTGCGACCGGATGTGAACGCCTTGCTCACTGGCTTGCACCTGCGCACCTGCGTCTCGCAGCTTGTCGATCACGGCGTCCAGATGGTCGGCGCGGGCCGCGCGGAGCAGCACGTCGCCGCCAGTGGCCGCCACCGCACACAAAAAGGTTCCGGCCTCGATGCGATCGGGCACCACCTGATGGGTGCAACCGTGCAGGCGGTCCACGCCCTGGATGCGGATGCGGCGGGTGCCCTGCCCTTCGATCTGAGCCCCCATTTTGATCAGCATGTCGGCCAGATCCACAATTTCGGGTTCTTGCGCGGCATTCTCCAACACCGTCTCGCCTTCGGCCAAAGACGCGGCCATCATCAGGTTTTCGGTCCCAGTGACCGTCACCATGTCGGTGGTGATGTGCGCGCCGCGGAGCCGTTGTCGGCCTGGGGGCAACTTGGCAATCATGTAGCCGTGCTCGACCACGATCTCGGCCCCCATGGCCTGCAAACCTTTGATGTGCTGGTCCACCGGGCGTGAGCCGATGGCGCAACCGCCTGGCAGTGACACGGTGGCCTCGCCAAAACGCGCCAGCAGGGGCCCCAAGGCAAGCACCGACGCACGCATGGTTTTCACCAAATCGTAGGGTGCCTCAGGGCTGTTGAGCGGTCCCGCATTGATGTCCACCCGGTTGTCGCTGTGCTTGACCTGCGCACCCATGTTGGCGATCAATCTCAGCATGGTGCTCACGTCTTGCAGCCGCGGGGTGTTCAACAAAGTGACCGGGTCTGCGGTCAGCAACGCCGCGCACAATTCGGGCAACGCCGCATTCTTGGCGCCTGAGATGTGCACCTCACCATGCAAAAGTCGGCCACCCCGAATCAGTAACTTGTCCATATATCCCGTGTATCAAAAGTCGCAGACTGCCCGGCCTCACAGCCATTCAAAGGCAGCACGAAGCGGCAGGTCAGGCGGTGTTGGCCCGCAAAACCCACTCGGCGGGCGTGTAGGTCTTCATCGACAGCGCGTGCACCTCATTGGTGTCTATTTTCGCACCCAGGGTCGCGTAAACGCGCTGGTGGCGCTGGATGAGCCGCTTGCCTTCGAATTCTGACGAGACGATGGTGGCGTACCAATGCCGACCGTCACCCTCCAGGGCGATGTGGTCGCAAGGCAGTCCGGTGCGGATGAGTGTGGTGAGTTCGTCGGCGGTCATGGGGTGTGGGGCTTAACCCCTGATTTTGTAGCCAATGCGCAGCAGGTGCACCGCCACGCCGCCCACCATCAGCAAGGCGCCGCCCACCACTGCCAAGCTGAACCAAGGCGACACGTCGCTCACGCCGAAAAAACCATGGCGGAAACCGTCGATCATGTAGAAGAACGGGTTGAGGTGGCTGACTCGCTGCCATACCGGCGGCAACGAGTGAATCGAATAGAAGACCCCACTCAGGAAGGTCATGGGCAAGATCACAAAATTCTGAAACGCTGCCATCTGGTCAAACTTCTCTGACCACAGCCCGGCAATCACCCCCAGCGAGCCGAGCAAGGCAGCGCCCAGCACTGAAAACACCACCACCCACCAAGGTGCCACGAAGCTGACAGGCGTGAGCAGGGCGGTCACGACCAACACCCCCAGGCCCACTGCCAAGCCGCGCACCACGGACGACCCCACGTACGCGAAGAACCAGCTCCAATGGCCCAGCGGGGCGAGCAGCACGAACACGAGGTTGCCCATGATCTTGCTTTGGATCAACGACGACGAACTGTTCGCGAACGCGTTTTGCAACACGCTCATCATCACCAGCCCAGGCACCAAAAAAGCGGTGTAGCTGACTTGGTCATACACCTTCACGTGGTCTTCCAGAACGTGGCCGAAAATCAACAAGTACAGCAAGGCGGTCAGCACTGGCGCGCCCACGGTTTGGGCGCTGACTTTCCAAAAACGCATCACCTCTTTGTAAAAGAGCGTTTGCCAGCCGGTCATGCGCGCCCCTCGGCCATGACGTCAAGGAACACATCTTCTAAATCGGCTTTGCGAATCTCGACGTCTTCGGTCTGAACGCCTGCCTCGCGCAGCAGCGCGAGGTACTGTTCGATCTCCAACGCATTGTGGGCGGGCAGCTGCACGATGCGCCCAGTGACTCGGGCTTTTTCCGCCAGCGCGGCGGGCAAGGCCTCTGAATTGGTCTTGAACCGCAACACGTTACTGGAAGCCGCTTTCAGCAAGGCACTGGTGCTGTCCAGCGCCACCACCTGCCCCTGCTTCAGCATGGCGATGCGGCCACACAGGGCCTCGGCCTCCTCGAGGTAATGGGTTGTCAACAGCACCGTGTGGCCTTGTTTGTTCAATTTTGCGATGAACTGCCACAACGTCTGGCGAAGCTCCACGTCCACGCCTGCGGTGGGCTCATCCAGCACGATCACGGGGGGCTTGTGCACCAAAGCCTGCGCCACCATGACGCGGCGCTTCATGCCACCGGAGAGTTGGCGCATGTTCGCATTGGCTTTGTCGGTGAGCCCCAGGCTATGCAGCAGTTCGTCTATCCAGTCGTCGTTTCGCGGCACACCAAAATAGCCCGACTGGATCTTGAGCGTCTCTCTGACGTTGAAAAACGGGTCGAACACCAGTTCCTGTGGCACGACCCCCAACAGGCTGCGCGCTGCTGCGAACTCGGATTGCACCTCTTTGCCCATCACCTCCACGCGGCCGCTCGTGGCCCGCGCCAAGCCCGCCAAAACACTGATGAGCGTGGTTTTACCAGCACCGTTGGGGCCAAGAAGTCCAAAAAACTCGCCTGCTTCGATGTCGAAACTGACGTCGTGCAGCGCCGATACGGGTCCCCTAGCGGTTGTGAATACTTTGGAGACCGACTGAAACGAAATGGCGCGCATACGGAATTGACTTTACCCGCGCAATCATTTTCGCCACACCTGCAGGCGTGGCCAAATGGTGCATCAGATGTGGTTCAGACTGGCGGCGTCGCCTCGGGCAACAACTCGGCCACCCCATACAGCGTGGCCAACGTGCGCAAGCGTTGAGGCAACTCGAACACCGCGAAGGATTTGCCCAGCCGCTGCGCCTCGCGGCGTGTTGCCAACAAAACCGCGATCGCGGCGGAATCGAACGACTGCAGGCCACTGGCGTTGACCACCACAGGGCCTGTGCCAGTGCGCGCGGCGGCAGTCAAATTCGCCAAGCACTGGGTGGCTTGGACTTGCGTCAACTCGGCAGGCAAGGCCAGCACGGTCAGCCTTTTTTTGCGTTGGACTTGTTTCGGCTCGACAGAGACTCAATCAAGCCGTCGATGCCCTTGGCGTTGATCTCAGGACCAAATTGGCTGCGGTAGGTCTCGATCAGCCATACGCCCAAAACGTTGATGTCGTAAATCTTCCAGCCTGCGCCTTGACCGGGGGTCTTCTCCAGACGGTAGTCCAACTGAATCGGGTTGCCACGGCCGCGGATCTCGGTGCGCACGGTCACCTCTTTGTCCTCGGGGCTCGCACGCAGCGGCTTGGCGCTGATCGACTGGTCTGTCACCTGCGCAAGCGCGCCCGAATAGGTACGAACCAACAGGGTCTTGAATTCTTCCTGCAACCGCTTTTGCTGCTCGGGCGTCGCTTCACGCCAAGCACGGCCCACAGCAGAGGCGGTCATGCGCTGGAAATTCATGTTGGGCAGCACTTTGGTGTCCACCAATGCCACGATCTGTGTGGTGTCGCCGCTTTTGATGGATTTGTCCGCCTTGGCGGCTTCCAACACCTCGTTGCCGATGCGCACGATCAGCGCGTCGGGCGCTTCATCGGCAGCGTGAACACCGCCGATGTGTCCCAAGGCGAGCAAACTGGAACACATCAGAGCAAAAATACGTCGCTTCATTGTCAATCCTTCATGGCGCACATGCGCAAAACTTCAACGCTTGATACCTCAACACCGCTGACTTTGTCACGCTTTGTCACTGGGCGAGCCCTGGCTTTACGCGGCCTGCCATCACTTGCCCTGCTTGGGCCGCGACTCAACACCAGACGGTGATTCGTCGCTGGTAGGGACATCGCCCCCAGTGATCAGGCTACGGCGGCGCTGCAAGTAGAAGTCGCGGGCGAAGGTGTATTTGTCCAGTGCGGCTTCTTCCAACACATTACCGGCCTGAAGGTAGGTTGCGCGGGTGTCCACAACGTTGAGCACCTGTAAACCGTTTCTCAGCGGATCGGCATCGACCCGACGCAGCATGTTGCCATTGGTCTCTACGCCAAACGCCACGGTATCGCGCACGGTCGAGGGACCCAACAGTGGCAACACCAGATAAGGGCCGGCCCCCACGCCCCAGCGCCCCAGTGTCAACCCGAAATCTTCTTTGTGTTTTGGAATCCCCGCCTCGGTGGCGATGTCCAGCAAACCGCCCAAGCCGAGCAGGGTGTTGACACCAAACCGGACAGCGGTCTCCCCAGCTTGTTGTGGCTTCAACTGCAACACGCTGTTGGCGAATGTCCACACGTCGCCCAGGTTGCTGAAGAAATTATTCACCCCGGTGCGCATGAGCTCGGGCACCACCTGCACATAACCCGTTGCGATTGGCTTCAGGACGTTGCGGTCCGCCACGTCATTGAACTGGGCGATGCTGCGGTTGAACGGCTCGATCGGATCGCGTGGATCCCCACCAGGCCTTGTGGCACAACCGGTAGAGGCCACCGTTACCGCCAGCAGGCAGGCCAGCGAGGCTGCCTTCAAGAGGCCTGAAAACGCGTGGAAAGTTGTCATTTTGGGGCCTCGCTGTTGGTTTTCTCCGGGCCGTCGGCCGCCTTGCTGTACAAGAACTGGCTGATCAGGTTTTCCAGCACCACAGCCGACTGCGTCTGAGAAATGGTGTCTCCCGCGGCCAGGTTTTGCGCTTCCGCGCCAGCTTCAACGCCGATGTACTGCTCACCCAGCAAGCCCGCCGTGAGGATCTTGAGCGAGCTGTCTTTTGGAAACTGGTAACGGCTCTGCATTTCCAGGGTCACCTTGGCCTGGTAGGTCTTGTCGTCGAACGTGATCGACTCTACCCGGCCCACCACCACACCCGCGCCCTTGACGGCCGCGCGCGGCTTCAATCCGCCGATGTTGTCGAACTTTGCCACCACCTTATAGGTGCTGTCGAAATTCAAGCTCAGAAGGTTGGCGCTTTGCAGCGCCAAGAACAGCAGCGACGCCCCCCCCAGCAAGACAAACAAACCCACCCACACATCATTTTTGGACTGTTCCATGACCTATCCCTTAAATGCTGAACATCAGTGCAGTGAGCACGAAGTCCAGGCCCAACACTGCAAGCGACGCGACCACCACGGTGCGGGTGGTCGCATGGGACACACCCTCTGGCGTGGCCTGTGCCCGAAATCCTTGCAGCAACGCGACAAAAGTGACCGTCACCCCGAACACAAAGCTTTTGATCACGCCGTTGCCCACGTCTCGCCAAACGTCGACACCACCCTGCATTTGGCTCCAGAAGGCGCCCGCGTCCACACCGATCATGGCCACGCCGACCACCCAACCGCCGATGATGCCTACAGCGCTGAACACCGCGGCCAGCAGGGGCATGGTGATCACGCCCGCCCAGAAACGGGGGGCCAATATGCGGGTCACCGGGTCGACCGCCATCATTTCCATGGCGCTCAATTGTTCGCCCGCCTTCATCAGGCCGATCTCGGCTGTGAGCGACGTGCCGGCGCGACCTGCAAAAAGCAGCGCCGTGACCACCGGCCCCAGTTCACGCACCAAGCTGAGCGCCACCAGCAGACCCAGTGCCTCGGTTGCCCCATAACGCTGCAGCGTGTAGAAGCCCTGCAGGCCCAGCACAAAACCGACGAACAAGCCGGAGACCGCAATGATGGCGAGCGAATAATTGCCTAAAAAGTGAATCTGATCGCGCACCAGACCGAATCGGCCCAAGCTCTTGGGCAGTGACGCGAGCAGACGCAAAAACAGCCTGGCGGCAAAACCCAGGTCGGCCATTAGTTGGCGCACCCCGAAACCCACGCGCGCCGGGTTGAGTCGGTTCATGCCGATGTCCTGGTGAAATCGTCGGCCACAGACGCCGCCGGGTAGTGAAAGGCCACGGGCCCATCGGGCAAGGCATTGACAAACTGCCGTACCAGCGGATCGTCGCTGTGTCGCACCTCATCTGGCGTGCCTTGCGCGGCAATGCCGCCGTTGGCCAAGATGATCACTTTGTCCGCAATGTGGAAGGTTTCTTCCAGATCGTGAGACACGATCACGCTGGTGATGCCCAACGCGTCGTTCAATTGGCGAATCAACCGAGCTGCTGTACCCAAAGAAATTGGGTCCAGACCGGCGAATGGTTCATCGTACATGATGAGATCGGGGTCCAACGCGATCGCGCGGGCGAGCGCGACCCGGCGAGCCATGCCCCCAGAAATCTCGCTGGGCATCAGGTCTCGCGCACCGCGCAGCCCAACCGCGTTGAGCTTCATCAGCACCACATCCCGGATCACATCGGGCGGCAGGTCGGTGTGCTCACGCAGCGGGAAAGCCACGTTGTCGAACACGCTGAGGTCGGTGAACAGCGCACCGAATTGAAACAGCATGCCCATGCGCCGCCTAACCTCGTACAGGCCTTTGGCGTCCATGGCCCCGACGTCGCGCCCATCAAAAAGTGTCTGGCCGTGCTGCGCCCGCTGTTGCCCGCCAATCAAACGCAGCACGGTGGTCTTGCCGCCGCCAGACGCGCCCATCAGCGCGGTCACCTTACCGCGGGGGATGGTGAGCGACACGTTGTTCAGGATCACGCGCTGCCCGTAACCGAAGGTCAGGTGGTTGAGTTCAACGAGCGGCGTGGCGTCAGGTGGGTTCATGAATGACAAAAGCCGATCAAGTCGGCCCTTGCATGATAGGGGATAAGCAAAAAGTGTTCTCGCGAGGGGACAAGCAAACGGGGGGCGGCACGCGCGCGCCCCCCGCTTGTGCGGTCGTTGACCCGGAATCAGCGCGGCAGGTCGCTGTAACCCATCAGGAACTCGTCCACCGCGCGGGCCGCCTGGCGCCCTTCGCGAATCGCCCACACCACCAGGCTTTGGCCACGGCGGATGTCGCCCGCCGCAAACACCTTGGGCACGTTGGTGGCGTAGCCGCCAGAAAAGTCGGTGCTGGCCTTGGCGTTGCCTCGGGCATCCTTCTCAATACCAAACGATTCCAGTACCGAGCCCACGGGTGACACAAAACCCATGGCCAACAGCACCAGGTCGGCCTTCAGTGTTTGTTCGGTGCCTGGCACCTCCACCATCTTGCCGTCTTTCCACTCCACCCGCACCGTTTTGAGGCCTGTCACCTTGCCTTTGTCACCGATGAGCTCTTTGGTGGAAATAGCGAACTCGCGCTCACAACCCTCTTCATGGCTGGAGCTGGTGCGCAGCTTCACCGGCCAGTAAGGCCAGGTCATCGGGCGGTTTTCCTCAACTGGGGGCTGGGGCATCAGTTCAAACTGGGTCACGCTGGCCGCACCGTGGCGATTACTGGTGCCCACACAGTCGGAACCCGTGTCGCCACCACCGATGACGATCACGTGCTTGCCGTCGGCACGCAACTGACTTTTGAGCTTGTCGCCAGCATTGACTTTGTTCTGCTGTGGCAAAAACTCCATGGCAAAGTGCACGCCGTCGAGCTCGCGGCCGGGCACAGGCAGGTCTCGCGACTGCTCGGCGCCGCCAGTCAGCACCACCGCGTCAAAGTCCTGCTGCAGCTGCTTGGGAGAGATGGTCTCCCTGGCCCAATTGGTGACCTTGGAGTCCTTGGGCAGGTCACCCACCATCACGCCGGTGCGGAAAGTGACGCCCTCTTTTTGCATCTGCTCTACCCGGCGGTCGATGTGGGTCTTCTCCATCTTGAAGTCGGGGATACCATAGCGCAACAGCCCTCCCACACGGTCGTTCTTTTCGAACACGGTCACATCGTGGCCCACGCGGGCCAGCTGTTGTGCCGCTGCCAGGCCCGCTGGTCCAGACCCCACCACGGCAACCTTCTTGCCGGTCTTGTGCTTAGAAATCTGCGGGGTGACCCAACCCTCAGACCACGCACGGTCAATGATCGCGTGTTCGATCGACTTGATGCCCACCGCGTCATCGTTGACGTTGAGTGTGCAGGCAGCTTCGCACGGCGCCGGGCAGATGCGGCCAGTGAACTCAGGAAAGTTGTTGGTGCTGTGCAGCACCGTGATCGCATTGTGCCAATCGCCCTGATAGACGAGGTCGTTGAAGTCGGGGATGACGTTGTTGACCGGACAGCCGCTGTTGCAAAACGGCGTGCCGCAATCCATGCAGCGCGAGGCTTGCAGTTTGGCCTGTTCGTCGTTCAGGCCAATGACGAATTCTTTGTAGTTTTTGAGACGCTCGCCCACGGGCTTGTAACCCTCTTCGAGCCGCTCAAACTCCATGAAACCGGTGACTTTTCCCATTTTTCAGTCCTGTTCTTGCAGAGATGGTCGAATCAAGCCGCTACTTTTTTGATAGCGCCGTCGGTGGTGGGTGATTTCGCGTTTTGCTTGTTGCGTGCCGCGATTTCTCCCAAAGCGCGCTTGTACTCGGTCGGAAAGACCTTGACAAACTTTTGGCGTGCTTCGGTCCAGTTGTCCAGCAGTTCGCGCGCGCGCTTGCTGCCGGTCCAGCGGTTGTGGTCTTCGAGCAGCTTCTTCAGTTGCGCTTCGTCGGTTTGGTCGCGGTGCCAAATGGAGCGGTCGACACTGGTTTCTTGCTCCTTGGCAGACAGCACCTTCTCTAAGGTCACCATGGCGGTGTTGCAGCGCTTGGCGAACTGACCGTCTTCGTCGTAGACGTAAGCGATGCCACCCGACATGCCTGCTGCAAAGTTGCGCCCCGTCCTGCCGAGCACCGCCACCGTGCCACCGGTCATGTATTCGCAGCCGTGATCGCCTGTGCCTTCCACCACAGCGGTCGCGCCAGACAAACGCACTGCAAAGCGCTCACCACCGACCCCACTGAAGAAGGCTTCACCTGTGGTGGCGCCGTACAGGGCGGTGTTACCGATGATGGTGTTTTGGGCGGCTGCGCCACGGAAGTCAATGCTCGGGCGCACCACCACACGGCCACCACTCAGTCCCTTACCGGTGTAGTCGTTCGCATCGCCAATCAGATACAGCGTGATGCCGCGCGCCAGGAACGCGCCAAACGATTGGCCACCGGTGCCTTCGAGCTGAATGCGGACGGTGTCGTCTGGCAGGCCTTCCGGGTGCACTTTGGTCAGCGCTCCCGACAGCATCGCACCCACCGAGCGGTTGACGTTGCGGGCCACCTCGATGAACTGGACTTTCTCCCCTTTGTCGATAGCGGCCTTCGACTTGGCGATCAGCACATTGTCCAGGCTCTTCTCCAGCCCGTGGTCTTGGGTATCGGTGTGGTGCCGCGGCACGTCCGCAGGGACTGGCGGCTGCGCGAACAAGCGGCTGAAATCCAGGCCTTGTGCTTTCCAGTGCTCGATGCCCTTCTTGATGTCGAGCAAATCGGTGCGACCGATCAGGTCGTCGAACTTGCGGATACCCAGTTGGGCCATGATCTGACGAACCTCTTCAGCGATGAAGAAGAAGTAGTTGACCACGTGCTCCGGTTTGCCTGCGAACTTCTGGCGCAGCACCGGGTCCTGGGTGGCCACACCCACCGGGCAGGTGTTCAGGTGGCATTTGCGCATCATGATGCAGCCCTCGACCACCAGGGGGGCGGTCGCAAAGCCGAACTCGTCGGCACCCAGCAACGCGCCAATGGCGACGTCGCGACCCGTCTTCATCTGACCATCGGCCTGGACGCGCACTCGGCCGCGCAAACGGTTGAGCACCAAGGTTTGCTGGGTCTCGGCCAGGCCAATCTCCCACGGACCGCCTGCGTGCTTGATGGACGACCAAGGCGACGCGCCGGTGCCACCGTCGTGTCCGGCGATCACCAGGTGGTCGCTCTTGCACTTGGTCACGCCCGCAGCGATGGTGCCCACCCCGACCTCAGACACCAGCTTGGTGCTGATGCTGGCGTGGGGTGCGACGTTCTTCAAGTCGTGGATCAGCTGGGCCAAGTCCTCGATGGAGTAGATGTCGTGGTGCGGGGGCGGAGAAATCAGGCCCACTCCGGGCACCGAGTAGCGGAGCTTGCCGATGTAGTCGGACACCTTGCCCCCCGGCAACTGGCCGCCCTCACCTGGCTTGGCGCCCTGGGCCATCTTGATCTGGATCTGGTCTGCGCTGCTCAGGTATTCGGCGGTCACTCCGAATCGACCCGATGCGACTTGCTTGATCTTGGATCGCAGCGAATCCCCCGCGTTGAGTTCGTAGTCCGCCTCGACCACGTCTTTGCCCACGATGCTGGACAAGGTGGCACCTTGCTTGATGGGGATGCCCTTCAGCTCGTTGCGGTACCGCACTGGGTCTTCACCGCCTTCGCCGGTGTTGCTCTTGCCGCCGATTCGGTTCATCGCGACCGCAAGGGTCGCATGGGCCTCGGTGGAGATGGAGCCGAGAGACATGGCACCGGTGGCGAAGCGTTTGACGATCTCGCTTGCGGGTTCAACCTCATCGACCGAGATGGCTTTGGCCGGATCGATCTTGAACTCAAACAATCCGCGCAACGTCATGTGGCGCTTGCTTTGGTCGTTGATGATCTGTGCGTATTCCTTGTACGTGCTCCAGTTGTTGGCACGGGCGCTGTGTTGGAGCTTGGCAATGGCATCGGGCGTCCACATGTGGTCCTCGCCCCGCACGCGCCAGGCGTATTCACCGCCGGTGTCCAGCATGGACGCGAGCAATGGGTCGTCGCTGAACGCGGCCTTGTGCATGCGAATGGCTTCTTCAGCGATCTCGAACACGCCGATGCCTTCGACACGGCTGGCCGTGCCAGTGAAGTACTTTTGTACGGTTTCGGTGTTCAGGCCGATGGCCTCGAACAACTGAGCGCCGCAGTAGCTCATGTACGTGCTCACGCCCATCTTGGACATGATCTTCGACAAACCTTTGCCGATCGCCTTGACGTAGTTGTAGATCGCCTTGTCTGCGCTCAGGTCGCCCGGCAGATTTTGGTGAATGGAAGCCAGGGTTTCCATGGCCAAGTAGGGGTGAACCCCTTCTGCACCGTAGCCAGCCAACACGCCGAAGTGGTGGACTTCGCGGGCCGAGCCGGTTTCCACCACCAGACCGGCGGTGGTGCGCAACCCAGCGCCCACGAGGTGTTGGTGGATGGCCGACAACGCCAGCAGTGCCGGGATGGCAATTTGCGTCGGCGACACGGCGCGGTCGCTGATGATCAGGATGTTGCTGCCGCCTTTGATGGCGTCCACCGCTTCTGCGCACAGCGAGGCCAGCTTGGCCTCAACACCCTCGTGGCCCCACGACAGGGGATAGGTGATGTCCAGCGTGGCGCTGCGAAACTTGCCCTGGGTGTGCTTTTCGATGTCACGCAGCTTGGCCATGTCGGCAAAGTTCAAGATGGGCTGGCTGACTTCCAAGCGCATCGGCGGGTTGACCTGGTTGATGTCCAACAGGTTGGGTTTCGGGCCGATGAAGGAGACCAGCGACATCACTATCGCTTCGCGGATCGGGTCAATAGGCGGGTTGGTCACTTGCGCGAACAACTGCTTGAAATAGTTGTACAGCGGCTTATTTTTGTTGGACAGCACCGCCAGTGGGCTGTCATTGCCCATGGAGCCGATCGCTTCTTCACCGGCCGCCGCCATGGGCGACATCAGGAACTTGAGGTCTTCTTGGGTGTAGCCAAACGCTTGCTGGCGGTCCAGCAGGGTCACGCTGCTTTCTTGGGCGGTGGCGGACTCGCCGCCGCCTGCCACGTCGTCCAGCTTGATGCGCAGGTTTTCAATCCACTGCTTGTAGGGCTTTGTGTTGGCGAGGTTGGCCTTGAGCTCCTCGTCGTCGATCATGCGGCCCTGTTCCAAGTCGATCAGAAACATCTTGCCCGGTTGCAGGCGCCATTTGCGAACGATCTTGTTTTCGGGCACAGGCAAAACACCCGATTCGGACCCCATGATGACGAGGTCATCGTCGGTGATGCAGTAGCGCGACGGGCGCAGACCGTTGCGGTCGAGTGTGGCGCCGATCTGGCGACCGTCGGTGAACACGATTGAGGCGGGCCCGTCCCAGGGCTCCATCATGGCGGCGTGGTATTCGTAGAAAGCCTTGCGTCGCTCGTCCATGGTGGTGTGCTGTTCCCAGGGCTCGGGAATCATCATCATCACCGCTTGGCTGATCGGGTAGCCAGCCATCGTCAGCAACTCCAAGCAGTTGTCGAAGGTGGCGGTGTCGGACTGGTCTGCGAAGCTGATGGGGTACAGCTTTTGCAGGTCGGCGGCCAAGACCGGGGAAGACATCACGCCTTCGCGCGCTTTCATCCAGTTGTAATTGCCTTTGACGGTGTTGATTTCACCGTTGTGCGCCACGTAGCGGTAGGGGTGGGCCAACGGCCACTCAGGGAAGGTGTTGGTAGAAAAACGCTGGTGCACCAATCCAAGGGCAGAGACGCAGCGCTGGTCTTGCAAATCAAGGTAGTAGGTGCCCACTTGATCGGCCAGAAGCAGGCCTTTGTAGACCACCGTGCGGCTGGACATGCTCGGCACGTAGTACTCTTTGCTGTGCTTGAGCTGCAGGTTCTGGATGGCGGCACTGGCGGTTTTGCGGATCACATACAGCTTGCGCTCCAACGCGTCCTGAACAATGACGTCGCTGCCGCGTCCGATGAACACTTGGCGCAACACCGGTTCCTTGTCGCGCACGGTGGGCGACATCGGCATGTCGCGGTTGACCGGCACATCGCGCCAGCCCAACAGCACCTGCCCCTCGGCCTTGATGGCGCGCTCCATCTCCTGTTCGCAAGCCAGTCGCGAAGCGTGCTCTTTGGGCAAGAAGATCATGCCCACGCCGTACTCGCCTTGCGGCGGCAGTGCAACGCCCTGCTTGGCCATTTCTTCGCGGTAAAGCGCGTCGGGCAGCTGGATCAGGATGCCTGCGCCATCACCCATCAGCTTGTCTGCGCCCACCGCACCCCGGTGATCGAGGTTCTCCAAAATCTTCAAACCCTGCTGAACAATGGCGTGGGATTTCTCACCGCGGATGTGCGCGACAAAGCCAACGCCACAAGCGTCGTGCTCGTTGTTGGCCGAGTACAGGCCGTGTTGTTGCAAGTGGGCGATTTCAGCAGCCGTGGTCATGGCGCACTCCTAAGGTTCACAGGGAAAGCGAGCATAGACCAATGCAACATCGATGCCAAGCAAATCATTCGGGGTCAGATTCCAAATTATTGGGTCAATTACTGCAAGTAGAAAATTAGGGACAGATTAATCCAGCCATCACGAACGCTTTTTCGGGCGGCCCGGCACGGATTTGCTGACTCGACGGGCCGTTTGCGATCCCAATTCGGCCCTGAAGTCGTCGGTGCCGAGCGGCCAGCCGGTGAGCACCGAATCGGTCAGCGCCGTTTCGGTGTCTTTCGTCAACCCACGGCGCACCCACTCTGCGTACGCCGCTTCCCGCGCGAAAGGCGTGTTCCCGAACGTCCAGTACAGCGGGTGGGGGGTGATGAGCCTGTCTGTGCATGCCCCGATGTAGTGCCGGTGGCTGGACCACACATGGTGCGCCGCTTCGGCCACCAAGCCTGCGCGCACGGGGTTGAGGTCGATGTACGCCATGCAGGCCAAGGCATACCGCTCGGTCTCGATCAATGTGGACCGGTAACGGCCCTCCCACAACGTGCCGGTGCGGCCCGTTCGGTCGTTGAAATACCGCACGTAGCGCCGCCCCACAGCCTGCATCATCTGCGACACACCGGTGTTGGTCTCAGGGGACAGCAGCAGGTGGAAATGGTTGTCCATCAGCACGTAGGCATGGATCCGAACAGCATGCTGCGCCGCGTGTTCGCCCAGGAGCTGCAACATGAAGCGGCGATCGTCGTCGGACAAAAAAATGGTTTGCCGGTTGTTGCCGCGCTGGATGACGTGGTGCGGATAGCCAGGAACGGTGAGACGAGGAAGACGGGCCATGGTGCGCTCCACAAGCAGGGGCCGCTGCGAACCTGAAAATCAGAATCTGACCCCAAATAAGATGGGGAGTCGATTATGGATTGACCATCAGGCGCCGCCAACCGTCCCAGCCGAGCGCGTGCAACGTGTCGATGTTGCGCTGGTAGATCGCCTGGGCTTCGGGAAAGGCGGCCACGGCGCGGGCCACGCTGTCTTCTCGCAGCAGGTGCAGCACCGGGTAGGGCGCCCGGTTGGTGCAGTGGGCCACGTCGTCGGGCTCCGCATCGGCGAACTGGTAGTGGGGGTGGAAACTGGCGATCTGGACCACACCGTCGAGGCGCATCTTGGTCAGCGCCCGGTCGGCAGTGGCCAGGAAGTCGTTGAATTCCCAGAATTCGGGGAAGGCATTCGGGAGGATCAACAGGGTGGTGTCACGGTCGGACGCGTCGTGCGCCAGCAAGGCGTTCAACTCAGCCATCAAGGCCTGCTTCACCGCCGCATGGCCGGTCTCGAATGAGACACGCCAGTGAATCTGCTCTTTGGCATGCACCGCTTTGGCGAACGGACAGAGGTTGAGACCGATCACGGCCTGTTCCAGCCAGTGCCGGGTGCGGGCCACGACGGTGACCTCGTTGGGGCCCGCTGACGTCAAGGTGTCGCTCATGCCAGAAGACGCAGCCCGGTCAGGCGCTCGTGTTCGCGCGCGGCGAAGCGGTCGGTCATGCCAGCGATGTAGTCGGCCACGGCCCGGGGTTGGTTGCGCTGGCTGGCGAAGGCAGGCTTCATCTCCCCCGGCTGTGCTCGGTAGGCCTCAAAGAGCTGGGCCACCACGCGCTTGGCTTGTGCGGTGGTCTCGGTCACTTGGGGGTGACGGTAAAGGTTGTGCATCAAGAAACGCTTGAGTTGCTGCGACCGCTCACGCATGGCAGGTGAAAAACGCACGAGGGCGGCCTGCCTTCGCACCGCGTTCACGTCCGCCGGCTGGGCTGCATCGATGGCGGCCCGGGTGGCAGCGATCACGTCGTACACCTGCTCGCTGAGCATGCGCCGAATGGTCTCGAACAGAAGCCGCCTGCCAGCGAGCTGCGGGTACTCGGTGAGGGTTTGACGGCGCTGGTCGTCGAACAGCGGTACGGTTTCGAGCTGGTCGAGGGTGATCAAGCCGGAGCGGACGCCGTCGTCGATGTCGTGTGCGTTGTAGGCGATCTCGTCGGCGAGATTGACGAGCTGCGCCTCCAGGCTGGGTTGCTGCACGCGCTCGGGTCCGTGGTCTGCGGTGGACAAAAACCGCGCCGCGACGCCACCGGGTTCCCGGGCCTCCAGCCTGCGGGCGTTGCGGGCTGCGCAGTGCTTGAGGATGCCCTCACGGGTTTCAAAACACAGGTTCAAACCGTCGAACGCCGGGTACCGCTCTTCCAGGGAATCGACCACCCTCAGGCTTTGCAGGTTGTGCTCAAAGCCACCGTGGTCGCGCATGCGCTCGTCCAGCTCGTCCTGCCCGGCGTGGCCGAAAGGGGTGTGGCCCAGGTCGTGGGCCAGGGCGATGGCCTCGACGAGGTCTTCGTTCAGCGCCAGTGCGCGGGCGATGGACCGGCCCAGCTGCGCCACCTCCAGCGAATGCGTCAGCCGGGTGCGAAACAAATCGCCCTCGTGGTTCAGAAAGACCTGGGTTTTGTAGACCAACCGGCGAAACGCTGTTGAATGCACGATTCGGTCGCGGTCGCGTTGGAACGCGGTGCGTGTCGGTGCTTCGGGCTCGGCATGGCGGCGCCCACGGGATTGACCCGGAAAACACGCAAAAACGGCCAGTGGCAGGGATTCAGAAATCAAATCGGCCACCAGCCCCCGATTTCACTGGACAGTCTGCTATGGTTTTTGATGGCTTGGCGATCTCAGTCACAGCAATGATCGATCACGTCCGCAACCACAGAGTCTGGCGCATGGCGCATTGCAGCCTGGCCAGGCGGGCCAACGACCACAAAGCGGATCTCTCCCGCCTCGGCTTTTTTGTCCACACGCATCAGCTCCAGGTAGCGCTCGGCGTTGCGTGCGGCCAGCCGGGGGCCGCGCACTGGCAGACCCGCCCGCTCGATCAACCGGGTGAGGCGAGCCACCAACACCTCGTCGATCAGACCGAGCCTCTGCGACAGGTGGGCCGCCATGACCATGCCACACCCCACTGCCTCGCCGTGCAGCCATTCTCCGTAGCCCATCCCGGCTTCGATCGCGTGACCAAAGGTGTGGCCAAAGTTCAGAACGGCGCGCAGGCCCGATTCACGCTCGTCTTGCCCCACCACCCAGGCCTTGATCTCGCAGCTGCGCCTCACCGCGTGGGTGAGCGCCGCCGGGTCTTGGTCGACCAACGCGCCGATGTTCGACTCGATCCATTCCAAAAACGCCATGTCGGCGATCGGGCCGTACTTGATGATTTCGGCCAACCCAGCGCTGACCTCTCTGGCAGGCAAGGTGCCCAGCGTGGCGAGGTCACAGACCACAAGGTCGGGCTGGTAGAAAGCGCCCACCATGTTCTTGCCCAGAGGGTGGTTGATACCGGTCTTGCCGCCCACCGAAGAGTCCACTTGGGCCAACAAGGTGGTGGGTACCTGCACAAAGGGCACGCCCCGCATGTAGCTGGCCGCAGCGAAGCCCGTCATGTCACCCACCACACCGCCGCCGAGCGCGAACAGTGTGGTTTTGCGGTCGCACTGGTGGTGCAACAAGGCGTCGAAGATGAGGTTCAGCGTGGCCCAATGTTTGTGTTCTTCACCATCGGGCAGCACCACGGTGTGCACCTTGGCGTAACGCGGACGCAACGCGGCCTGCAAGCGCTCGGCGTACAGCGGCGCCACGGTCTCGTTGCTCACCACCATGGCATGCGCGCCTGGTCGAAGGCTGTCCCAGGTCGTGCCTTGGTCCAGCAGGCCATGTCCGATCAAGATGGGGTAACTGCGGTCGCCCAGATCGATGGTGACGGTGGTGGACGCGGCGGCAAGGCCGGCCGAATACGCTTGCGCAAAAGATTGCATAGGGCTAGTTTAAGGCGTGGTCAACGGCCTTTACGCCACCGGGGCGCATTGGTTGACACCCGCCAAGCGTTGGCCCTGTGTCCATGCCTAGCCACCCTGCGCGAACGGATTGGTCAATTCAGAAGCAAGTCGAGGCCAAGTGATCAGGGCACTGGCGGCGCGCCCCCAGCGGCGTTGTCTTCACCGCCGAGCTCCAACTGCATCACGATCATATTGACCAGAGTCGCAACGGACGGCCGACCGGTATCCACCGTGAAGTGGGCAGCCTCGCGATACAGCGGGTCGCGCTCAGCAAACAATTCGCGCAAGCGTTTGAGCGGGTCTTTGACTTGCAGAAGCGGCCGCGCGGCATCGTGTCGCACCCGCCGAAACACCTCTTCGGGCGTGGAGCGCAGGTAAATCACCCGACCCCGCTCCCGCATGCGCTGGCGGTTGGCTGCCCGCAACACGCTGCCCCCGCCCGTGGACAGCACGCAGGTCGGCAGCCGCGTGAGGTCATCCAGGACCTGCTCCTCCACGTCCCTGAAAGCCGCTTCGCCTTCGCGTGCGAAAAAAGCCGAGATCGAACGACCCAAGCGCTGCTCAATCACCTGGTCAGAGTCCACAAACTCCAACTGCAACCGTTTGGCCAAGTGCCGACCCACAGTGGATTTGCCGGAGCCCGGCAGGCCGATGAGGATCAAGGGGTACCTTCAACTTGCATCGACACAACGGTTTCTCCAGTAGGCGGAACCCTGAACGAGCCATTGGCCAAATCACCATCTAAGAAACTGGTCACGAATGCCCGTTCGGCTAAGCCCTCGGATCGAGCCACGCTGGTACTCACCCGCAAAGTAAAGGCCAACCACGACGCGACGTTCTGTCCATAAGTGACCTGAATCAGCATCTGACCGTTGGCGCCAGTACGGTTTCCATGGACAAACGACGGGATGATTCCCGCTTGCCTGCGCTCCAACAGCTCGTTGCGGTTGATATCCTCGCCTGGCGCAACCTGGCTGTCTAGCGAGGCAATGCGATTGACGTCTTCATTGGCGTACCAAACACGTTCCGAAGGCGATGGCATTTCCGTTGGAGTGAATATGTCTCTGATGGTGGGGGGAATACTGCCTGTCACGCGATAGGCGGGAGCCGGGACGACCCCTTTACCAAAATGAGTGGTGTCGATGCTGGCGGAGACGACTGCGTCCAGCACAGTAGCACGAGCCGCATCACTGACTTGGATCAGAAATTGTTGTGTGCATTCAATACCTCCGAGCCCGGACTGCAGGGCGTTATTGTTGCAAACGCTGAGACTAAGGGTTCAACTCGCCACCGTCAGGCTTGTGATTTGAAAAACTGGGCAAGCCCGCTCTATAGAAAAGTTGGTCGGAAAGTCGGTTGCTTGGTAACAAGCCTTGACCACAACACCGTTGCTTGGCCTTGTTCTACTCCCTGTAATGTAGTCTGTTTCTGCGATACCGTTGGCATACGTCGGTACGGTGAACATACCCGTCGACAAAGCTTCGTCTGGCCCTAGAGAGGGAGATGCAATTTCAAAGCGCACGCGTAAGTTTTGAACACCCGCGCTACTCGCGTACAAAAACTGAGCACTCAGTCGATAGCGGTTGAAGGTGCTTACGGCGACGTTGGGTTGAATGGTCTTGAATTGAAAGGTCAGCGACGCCGCGCTGATCGGCAAATTTGGGTACGCCGACACTTAAATTGACCTGAAGTTGAACAGGCGGTTTCACGACGCCGATACCGCTAAAGTCCAGACCAATTGCTAACAACCGCCGTGGGGGCAAAGAAGGTCGTTGTCGCCCGCCCACTAGCATTTGTCGCGATGGTAAGTGCCCCAGCCGAGATGGCATCACCGCCAATTAGCAGCGGCGCTCCCTGAATGCCTTGGGGCGAAGCGTTCGTGGCGAGAATATCTACCGTTACTAACTACCCTGGTGACGGGTTGGATGGGGTGGTAGTTACCATCAGATCACTCCCGGTGACTTGGACTGCTGCGACCCTGGTGACACCACCAGCGACGATGGTCGCATTAATGGTCCTGATTACGGGGTCGCCGCCAATCCCTATGCTGCAAGTCAGACGCCCGGCGGCGTCTGTGACCGTGCCCGGAGCCGTGAAAATGCCAGAGGCTACTGAAACAGAAACTGGTACACCTGCGACCACGTTACGCGACCTGTTGACAGAAGTGATTGTCTATGTCGCAGTCAGCCTCAGTGGTTTGGATCCGATTCTTGCTAAGTTCGAAAGTGAAGTCGGCAGACGCTACGGGTGCTGGCCTGCCACTCCCAGCCGTCGCACTGCTTGCACTACCGCGCACGCCACCACAATCGGCCAATAAACACATCAATAGAAAAAAATACACAGGCTGTCAGAGACATGTTTTTTCTCCATCACTTGATTCAAATACGCGGGGCGAACGATCAACTCAGCGCACCGAACTCCGGTCCGAAATCATCTTGGGGGTAATGAACACCAGCAATTCCTGTTTGTTGGACGTCTTGTTGCGCGCCTTGAACAGGTTGCCGAATATCGGGATTTCCCCGAGCAACGGCACACGGGTTTCACCCTCGTTTTCAGTGAGTTCGAAAATCCCGCCGATCACCACTGTGCCGCCGTTTTCCACCAACACCTGCGTCTGCACGTGCTTGGTGTTGATGGCGATGCCCTGCGCGGTGGTCTCGCCACGCGTGTCTTTGGTGACGTCCAGATCCATGATGATGTTGCCTTCAGGCGTGATCTGGGGTGTGACTTCGAGCTTGAGGTTGGCTTTGCGGAAGGCCACGGCGGTCGCACCGCTGGCGGTGGCCACCTGGAACGGGAACTCGGTGCCTTGTTCGATCAGCGCTTTGGTTTGGTCGGCCGTCACCACACGCGGGCTGGACACCACCTTGCCTTTGCCGTCGGCCTCAAGAGCCGAGAGCTCCAGGTTCAAGAACCGGTTGGCCGCCGAGTTGAAAATAGAGATCGCGAATGCGGCAGCCGGAAAGCCACCCGCGCCGGAACTCGGCAGGTTGACGTAGTTGCTGTTGACCGCGTCCACCACGCCACCCGCGCCCGACGTGGCCACCACGTTGGCATAGCTGCTTCCGAACGCAATGCGGCTGTTGCCGCCGCCGACCGAAAAGCCGCCGTCTCCACCACGTTGAGCGCGCAAGTCGGTGGCGCCCAGACGCACCCCCAAGGACCGGCCAAAAGTGTCCGAGGCTTCGACGATGCGGGCTTCGATCATCACCTGCCGGATCGGGATGTCCAGCTTGGCAATCAATTCTTGCACCTGCTGCAGTACAGACGCGTTGTCAGTCACGAACAGCTGGTTGGTGCGGGGCTCGGCGATCACGCTTCCGCGGCTGGACAAAATGCGGGTACTGGTGCCGCTCGCACCATTGGCCTGGCCCAGCTGCGCGGCAATGGTGGCAGCTTTTGTGTAGTTGAGCTGGAAGCCTTGAGTGCGCAAGGGCTCCACGCCCTGCAAGGCCAAACGCTCTTCGAACTCGCGCTTGTCTTTGGCGGTGAGTTCATCTTTTGGTGCCACCAGCAGCACGTTTCCCGTCTTGCGCATGCCAAGCCCTTTGGCCTGCAAGATGATGTCCAGCGCCTGGTCCCACGGTACGTCTTTCAGTCGCAGCGTCACCGCACCAGTCACCGAATCCGATGTGATAATGTTGAAGTTGGTGAAATCGGCGATCACTTGAAGCAGCGACCTCACCTCAATGTTTTGGAAGTTCAACGACAGCTTTTCACCCACATAACTGGGGCCTGTTGTCACCTTGGACGGGTCCACCTTTTGTGGGCGCACCTCGACCACAAACTGGCTATCGCTTTGGTAAGCGCTGTGCTCCCACAACCCGCGCGGTTCGATCACCATGCGTACCCGCTCACCCAGCTGGGTGGTGGTGATGGTTTGAACTGGCGTACCGAAATCGGTCACGTCCAAGCGGCGGCGCAAACCCTCGGGCAACGACGTCTTAAGAAATTCAACTACCAGCGTTTGGCCTTGCTGGCGGATGTCCACACCCACCTGGTTGTTGGCCAAGTCCACCACCACCCTGCCCGCGTTGTCCGCGCCGCGGCGAAAATCCACGTCACGCAGAGGCAGCACGTCGCGGTTGCGGCCCTCGGCAAAGTACTGGATGTTGGTCGCAGGACCCGCCGTACTGGGGGCGGGTTGCAACACCACCAGCAACGTCTTGCCCTGGCTTTGGGTGGTGTAGGTGGCGGCCTGCTTGAGGTTCAACACCACGCGGGTCCGGTCACCCGCTTGCACGACATTGACCGACCGCAGGTTGCCCTGATTGACCTCGACCGCTGACTGCCGGAGCGCGTTCTTCACGCCCGGAAAATCCAGCGCGATCCGCGCAGGCGACTGGATGGCAAACCCTTTCGGCGCCGCGGCCAAAGGCTCGGACAGCTCGATTCGAACCACCTCTGCGCCGCCTTGCAGGTTACCGGTCACAGACTCGATGCGCACCTCGGCCTGAGCCGCCCACGCCACCACCGACAAGCCCAGCGCGCAGGCCGTTCGCCAAATCACACCCCAGGGGCCACCGTTCGTCTTGTTCATTTCGCTTTCTCCTGGAGCTGCAAGGTGGCGTGTCGCTCGATCCATTCACCGGCTGCGTCCTGCACGATTTCTCTCAAAGTGAGCTCCGTCTCGGTCACCCGAGTGATCCGTCCATAGTTCTGGCCGATGTAATTCCCCACTCGCACCTGATACAGCAGGTTGTCCACCCGTACCAGCGCGGCTGGCTGTCCTTTGCTCAGCAGGCTGCCCACCATGGTCACAACATCCAGGGGAAAGGCTTCCAGCGCTTCTTTACGGCGGCGCAGCTCGGGGTCAACCAACGCCGTGTTGCCGCTGTAGCCCGCTTCTTTGCGCAAAGCGGAGGTCAGTTTTTGGTTGTTGAATGGCTCCACCACACGGTCTTGCGTGTAGGCCTGCGGCACGTATTTCTTCGGCTCCTCGACAGCACCAATCTTGGGTTGTGCCTGGCTTTTCTGTTGGGCCATCCACTGCTGAAGCTCTTCGGTCTTGGAGTCGGCGCAACCGACCAACACGCCCACCACCACTCCAGCAATACAAACCCGTAAGCCACTTGGGAACACCGTCATTTGCGTGCCCCGGCTGGCTTCTTGGCGGCGATCTCATCGGTGTCCAGATAACGGAAAGTGTTGGCGGTGCCATCCATCGCCAGCGTGCCGTCTTTGACTGGGACGATCGATAAATTGGACAAGGTCACGATGCGCGACATGTTGGCCACATCGGCAACGAAAGCGCCGATGTCGTGGTAACGCCCCACCACACGCACGGAGATGGGCAGTTCCGCGTAGTAGTCCTTCACTGCCACTTGGCCTGGCCGAAACAGGTCGAACTGCAAATTGCGCCCGATGCCCGCTTGGTTGATATCCGACAACAACGCGTCCATTTCCGCCTTGCTGGGCAACTGCTTTTCCAACTGCGTCACGTACTGCAACACTTGTTCGCGTTGTTTTTTGAGCGCATCCAGGTTCACCACCTGGGCCACTTTCTTCTTGTATTCCTCGCGGAGCACCAGCTCTTTAGCCCGCTCGGCCTCCAGCGCAGCGTCCGAATCGCTCAGCCAGACAAACCAAGCACCCGCCACCACCAACAGTGACACCGCAGCGCACAGCAGCGCGCGCGGCAGGCCAGGCCAGAGGGAAGGGTCTTTGGGGTCCAGATTGCGGAACTGGGCCAGCAAAGGGTCCAGCCGCTCAGCCAAGTCGATCTTTTGGGAAGGCTTCTTGAAGGCCACGGGGTCTACCGATTCACTTGCTGGCCGAGGCCGCAGACGCAGCCTTTTCGGCGTCGATGTTGGTCAGTAACGCCATCCGCATGGTGAAGTTGCCCACCCGACGGGTGTCACGCGGGTTAAGGGCGATACTGGCCGCCACGATCTCCACCAGCTCCGGCTTGGCCAGCCACTTGCTGTCGCTCGAAATGTTGCGCAGCAGTTCGGACACCCGCTCGTTGGATTGCGCGACACCGGTCACGCTGATCTGGCTGCCCACTTGGCGCATGGAGTTGATGTACACGCCGTCCGGCAGCAACCGCGCCAGCTCATTCATCAAGTGGACTGGCGAATTTCGGTTGGCCTGCAGGTCTTCCACCGCTTTTTGCCTGGCCTTGAGCGCCGCGATTTCATTTTGCAGGTTGGCCACCTCTTTGATCACCGCATCCATGCGCTTGTTCTCGGTGATCAGCATGTTGTTACGGCCCTGCTGGTCACCGATCTGCGCTTCGTACCAAAGGTGCACCAGGCCAGACAGCAGCAGGCCCACCACTGCCGACGCGCCCAATGCGACATTGAACAGATCGCGTCGGCGTTTGCGCGCTGCTGCCCGGTGCGGCAACAGGTTGATCAGAATCACTGCACAAACCTCCGCATCGCAAGGCCGCAAGAGGTCAGGTAGGAGGGTGCTTCTCGCCGCATGCGGCGCTCCCGAACGCGGGCGCCAATCGACATGCCCTCGAAGGGGTTGGCCTGCTTGCAAACAAAGGTGGTCTGGTGGGTGACGGCTTGCGTCAGACCAGGAAGCGCCGACGAGCCCCCTGCTAGCAAAATCTGATCCACCTGGTTATACGGCGTGCTGGTGAAAAAGAACTGAAGCGCTCGGGCGATTTCCTGGGCCAGCTGGTCCACAAACGGGCGAACCACATCGGCGGTGCAGTCGTCGGGCAGCTCACCGCTGCGCTTACGGGTTTCGGCTTCTTCCACCGACCAGCCCGACTGCCGCACGATCAGCTGCGTAAGCTGGGCACCGCCGAACGCCTGGTCGCGCTCGTAGAGTAGCTCCTCGTTGCGCAACACCTGCATGCTGGTGGTGTGGGCGCCGATCTCGAACAGCACGGTCAGCGTATTCGCCCCCTGGTTGGGCAACGCACGGATCAACCGGCCGACCGCCAGCCGGGAGGCGTAGGGTTCGACATCCACAATCACAGGGTTCAGACCAGCTGCCTCGGCCAGCCCCTGTAAATCTTGTATTTTTTCTTTCCGTGAAGCGGCCAGCAGAACATCGACATCGGCGTCGTTGCCAGGGCTGGGCCCAATGACGCAAAAGTCGAGACTGACCTCGTCGAGCGAAAAAGGAATGTACTGGTTCGCCTCGGACTCCACCTGCACTTCCAGTTCGGCTTCGGTCAGGCCCGCGGGCAGCACGATTCTCTTGGTGATCACGGCAGACGACGGCAACGCCATGGCGACGTTCTTCGCTTTGGTGCCGCTTTTCTTCACCACCCGCTGCACCGCAGCCGCCACCTCGTCGAACTTATCAATGTTGCCGTCGGTGACCCAACCCCGCTCCAGCAACTCCATCGCGCAGCGCTCCAACACCCATTGCCCGGACAGGGTTTGCCTCAATTCCACCAACTTCACACTGGAGGAGCTGATGTCCAGGCCCAGCAGAGGTGGCGCCTCTTTTCTGAACAAACCACTCAGTGAAATCAAAGCAAATCCTCAGACGGCACGGGTGCGTAGCCACCCCCAATCGTTCATGCGTTAATTCGTCAGCATGGTATCAGCAGGTTCATGGGTATGGGCAAGCGTTCCCCCCGCGGTGGCAGGGATTCCAGCCTGAAACCCCATGACGGGGGGGCACACCGTTGTCCACAACCCACGCGGGCGGCGAACCGCCCCGCCAGGGGCCGTTCCTATAATCAAATTCGACCCGATCCCACACCCATGGCCCACAAGAATCCACCCGACTCCCCTGCTTCATCGGCCTCTGGCGACAAAAGTGGAGGGGGTGCGTCTTTGTCTCGCCTACTGTGGCGCTTGGCGGCTTGGTTGGTGGGCTTGGGCGTGGCGGGGGCGCTGTCGGTGCTGATCCTGCTGGCAACCGCCTTGGCCGTGGCCTACCCAAACCTGCCGGACATCACCGACCTGTCGGAGTACCAGCCCAAGCTGCCGATGCGGATTTACTCGACCGAAGGGACCCTGATCGGTGAGTTTGGCGAGGAGCGGCGCCGTCTGACCCCGATCAACGAGATCCCCAAGGTGATGAAAGACGCAGTGCTGGCGATCGAAGACGCTCGCTTTTACGCCCACGGCGGAGTGGACTACATCGGCGTCATCCGTGCTGGCTTGGCCAACGTGGGCCGGGCCAAGAGCCAGGGGGCGTCCACCATCACCATGCAGGTGGCGCGCAACGTCTACCTGTCGGCAGAGAAAAGCTACATCCGAAAGATCTACGAAATCTTGCTGACCTTCAAGTTGGAGCACCTGCTCAGCAAGGACCAGATTCTGGAGATCTACATGAACCAGATCTACCTGGGCCAGCGGGCGTATGGTTTCGCTGCGGCTTCGGAGATCTACTTTGGGAAACCGCTGAAAGACGTCAACATCGCCGAGGCCGCCATGTTGGCGGGGCTGCCCAAAGCACCTTCCGCTTACAACCCGGTGTCCAACCCGACCCGGGCCCGGGTGCGCCAGCAGTACATCATCGAGCGGATGGAGGAAAACGGCTTCATCACCAAGGAGCTGGCTCTCATTGCCCGGGACACCCCGCTCACCATCCGCAGCCGCAACCAGCAGCAGGGCCTGCACGCCGAGCACGTGGCCGAAACCGTGCGTCAAATGGTATTCAACCAGTACGGAGAAGAGACTTACACCCGCGGGCTGAACGTGTACACCACTTTGCGGGCCAGCGACCAGTCGGTGGCCTACAAGGCCCTGCGCCGCGGCATCATGGACTTTGAGCGGCGTCAAATCTACCGTGGGCCCGAAAAGTTCATCGATTTGCCCTCAGACAACAAGGCCGCTGCGGAAGTGATCGAAGACACGCTGCTCGACTACCCCGACAGCGATGACCTGATGACCGCAGTGGTGCTCAGCGCCACGCCGCAAAAAGTGGTGGCCGAGCGCCAAAGTGGCGAACGCATCGAAATCACCGGCGAAGGCTTGCGGCCCGCGCAGTCCGGCCTGTCGGCCAAGGCCGCGCCCAACATCCGCATCCGGCGGGGAGCGGTGATCCGCGTCGCACAGACAGGCAAGAAGGCCTGGGAGATCACGCAGATGCCAGAGGTCGAGGGCGCCTTCATTGCGTTGGACCCCAGGGACGGCAGCGTGCGCGCCTTGGTGGGGGGCTTCGATTACGAACGCAACAAGTTCAACCACGTGACCCAGGCTTGGCGCCAGCCTGGCTCCAGCTTCAAGCCATTCATTTATTCCGCGGCTCTGGAAAAAGGTTTCACCCCGTCCACCGTGGTGAACGACGCACCGCTGTTTTTTGACGCAGGCGTGACCGGCGGTCAACCGTGGGAACCGAAGAACTACGACGGCACCTTCGACGGGCCCATGAGTTTGCGCCGTGGCCTGGCGAAGTCGAAGAACATGGTCTCGATCCGCGTGTTGCAGTCGGTGGGCCCGCGCACCGCGCAGGAGTGGGCCACCCGGTTTGGTTTTGAAGCCGAAAAGCAACCCGCCTACCTGACGCTGGCGCTCGGTGCCGGTTCGGTGACACCCATGCAAATGGCCACGGGCTACGCGGTGTTCGCCAATGGCGGCTTCCGCGTGGACCCCTTTTTGGTGACCCGCGTGACCGACCACAAAGGCCGCGTGCTGGTGGAGACCAAACCGCCGGTGCTGGACGAATCGGCCCGGGCCATCTCTGAACGCAACGCCTTTGTGATGACCAGCCTGCTGCAGGAAGTCACCCGCTCGGGCACCGCCGCGCGGGCGCAGGGCATGCTGCGCCGCTCAGACGTGTACGGCAAAACCGGCACCACCAACGACTCGATCGATGCGTGGTTCGCTGGCTACCAGCCCAGCGTGGTGGCGGTCGCGTGGATGGGGTACGACACCCCCAAGAAACTGGGCGACCGCGAAACCGGCGGTGGCCTGAGTTTGCCGATCTGGATCAGCTACATGGCGCATGCGCTCAAAGGGATACCTATTTCCGAGCCAGTGGTGCCCGCAGGCGTGGTCAACGTCGCTGGGGACTGGGCGTACACGGAATACGCCAACCAAAACGGCATCACGAGCGTGGGCTTGGACGACCCTGCCGCGCCCAGCGCCCCCGTCGTTGTTCCACCAGCAGGCCCGGTCCCGGCGCAAGTGCCGCCCAGCGCCGAAGAGCGTCGCAGCATTTTGGACTTTTTCCGCAACTGACCTGTCACGGCGTTGGGGGCAGGGGTGCCTGGCGTCAGCGAGAACGCTCAGTGCTCAGAGCTCAGCGGTGAATGTCAACGGCTGACCGGCCTGCGCACTGGCATTTCGCGACAAGTCGGTGAAGAAATCCGCGCCGGTCTTGGTGTCGCGCCAGTGGGACCCGTCGAACCGATAGTGGTAACCGCCAGATCGGGCGGCCATCCAAATCTCGTGCAGCGGCTTTTGCAGGTTCACGATCACCTGTGACCGGTTGGCGAAAGTGAGTGTGACCATGCCGCCGACCCGCTGGTTGTCCACGTCGGCGTCGCTTTCGTCGTTGATGCGGTCACAGCACCGCTCCACCGCGCGCAACACCGCCTCGGCTTGGGTCATGAACTCGGGGTCGGTCATACAATTTGCCATGTTGAAAATTCATCAAATTCTAGTCAGCGCCTTGTGGGTTGCTGGCGCGATGACCCTGCCAGCCTGTGGCCAACGCGGCGACCTGACCTTGCCCAAGCCACCGCCGGGCGCCGAGCGCGCCACCCTGCCGCAAACGCTGCGTCCTGGCGACGCCCGGCCGGCTGTAATCGCCCCCGTTCCCTCCAACACCGCAGCGCCCACCGCCAGCCCGGCGGCCTCGACCCCTTCCAAGCCATGAGCATTTCTTTGTTGCCCGGCCATCCGCACACCGCCTACCGGGACGGCGAACTCTGCATGGCGTCACACGCTCTGTCGGCGCTCGCACAGGCGCACGGCACGCCACTGTTTGTGTACAGCAAGGCCGCGATGCTGGACGCGTTGGCCGCCTACCAGCGCGGCTTTGCCGGGCGCAACGCTCAGATCTGCTACGCGATGAAGGCCAATTCGTCGCTGGGTGTGTTGCAGGTGTTCGCGCAAGCGGGTTGCGGTTTCGACATCGTGTCGGGCGGTGAACTGGAGCGGGTGTTGGCCGCAGGCGGCGACCCGGGCAAAGTGATCTTCTCCGGTGTGGGCAAAACCCGAGCGGAAATGCGCCAGGCATTGGTGGCGGGCATCGGCTGCTTCAACGTGGAGAGCGAGTCCGAGCTGGAGGTGTTAAGCGATGCGGCGTTGGCCATGGGCCTTCGTGCGCCGGTGAGCATTCGCGTGAACCCGAACGTGGACCCCAAGACCCACCCGTACATCTCCACGGGCCTGAAGGGCAACAAGTTCGGCGTGGCCCACGAGCGGGCTTTGGCCACCTACCAGCGGGCCGCTGCACTGCCTGGCCTGCAGGTGGTGGGCATCGACTGCCACATTGGCTCGCAGATCACCGACAGCACGCCCTATCTGGACGCGATGGACCGGGTGCTCGATTTGGTGGACGCGGTGGAGGCTGCGGGCATCCCGATCCACCACATCGATTTCGGTGGTGGCCTGGGCATTGACTACAACGGGGACACGCCACCCGCCGCCGACGCCCTCTGGGCGCAGCTGCTGGCCAAGCTCGACGCGCGTGGTTACGGCCAACGCCGTCTGATGATCGAGCCCGGCCGTTCCCTGGTGGGCAACGCGGGCGTCTGCGTGACCGAGGTGCTGTACCTGAAGCCGGGTGAGCAAAAGAACTTCTGCATCATCGACGCGGCCATGAACGAACTGCCCCGCCCGGCGATGTACGAGGCGTTTCACCAGATCGTGCCGCTGTCCCCGCGCCACGGCCCTGGCACCGTGTTCGATGTGGTGGGCCCGGTCTGCGAAAGCGGCGACTGGATCGGCCGGGACCGTGCCTTGGACGTGCGGCCTGGTGACCTGCTGGCGGTTCTGTCAGCGGGCGCGTACTGCATGAGCATGGCCAGCAACTACAACACCCGCGGGCGACCCGCCGAGGTGCTGGTGGAGGGCGACAAAGCCACTCTGATCCGTGCCCGGGAAACCGCGGCCGACCAGATGCGGCACGAACGGCTGGTGGGTTGAGGGTTGAGGGTTGGCGGGGCAAAGAGAGCGACAGGAGCGCTTGAACCACGCCCCATCGCCCAACCAGAAAGGTTCAGCGTCCAGCACATCGGATGACGCCAGGTGCTTTCAGCTACTGAATCAATAGCAAGATATCGATGAAGCACAAGGGCTACGCGCCGTTTTAACTTGCAACGCGTTTGAAACGCCCAAAAAAGGGGAGACGCCACAACCGCCACCCCAGCAGCACCGCCAATACGCCCGCGTACACGGCCACCTCGGTGAAGTTGTTTTTACCGGCGCGCATCCAGAAAAAGTGCAGCACCCCCAAGCCCGCCACCGCATAAACCAAGCGGTGCAGCGTCTGCCAGCGCTTCGCGCCCAAGGCCTTGATCGCCCGGTTGAAGGACGTGAGGGCCAACGGCGTGAGCAACAGCCACGCGGTGAACCCCACCAAGATGAATGGCCGCTTGACGATGTCGGCCCCAATGTCGGCCAGATCAAAGCCCATGTCGAAACCGCTGTAACTCAGCAGGTGCAGCATGGCGTAGAAGTAAGCGAACAGGCCCAGCATGCGTCGGACACGCGCCAACGCAGGCATGCCAAGTCCGACACGCAGCGGGGTGACCGCGAGCACCAAGCACAGGAATCGCAAAGTCCAATCCCCGGTGGCACGGATCAGCGCTTCTTGGGGGTTGGCACCCAAAGCATCGGTGGCTGCACCGTGAAAAAGCCAGACGAAGGGCAGCAGGCACGCCAAAAACAACACCGGCTTGGCGGCCCGGTGAAGCAGGCCGCGCTGGAGAGCGCCCACCATGCGGCGCGGCGTGGCGCTGGTATGGACAGAGACCGCCATGGCGCTCAGAAAAACTTTTTCAGGTCCATGCCCGCGTACATCTGCCCCACTTGGGCCTCATAGCCGTTGAACATCAAGGTCTTGCGCTTTTTGGCGAACAGGCCGTCTTCGCCGATCCGCCGCTCGGTGGCCTGACTCCAGCGCGGGTGGCTCACCTCGGGGTTCACGTTGGAATAAAAACCGTACTCCTGCGGGGCCGCTTTGTTCCAGGCGGTGACGGGCGGTTTTTCGGTGAAACGGATCTTCACCAGGCTCTTGGCGCTCTTGAACCCATACTTCCACGGCACCACCAAGCGCACGGGGGCGCCGTTCTGTTTGGGCAGCACCTCCCCATACATGCCAAACGACAGCAAGGTCAGGGGGTGCATGGCCTCGTCCAGGCGAAGGCCCTCGGTGTAAGGCCAATCCAGCACCCGCGAACCCACAAACGGCATGGTCTTGGGGTCGGCCAAGGTCACGAACTCGACGAACTTGGCGCTGCCCAATGGCTCCACTTTCTTGACCAGTTCACTGAGCGAATAACCCACCCACGGGATCACCATGGACCAGCCCTCGACGCACCGCAGGCGGTAGATGCGCTCTTCTTGCGCACTGAGCTTGAGCAGTTCCTCCAGACCGAACTGGGTGGGTTTCTTCACCAGTCCCTCCACCGCCACCGTCCAAGGCGAGGTCTTGAGCGTGTGGGCGTGGCGCGCCGGGTCCGACTTGTCGGTGCCGAATTCGTAAAAGTTGTTGTAACTCGCCGCGTCGTCGTAGGGCGTGGGCTTGTCCAGGGTCACTGCACCGGCCACGGCGGACCGGGTTGCAGACAAAGGGGCGAGTCGGCCCGGGCGGGGCGTGCTTTGCGCCCATGCATCGCGCTGGGCCCACCTGGCCAATGCCAGACCCGCCGCACCGCCCGCCATCCGACGCAAGGCTTGGCGGCGGCCATCGTGCACCGCCTGCGGGGTGATCTCGCCGCTGACAGGGTGGATGAAACCGGTGTGGGAAGTTCGAATGATCATGGGGTGTCCTTGGGGCCAGTCAGTGGGTCGTCGGACACGCCCAGAACTTACAAGGTTCCGTAGCTGTGCAAGCCACTGAGGAACATGTTGACGCCGATGAACGCGAACGTCGTGACCCCCAACCCCACCAGCGCCCACCAGGCCGACACCGTGCCGCGCAGACCCTTCATCAGGCGCATGTGCAACCATGCGGCGTAGTTGAGCCACACGATCAGCGCCCAGGTCTCCTTGGGGTCCCAGCTCCAATAGCCACCCCAAGCCTCTGCGGCCCACAACGCCCCCAGCACGGTGGCAATGGTGAAGAACGCAAAACCAACCGCGATGGACTTGTACATCACATCGTCCAGCACCTCAAAGCTTGGTAAACGCTCGGCGATTTGTTTGCGGCCGAACAGTATGCCCGCCACGATGAGCGCCGACACGCCGAAGTAAACCATCCAATAGCTGCTGCCGTTGTCTGCTGCGGACTGGCGGAACACCACCGGTTCGAAGCACAGCACCACGCCCAGAATCCACAGCGGCGCCAGTTTGTACCAGCGGGTTTCGGCCGCTTGCTGTTTGATGAGATAGGCAAACGCCACCATGGCCGCCAGTGCGAAGGTGCCGTAGCCAATGAAGTTGGCGGGCACGTGCAGCTTCATCCACCAGCTCTTGAGCGCGGGGACCAGTGGCTGAATCTCGTGCGCTTCGCGCACCACGGTGTACCAAAGCAGAAAACCCACCGCTGCGCTGACCACCAGCATCACAAACGCGCCGAGCGAACGGGTCTGGTACTGGGCTTCAAAGTAGAGGTAGAACAGCGCGGTCATCCAGCAAAACAGCACAAACACTTCGTACAGGTTGCTGACCGGGATGTGGCCGATGTCGGGCCCGATGAGGTAGCTCTCGTACCAACGCACCAGGGTGCCGATCAAGGCCATGCCCACCGCGACCCAGGTCAGCCGCGAGCCGAGCGATTCAAACGGGGCGCTTTGGCCTTTGACGAACATGCCCAGCCAGTAAAAACCGGTCGCCATGAAAAACAGCATGCAGGACCACAGGATCGCCGACTGGCTGGACAAGAAGTACTTCAACCAGAACACCGAGTCGGCCCGCGCCAGGTCACTTTGGTAGGCGAAGACCGCCAGCAACGACACCGCACCCACCACCACCATCAAGCGTTCCAGGGGACGCCAGAACCAGCCGAGCCAGATGGCCGCGGGCACCGTGCCCACCAAAATGGCTTTTTCGTAGCCATCCATGAAAGGGGCGTAGCGTGACAGCGCGAACCAGCCGCCCGACAGCACCAGCAGGGCAAACACCCAGTCTTGCCAGTTTCGGCGCGACAGAAAACTCTCGTTCAAGGCGATGGTGGCGGTGTTCATCGGGGGTCTCCGGGGCGGTTCGGTGTGTCGGTCACGGTACGTCGGTCAAATAGGTGTGGGAAAACGGCGGTCAGGCACTGGCGTGGATGAGCTTGTGTGCGAGCTGGCCGAATTCTTTGTCCACGTCCAGGGTCTTGCGGTTGGTCGACAGCGCCATGCGGGCCTGCGCGCTGCCGTCGCCATGCGGGGCGAGCCACACCCACAGGCGGCGTTCGCGCACGTAGAGCATCGCGAAGATGCCCAGAATCAGGAACAGGCAGCCAAGGTAGACGATGTTCTTGCCCGGTGCGCGGGCCACTTGGAACACGCTGGCCTGCACCTGCTTGAAGTCCTGCAGCTGAAACGCCATGGGCGCCGGGTACAGCACCGCATCACTCAGGCTCAACACCGCTTGCACCATGAAGTTCTGGGTCGCCTCGCCGGGCTCCAGCGGTTTGAGTTTGGCGGCCTCGCGGGTCATTTGCAGGAGCTCGAACAGCACGCCGTTGACGATGCGCACCAGCACCTCGCCCGCTCGGGCGCGTTCGCTCTCTGGCACGTTGGTCTCCAAGAAATCCGAGATGGCTTGCAGGCCGCTCACCGCGGCGGGCGCGTCGCTGCTTCCGACACCAGCGAACAACGCCAGCGCCCGGCTGGCGGATGCGCTGAGCTGGGCGGCCAAGTCGGGGCGCAGCGGGTCGGTTGACTTGGCCACGTAGCGTTTGACCGCACGGTCCCGCTGCGCGGGGTCGGCCAGGGCGTCGCGCAGGGCGATGAAGCCGTCCAGGCTGTCTTTGTCGTCCGCCGGGATGCGCAGGTAGCGGAACGGCTCGTTCGGCGTGTCGCGGGTACCCATCAGAAACACGCGCCCTGCGCCGTCGCCCATGTCGACCGGCAACATGTAATTGTTGAATTCGCGGGCCTGACCGGCCGCGTCGCGCAGCTTGTACCCAATGCTGGGCCCGATGTTGCGGAGCTCTTTTTTGGTAACGGTTTTGTTCGCCGCCCCCAAGCGGTCGTCGAGCGCGGCGCGCAGATCGACCTTGCGCACGTCGGTGGCCGACTTGCCCGCGTTGGCAAAGTTCTCGACGTTGATCACCCGCAGCGAGGTGAACTCCAGCGCCATCCGCTCGCTGCCGGTCGCGTCGCCACGGGCCAGCTCGGCTGTGCTGCCAATGGTCCCTTCGATCTCAAACGGTCGCGCCCCAGCGGCCATGGGGAAGGCCTTGAGCTTCACCTGAGAGCCGCCATCGTCAAAGCTGGACTGGTAAATCTGGATGCCTTTGTAGCTGGCTGGGTGGTTCACCTCCACCCGCGCCGGGGTTTCCTGGCCGGTTTCCAGGTCGCGGATCACGATGTCGCTCGCAAACAGCTTGGGCATGCCCGTGGAGTAGTAATCCACCACGAACTTTTTGAGCTCCACCGCGAACGGCAGCTCTTGCAGCAAGATGCCCTTGGGTTGGTTCAGGATGGCGGTGCTGGAGGTCGCGCCTTCGGTCACCAGCAGGTTGCCACGGAATGTGGGGTTGCGCTCGCTCAGGCGGTGCTTCTCGGGCACCTCGGCCATCATGCCGCCACCCACGAACGGCTCCTTGCCGTTGAACCAAGTCTGGGCGCGCACCACCAGGTCACCGTCCAGCAAGCCGCCCACGCACACCAGCACGATGGCGCTGTGCGCCGCGATGTAGCCCAGTTTGTTGGCCGCGCCCGCTTTGGCCGCCACCATCCAGCCGCTGCCCTCTGGCGTGTCGCGCTGCTGCAACTTGACCTTCCAACCACCGCTGGCCAGCGTTTTGCCAATGCGCTGGGCGGCGGCCTCGGGGGTCTCGGCCAACACCGACTCCGCCTTGTGGCCAAACGCCTGGAGGCTCTGCTCGCGTATGCCTTCCTTGTACACCTTGAGGTCGGCCAGGATCTTGGGCGTGTTGCGGGTCACGCACAGCGAGGTGCTGACCACCAGAAACGCCAGGATCAACAAAAACCACCAAGCGCTGTAGACCGAGTAGAGGTCGATCACCCGAAACAGCTCGGCCCAGAATGGCCCGAATTGGTTGACGTAGTTGTTGAACGGTTCGTGCTGCTTGAGCACCGTGCCAATGATGGACGCGATGCAGATCACAGTGAGCAGCGAGATCGCAAACCGCATCGACGACAACAGCTCGATCGCCTCCCGCACCACATGGGAGCGGGTTTTCAGTCGAAGGCCATGGGTCGATACAGACATTACAAGGATTCTCAGTGACTTCAATTAACCGTGACTGAACCATGAAAAAGGGCGAGCCTTCTTGCGAATGGCCCGCCCTGCTTCAGGGTGTGCTGCCCGCGAATGGTTCCCCATTCGCACTGGCATGGCGCGGTTTTTCAGCGCAGACCGGCGATGTAGTCGGACACTGCGCGGATTTCGCGGTCGTTCAGCTTAGCGGCGACTTGCGTCATTTGCAGGTTGTTTTTGCGCACGCCGTCGCGGAAAGCGGTGAGCTGCGCCGTGGTGTAGTCGGCGTGTTGACCGGCCAATCGTGGGTACTGGGCGGGAATGCCCGCGCCATTGGGGCTGTGGCAGCCAGCGCATGCGGCGATTTGCCGGTCGGCAATGCCGCCTTTGTAGATGCGCTCACCCACCGCCACCAGCTCTTTGTCCTTGGCGAAGCCAGGCTTGGCGGGCTTGCTGGCCAACCAGTAGGCGATGTTTTTCATGTCGTCATCGGACAGGCCGGCCGCAAAACCGGCCATGATCGCGTTGGCGCGCTTGCCCGATTTGAACTCGCGCAGTTGTTTGACGATGTACTCGGGGTGCTGCTGCGACAACTTGGGATTCGCCGGAATCGCCGAGTTGCCATCGGCCGCGTGGCAGGCCACGCAACTGGCGAAGAGCGCCTCGCCCTTGGCCAGGTCGGGCTTGAACTTGGGCGCAGCCGAAGCGGATGCGGGGGCGTCTGCGGCGATGCTGGGAACGACCGTGATGGCGCACAGGGCTGCCATCAACAAAGGGGCGAACGACTTCATGGCTTGGGTGTGTGGGGTTGGGCGCGAAAGGCCACGATTCTACAATGCGGTGCAGACGGTCTCCGGGCGGGTACCCGGGGGCACGCATCGGGCTTTCATCGCGCCCTCGGCTCAAGCGCCCCGCCACAGCGGGGCCTCCCCGGCCGCCTGAAGCGACCCACCGCCGTTCACGCCCTCGACGCTGCCTCGGCAGCCCCCACAGCCCCACCGAAAAGCCCCGATGACCGACCAGCCCCACACCCACGCCGCAGCGACCGTCGCGCCCGCCCCCACCGCGGTGCAGGCCACCGGCTGGTTGCACACCGCCAAGTTCATGACCTCCGCCCCGGAACTGCGCCACCTGCCGCCGGTGGACTTGCCAGAAATCGCCTTCGTGGGCCGCTCCAACGCGGGCAAGTCCACGTGCATCAATGTGCTGACGCAGCAAAAGCGCCTGGCCTACGCGTCCAAAACACCGGGCCGCACCCAGCACATCAACCTGTTCACCTTGGGCAAACAGGGCGTAACCGACGCGGTGCTGGCCGACCTGCCCGGCTACGGCTACGCCGCCGTGCCCAAAGCCGCCAAGTACCGCTGGCAGCAGGTGATGGCCAATTACCTGGTGACGCGCGAGAACCTGCGCGGCATCGTGCTGCTGTGCGACCCGCGCCACGGCCTGACCGAGCTGGACGAGGTGCTGCTCGACGTCATCCGGCCGCGGGTGGTGGAGGGCTTGAAGTTCCTGGTCTTGCTCACCAAGTCCGACAAGCTCAACCGCGCCGAGGCCCAAAAAGCCCTGTCGATCGCGCGCCTTCAGGCGGGCGGTGGCGAAGTCCAGCTCTTCTCCGCCCTGAAAAAGCAAGGCGTGGAAGAGGTCAGCCTGCGCTTGTGGCGCTGGGCCCACGACGGCGCTGTGGCCCGCACAGTGGCTGCACTGGCGGCCACAGGCCCAGCCACGGTCTCATTCACCGAGCCCACCGGCGCCCACGCCTCGCCAACCACCGACCTGGGCACGCCCCCCACCGCGTCCTGAGCGGCCGCTTCATCATGATCGACACCCACCTGCAAGCCTTGCCCCACGGCATCCACCTGAGCTGCCGCACGGCGGGCGAGCGCGGGCGCCCGGTGCTGGTGTTCTTGCATGGCTTTCCGGAGGCGGCGTTTGTGTGGGATGGCTTGCTCGCCCACTTCGCGGGCCTGGGCTACCGCTGCGTCGCACCCAACCTGCGCGGGTTCGAGCGCTCCAGCGCCCCAGCCGACCCATCGGCTTACCGCGCCAAGCACCTGGTGCAAGACATCGCCGCGCTGATCGACACCGAAGGCGGTCACTTGGCAGCGCTGGTGGCGCACGACTGGGGCGGCGCGGTCGCGTGGTCGCTCGCGAACCATCGCCCCGAGCTGATGGACCGCTTGGTGATCTTGAACTCGCCCCACGCCGGAACCTTTCTGCGCGAGCTTCAGCACAACCCCGCGCAGCAGGCTGCCAGCGCCTACATGAACTTCCTGGTTCGGCCCGACGCGGAAGCGCTGCTGGCCGAAGACGACCACCGCCGACTGTGGGCTTTTTTCACCAACATGTTCGCCGACCGCGGCGACTTTGCGTGGCTGACCGAGGCGGTCAAAGACCAGTACCGGGCGGTTTGGGCCCACGGCCTGACCGGCGGCTGCAACTATTACCGCGCCTCGCCCTTGCGCCCACCCCGGCCAGAAGACCCCGCCGCAGCGGCCATCCACCTGCCGCATGACATGCTGACGATACAAGTGCCGACCCTGGTGATCTGGGGCTTGAACGACACCGCGTTGCCGCCGTCCCTGGTGGACGGGTTGGACGACTACGTGACAGACCTGACGGTCGTGAAGGTGCCCGACGCAACCCACTGGATCGTGCACGAGCAACCCGACCGCGTGGCTGGCTGGATCACCGATTTTTTGCTACTAAATAAGTAGCAATTAAGCAAGAATCGACAAGGGCTTAGGCCCTTTAAGGCCTGAAAATTCAGGGCTCGGTCGCCAGAACCACCAAAAACCCACAAAAGCGTCAAAATGCTTCGACAAGCTTCAACAAGCGAGCGCAGGCACAACACCGGCGTCACCGGGCACAGGCGCACGTCATATCACCAGGCAGCGCCCGCCGTGTGCATCAATACAGCGACGGTTCACCGGGTGGCCGGGTTTTGAAGCGTTTGTGGACCCAAAAATACTGCGCGGGCATCTTGATGATTTCCGCCTGCAGGCGGCAGTTCATCTCGGCGGTGTCGGCTTGGGCGTCGGCCGTGGGGAAGTCGGTCCACGGTGGGTGGAACCGCACCCGGTAGCCGCGCCCACCGGGGAGGAGTTCGGCCACCACCAGCTGCACCTTCATGTCCAGCAGCCGCGCCATGCGCGAGGGCGCGAGCAACGTGGCGGTGGGCACGCCAAAGAACGGCACAAACGCCGCGTCTTTGGCGCCAAAGTCCATGTCGGGCAGGTTGAAAAACCCCATGCCCTCCCGGATGGCGCGCAGCAATGGCTTGGCGGTTTCGTGGCGCGAAAAAATGCTGGCGTTGCCAAACCGCAGCCGTGCCCGCTTGAGCGCCGCGTCCACCACCGGGTGGCTCTGCGACTGGTAGATGGAGCAACCGCGCCGGGCGATGTGCAGCTGGATCGCCACGCCCGCCACGTCCAGGCCCAAAAAGTGGGGGGCCAGCCACATCACCGCACCAGGGTGCGCGTCGGCAAAGCCCACCTCGCCCTCGACATGAATCAGCCGCTTGAGCCGCGCGGGCGACGCATACCAGAGCACGCTGCGCTCCAGGAAACTGCGACCCAGCCATTGAAAATGTGCGAACGCGATGGCCCGGCGCTCGGCCTCGGTTTTCTCAGGGAAACACAGCGCCAGGTTGCGCAGCGCGATGCGCCGGCGCGCCCCGGCGAAGGGCCAGAGCACCGCGCCCAACCCCCGACCCAGCCATGCCAAGACCGGCAGCGGCAACCAATGCAGCACCCACAGCAGCCCGAGCACCGCGCGCATCACGAGGTGCCCCCAGGGATCGGCACGGGCGCTTCGGTTCGCCCCTCCACCCGGGGCTGCTTGTAGCGCGCGTAGCCCCACAGGTACTGCTGAGGGCACTCGCGGATCAGGCGCTCCACTTCGGCATTCAGTTGGGTCACGGCGGTGTGCAGGTCACTGGACAACGGGGCCAGCAGCTCACGGCAGTGCAGGCGGTAACCGCGCCCCCACAAGAGCCGCTCGCTCCACACCATCAAGGTGGCGGCGCCGGTTTGCTGGGCCAGACGCGCGGCCAGGGTCATGGTGTAGGCGTCGCGGCCAAAAAACGGCGACCACACACCCAAGCCGTCGGGAGGCACCTGGTCGGGCAGCAGGCCCACCGCCTGGCCACGCCGCAAGGCCTTGATCATGTCGCGCACGCCCGACAGGTTGGTGGGCACCGCCTTCAGGCCGGGGCGGCTGCGGGCGGAGTCTTCCAGATCGGCCAGCGCCGCCTTGCGGGCCGGTCGGTACAACACCGTCAATGGGCCATGCTCGGCGCTGTAGCGCTGTGCCAGCGCCTGGGCCAGCACTTCGAAACAGCCCAGATGGGGTGTGAGCAGCAGCACGCCCTGGGCGCGGGCATAGGCGGCGTCCAGCGGGGGGAGGTTGTCCCATTCGCAGTGCGGCGGGGCGCTGCCAAACCAGATGCGGGGCAACTCGGCCGTCATGCAGCCGGTCTGGCCCACCGCCGCGCGGACATCGGCAAAGCGGTAACCGGCCTGGGCGGCGTTGGCCAAGAACGCCCGGCGATAACGCGCCGACGCCAAAAAAGTGACCCACCCCAGCACCCAGCCAATGGCTTGCAACGCACCAAGGGGCCAATGGGCAAGGGCTTTGAAGAGGCTCAGCATCCGATTTCTGTAAAATGACAATGTCGCTGAGTTAAATGAGCAACTTGCAGGGCGACATGGGCCGGACAGTACTGGCCCGTTAAACAAATCTGCTAAAGCGTTCGCCAGGGCCAACAGGCTGACGGCAACGCCGTACCAACCTGTGGAGTTTATTCAAATGGCGAACGACTTTCTTTTCACGTCCGAATCTGTTTCAGAAGGCCACCCCGACAAGGTGGCCGACCAAGTGTCCGATGCGATTCTGGACGCGATCTTCAAACAAGACCCCCTGTCTCGCGTCGCCGCAGAAACGCTGTGCAACACCGGCTTGGTGGTGTTGGCCGGTGAAATCACCACCAACGCGCACGTTGACTACATCCAGGTGGCGCGCGACACCATCAAGCGCATTGGTTACGACAACACCGACTACGGCATTGACTACAAGGGCTGTGCGGTCATGGTCTGCTACGACAAGCAGTCGAACGACATCGCCCAGGGCGTGGACCAGGCGAGCGACGACGTGCTCAACACCGGCGCTGGCTACCAGGTCCTGATGTTCGGCTACGCCTGCAGCGAA